>JAFZVN010000079.1 GCA_017617805.1 Bacteroidaceae bacterium | reverse complement strand
TGTCATCAGCCTCAAAATAATAATCAATATTGTGGATGTAGCCCCTCACTTCCGACGAGAGCAGCATCCAAGTTTTCATATTGCCCTGCTTACCATTAGTCATGGTCTCCGCATCTATTGCAGAGAAAGAAAGGCTCGCATTGGGTTGTGCCTGTAATTCCAGTTCCACCTTGCCACATGGTTTCAGACGTCCTGTCTTGTTCACGATGTGGATGCTGTCGGCACCATTCTGCTTGGGGCAGATGAAGAAGAGCCGTTCTGCCACAATCTCACCTTTGCTGTCAAACACAGTGAATTGGCTCACACCCTCTTCCTGTTTCTGTCTGTCCAGCTCTATCTCGATGAGGGGACTTGCTGTCACCGTATCGCAATAGATGATGTTGCCATTGTGCATCAACACATAACCCAAGAGGTGGCCATACAACCCATCTGTGCATTGCAACGTGGCAAGCATCTGTTCGCTCACAGCATCAAGTTTCAACACACATCCTTCCTGTTGGACCGTTGGCAGAGGGAACTTCTGCACCTTATCCTTCAGGTTGGCCATCTGTAAACTGAGCTGGCTGCTGTCAGGCACCAATTCGAACAAGCCTCTCCCCAAGGAATCCGTCTTCACAGAGGCATACGTGTCACCTTTTGAGTTCGTCACGAACCCTTCCCCTTGATAAGGCCTTCCATTATCATCCACAGCCAACATCGCCACTCGGCATCGCTTGCCTCTGATGAGATTTCCACCTTCTGGATAGAATTGCACACTCACCGTCTTCATCAGGTCGCTGGTATAGATGCCCTCGTCAATAGCTTTCAGATAAAGTGAATCGGTGCGGTCACGATTGTTGGGGTCTCTGTGCTTATAGAGCATTGTGCGGATGGTCAGGTCATCATACTTACCTTCTTCCGTTGGAGCCTTGAAGATGGGGAACACCCTTGAGAATACAGCATTCACACCCCAGTTGGTCATGTATCTCGTGTAAGCACGAACCTCGTAAAATCCCGATCCAAAGAGCGTGTCAAGTTTCATATCTCCGTGTGCTTGACCCAACGAGTCAATAGGATATTTCTGTGTCTTTAGCACATCCCCACTGGGGTTCAGCAATTCCACATACAGCACCTTGCTCAAATCCGTCGCCTTTCCATTGTCCGTCCTTGTCACGTATGCCTTGAACCACATTGTCTCGTTCTCGAAGTAGCCCATATTGTCAAAATGCAGGTACACCTTTTCCTGTGGCACCACCTTATTGAAGTTCATAGCCTTCTGGATATATGACAACACATGCATTGCCTCCTCACTCTGCTGGGCAGAGAGCGAGGTTGTGAAAGCCACTAAGAATAATATGTGCAGGAACCTAAGCATATTGCGGTTGCAAAGTTACGGAATTTTTGATGATTGTATCTCATTCTTCCTCCTTCATTTGATGGAATACCCATGCAAAATTCAAAATTCCTTCCTTCTTTTTCTTTTTTGAAAGTTTCAAAATAAATTTCTAAAGTCTGAAAAAATATTTTGAAACTTTCAAAAAATAATTCTAAACTTTCAAAATATAATTACAACACTATGCTCTTGTTGACGAATAACCCTCTTCTTGATTATTTGATGAAGCAGTCTTGGAGTTGTGGCTCCAACGTGTCATAGAGGAACCAGCAAGAAGGCACGTATGCCCCTTCTTTTCCTTCGGCACGGAGCACACGGAAATCGCCTTCCTCAGTGGAGAAAGACCAGACGATGTAGCCTGCCTCGTTGGGGTGTCCCATCGCAAAGGTGAGGATTTCTCCCCCTTGATTGGGAGCTGAGATAACGGCCACCTCTTGTCCATCAATTTGTGAAATGAATCTGTCAATCAATACAGATTCCTTGATGCGCTGACCAAGACGAACCACTACACTTGTCTGCGCCTTACGTGCGACAGAGAGTGAATCTCCATACTCTTTCGTGTGTTTCAAGTAGAAACTCAGGCCTGCGTCGTTGAGGTGGCTGTAGATGGTGGACACAAACTGCTGGTAGATATCGGGTACGGAATCTTTGTATTCGTAGATGACTCCTTCTGTATGTTTGGGCAGACTGGAACAGGATTGGAATGTCGTTTGGGCGTGATTCTTGGGGTCATCGTATGCCACCTTGTAGGTGGTGCGTTTGGCTTTCTTCACGATTTTGCAGAGCGCCTTGTCTATCTCATGGTTCAGCTTCTTATCTTTTTCAGTGATGGGGGTGCGCTGGTAGAATTGGGCTGAGACAAAGATGTCTCTGTGTGGGTATGTTTCCATCTGGCTGTTGAGGATTCCAATCGCATTGCATTCCCCCTCCACGGGAGAGCCCATCACAGCGTAGGGATGCTCCTCATCAATGTTGTAAGTGGAGTGGATTTTGAAGGTGGTTTGGTCATCTGTTCCACCTTGATGCTTCTCATTGTGGTAAGATTTGTCCCCCTTCTCCATTTCTTCGATGAAGATGGGCTTCAACTGTTCCAATTTATCATCAGAGTCATCATAGAATATGTATTGCAGTTCCCAAGATCGTTGAGCCCAAAGTCCCCCATGATGAATAATCAGCGTGCGTGAATCCCTCGTTTTCGCATTGAGCAGGGCATCAAGCTCCTCAACATGGTCAAATAGACTATGTTGTGCATCAGCCGAGAGGGCGATGAGGAAGGTGATGAGGAAGGTGATATACTTTTTCATTTTCTTGAGATGGATTGATTAGTTTGGGGGTGAATCACTTTCTGGGTTCGGAGGAATGAGTCTTCGTACCATTCATCAACATTGCAGAATCCCTCCTCTCCTTCGGCACGACACACAAAAAGCCGACCATTGAACTTAACCATCCAAGCGATGTAACCACGCTTTTGGGGGTTCTCCACACAAATGGTTACCCTATACTCATCAGAGTACTGTTCAATCCAGAACTTCTCTCTATAATCCAGATGCGCGTATGCAGTCGCGACCAGTCGATCATACCACTCCTTGTTCTTGGCATTATGGGCAAATTCATAGATAGAGGCTTGAGTGCGTTTGATGTGTTCGTCTTCCACGCCTGGCAATAAGAACTTGAATCCATCTTTTTGGGAGCCATTAAAAAACACGGCTTCGTAAACTTTTGGTTCCGTTTCTTCAAGGATGGCAGCTATTGTCTGATCCATCCGCAATGTGCTCGCCTCCACATGTTCAAATAGGGGTTCTCTCTGTATGAAAAAGCAAGCTATATGACCATAACCATCTTGGGTATCCGCGTCAAACCAAGATTGCAATTTACAAGGGCCATAGACATGTTTGCCCATCACTTGAAATGCGGCTTCTTGAGGAATGTCTGTTGATGTAGAGGAGATGATTCGGATGGAATCTCTTCCGTTCAGGTGGCTTTCTCCATGGGAGGATTCTGAACTTTTTGCCATCCCCCGAAGGACGATGGTTTTCAGCTTCTGGACATCTTCTTTGGTAAGGTTTTCCTTTCCGTAATCAAGATACCATATGACACTATCTTGACTCCATATACCATAATCTATTTTGACATCTTTAAACCAATTCTTACCGATAGAATCAAATTCCTCGATATGGTCGAAATAATTGTATTGTGCGTGCATCGATAGCGTGATCAGCCATCCGACGGCGAGGAATAATATCTTTCTCATACGTTCTTGTGTTAGGGTTAATAGCCTTTGAAATAAGAGATGCTCTCTTCGATGCTCTTGTCCACATCCTCTATGTGAGCACGAATTTGTTGCTGAACCTGTTCGTAGTAAGCTGCATAATCTCTGAACAGGACATCGGGCCGATAGTAAATTGTATCTCGGAGCATCGTATCTGTTGCTATTGGGTCTGTTTCCTCTGCATCGGCCAACAAGGGTTCTTCATCCGCCGCTGGGGGAGTGGAAGGCTGAGTGACCGTACTTTTTTTCAGCTTTCGAACAGCTATCTTGGTTCCTTGCTCCTCGATCCTTGTCCCTTGCTCCTCGTTCATCTGCGCCATCGGATGTCGTGGGGTCTCTCGCTCCATTCTCTCGATTTCTTGCAAGATATTGGTGCTGTCCTCTCTCTCCACCAACTCTCTTTCTGCTGGCTTGCTGATTAGGGAATGAGAGAAGTAGAAAAAGAAGCCCATAAGCAAAGCCACAGCAGCAGCGATGCTCGTGTACATCCAAACCTGTTGGCGTTTCCGCACATGCTTCTTCTTCTCATCGTCTTGAATGCGTTGCATCAGGCGATCGGTGAAGTCATCGGAGAGCTTCTTGTGATTGGCTGCTGCTCTGCGGTGCATGACGGTGCGCAGGGCTTTATCTTCATATTTCTTGTTTGTTTCCATGTGATTCGAGTGTGATGATGGAGTTGCAAAGTTTCTTTCTGAGCCATTGGAGGCGAGAACGCAGATAGCTGTCGGTTCGATTGACAATGTAGGCAATCTCGCGGAGGGAACGGTCATCGTGGTAGTAGAGGCTGAGAAGCATCTGGTCATCTATGGAGAGTTGACTGATGGCTTGGTCAAGCAGTTGCAGTCGGTCAGGAGATGTGTCGCTCAGCAGTTTGTCAGCCTCTTGGTCAGGAATGGCATCGAGCAGGGTCTGTTCCACTTCGACAAACCGCATCCGCGACTCGCTTCGCAGACGTTTCAATGCGGTGTGATAAGCGATGCGGAGAAGCCATGTCTTGAAACTTGCTCGCCGGCTGTCGTAGTTTGGCAGGCTCTCGTAGGCAGCCATCAACGTGTCTTGTGTCACATCCTCCACATCTTCCACTTGTGAAATCATACACTCCACCAGCTGTTGCACATGGGGTGCGTACCGAGCAGCGAGCAGACAGAATTTATCTATGTGTCCGCTGAGGATACTGCTGATGAGTTGTGAATCATCGGCGGTTGATGTGATGTCTGTGTGGCGTTCCATTCACTTAGCTTTCTTATTGATATATTCCCGTTTTTGTCAAAATGTATAATCGGAATGCTCACTTTTTTTCAACAAAGCACAAAAAAACTTTCATTGACCTTTTCATCAATGAAAGTAGTCATCAATGAGACTAAAAAAGCCTAAAAGATGAAGTTGTCATCGTCTGCGTCTTCCTTGCGACGGGCAGCGGCTTTCTTTTCCTCCTCGTCGGGCTTGTACTCGTTGAGGGTGGTGCCATAGGTGGTGCGGAGGACACGGAACTCGGTACGGCGGTTGAGGGCATTGAGCACCTCCTGTGCGTCCTTGTCCTTGAAGGCGAGGATGTAGGCCTCGGTCAAGGTGTCGTTCACCTGCACCTCCACCTTGGGGTCGCCAGCCAAGAGGTTTTCTGCGACTTTCTTCGTGACAATTTTAGGACGAGACTCGCCATAACCCACAGCGGTGAGGCGGTCTTTCGCAATGCCATGCTGGATGAGGTAGCGCACAACCGACTCTGCACGTCGTTGGGAAAGGCGCTGGTTGTAGTCATCGTTGCCTCGATAGTCGCAATGGGCTGAAAGCTCAATGGTGATGTTGGGGTTTTCGTTCATCATATCGACGAGCTTGTCGAGGGCATCCGTCGATTCGGGCGTGAGGTCTGCCTTGTCGAACTCATAGAAGATATTGTCGATGAGCACAGGCACATTGATGGGCGGCAGGGGGAACTGGAGCGTGTATTCGTGGCTCTCTTCTGCATCCTCAGGATCGACACGAACCTCGTTCTTCACGTTCAGATAGCCCTTGCAGGTGCCAAGCAAGACGTAATCGACATCGGGCTTGATGACCTGGGTGAAGGAACCATCACCTCGGACGGAGAGTTTCAGGTTTGTGCCATCGTTGCCAACCATATAGACCAGTGCCTCTGGCAGTTCGTAACCGTCCTTCTCATACACCCATCCTGTCACCGTTTGCAGTATCTCTGGACACTCAAAAGAGAAGATGTGCTCCCATCCCTTGCCATCGCCACGAGAAGAGGAATAGAAACCACGATTGTGGAGGCCATCGAAGGTCATGCCGAAGTCGTCGGCAGAGGAATTGAGAGGATATTGCTGATTCTCAATGATGGTGCCACGAATGGAGTCCTCATGCGCAATGAAGATGTCGAGTCCACCCATGCCAGGATGTCCGTCGGAGGAGAAATAGAGGTCGCCATTGGGTCGGAAAGCAGGGAACATCTCGTCGCCTGCCGTATTGATGGGACGTCCGAGATTCTCCATACCCCCAAAACCGCTCTGCAGGATGCGTGTACGCCAGATGTCAAGACCACCCTCTCCGCCAGGCGAATCGCTGACGAAATAGAGCCACTGACCATCGGGACTGACAGCTGGATGGGCAAAGGAAGTGAGTGTGTCGCGAGAGATGGCACACTTGGTCGGCTTGCTCCATGAAGCATCGCTACGTTGCGACTGCCAAATCTCAGCATATCGAGGATAGTCAGGGTCGCTGGAACAACGGGTGAAGTACATCGTCTTGCCGTCGGGACTGAGACACGGCGCACCCTCATCATATTCGGTATTCACCTCACCCTCAATCGCCTCAACGGGTTGCCACTTGCCTTGTTCGTTCTTGCGAGAGAAGAAGAGGTCGCCAAACTTCAGACCTGTCACACCTGAGATGTCATCGCCCTCAGCCTCCTTTCGAGTGGACGAGAGCACAATCTGGCTGGCATCATCGCCCACCAGCAGGGGACTGTAATCGGAACGACGGGAATTGAATATCGCTTCCTTCTTCACCTTATACTGATTGGGCTTCGCCTTCCATTGGGGACCCAGTTCGCACGACAGCAAACCGCTACGTGCCAGTTCGTTGTCGGGGTCAAGCTCCAGATATTGATTGAAATTCTGTGCCGCCTGCTTATACTGTCCTGCCTTCAATTGCTGACGTGCCAGATGCAGGTAGGCCAAGCTGTCAGGGATATTGTATCGGATGGCGTTCGTGTAGGCTGCCATCGCCTTCTGCGTATATCCAATGTGGCGGTAGCACTCGCCCATCATGAAAGCACGTACTGCCCGCTTTGCCTTTTCCTTAGGGTTGCAACGTGAATAGGACTTCTTGTAGTTGATGCTTGCCGTATAGTACTCGCCAATGGCATAGCTCTGCTCTGCCTTCTTGAACGCGATGCCCTCATTGCTGCAAGCCACCAACATCAAAGCCACGATATATATGAATATGTGGAGAATCTTCCGTTCCATACCTCTAAAAACGAAAAAAAGGCTTATTTATTGCATCATGCCTGATCGAAGGGCAAGCGATAGGTGCAACCTTCCTTCCAACGGGAACATCCGTAGGCGGTTTTGCCCTTGATGATATGACCCTCATGGCAGATAGGGCAGGGGAGACCGATGATGGAATCAGGGTCGTGGGCAGCCTTAACATCTTCTGTCGATTTCTTGGCAGACTTCTTAGGTGCAGCCTTCTTTTGAGGTTGGAAGCCAGCAGGCGCAAGCCCCCCGACCCCCGAAGGGGGAGGGCTGACGCGATGTGCATCATGCACTGAAACCTCTTGGGAAACGTTGCGAATGCCCTCCCCCTTCGGGGGTCGGGGGGCTTTCTTCTTCAGGTCTTCCTCCGTCGTGATGGCCACATGACGGTTGGAAGTGTCGTTGCGCACCTGGTTGATGATGTCTGTGACCATCTGCTTGAGTTCCTCGATGAAAGTCTGAGCATCGTACTGCTTCTTCTCAATCTCACGAAGCTTCTTCTCCCAGATGCCTGTGAGTTCAGCGCTCTTGAGCAGTTCCTCATGGATGATGCCGATGAGTTCCACACCTGTAGGCGTGGCAACAAGGCTCTTACGCTCCTTACGGATGTATCGGCGTTTGAAGAGGGTCTCGATGATGGCAGCACGGGTGGAAGGACGTCCAATGCCATTCTCTTTCATCGCATCACGCAATTCCTCATTATCCACAAACTTGCCTGCGGTTTCCATCGCACGCAGAAGAGTGGCTTCCGTATAAGGCTTGGGTGGCTGTGTCCACTTCTCAGTGAGAGAAGGGATGTGAGAGCCAGATTCACCCTTGGTAAAAAGAGGAAGACCCTCTCCCCGACCCTCCCCCGTAATGGGGAGGGAGCCATCCGGCGTGTTGTCATCGGGAATGTCTTTGGTGTCTTTATAAATAACCTTCCAGCCTTCATCTAAGATGGTGCGTCCGCTGGTGCGGAAAAGTACAAGCCCCCCAACCTCTCCATACACCGTCGTTGTCTCGAATTTGCAGTCGGGATAGAAGACGGCGATGAAGGCACGAGTGACGAGGTCATAGACCCTGCGTTCCATATCGGTGAGACTGATGGCAGGCACACCTGTAGGGATGATGGCATGGTGGTCCGTCACCTTGGAGGAATCGAATACTTTCTTGGATTTGAGCAGCGGCTTTCCTTCGAGGGGTTGCGTGAATTGCTCATAGCCCTTCAGACCTCGGAGGGTCTGAGGACATTTGGCATAGATATCATCGCTCAAGAAGGTCGTATCGACACGAGGATAAGTGGTGAACTTCTTCTCGTAGAGGCTTTGGATGAGTTGCAAGGTCTGTTCGGCAGAGTAGCCAAACTTACGGTTACAATCCACCTGCAAGGATGTCAAGTCGTAGAGACGAGGGGGTGCTTCCGTACCCTTCTTCTTCTGAATATCAGTAACCGTGAAGGGTTGATCCTTGATGGCTTCGAGCACAGCCTTACCTTCCTCCTCGGTCTGAAATTCTATCTGCTTGTAGATAGGGCCTTTACCCTTAATCGTCTTACCCTGCTCAGCTGCAGCTTTTACCTCAGCCGCATCCTCTGCTTCAGCCTCTTCGTCGTGGGCTATGGCTGTAAACTTGGTGTCGCGATAGAGCGTCGAAAGCACCCAACTCTGTTTGGGCACAAAGCTCTCGATCTCCTGTTGGCGACGTACAATCAAAGCCAACGTAGGCGTCTGCACTCTTCCGATGGAGAGCACCTGTTTCTGTTGACCGTATTTCAAGGTGTAGAGGCGTGTGGCGTTCATGCCCAATGTCCAGTCACCGATGGCTCTGCATAGCCCTGCCTCATAGAGTGACTGGTATTCGATTTGGTCTTTCAGGCTGTTGAAGCCCTCACGGATAGCCTCTTCTGTCAGTGAGGAAATCCAAAGACGTTTGACGGGACATTTTGCTCCTGCCTTCTGCATCACCCATCGCTGGATGAGTTCACCCTCTTGTCCAGCATCACCGCAATTGATGATGCCATCTGCTGCCTGCATGAGCTTCTCGATAGTGGCGAATTGCCGTTGCACCCCATCATCATTCTTTAGACGGATGCCATAACGTTGAGGAATCATGGGTAGATCCCATAAGTCCCATCGCTTCCATCGAGGATTGTACTCATCAGGCTCTTTCAGCTCACACAAATGTCCAAATGTCCAAGTGACCTGATAGCCGTTGCCCTCGATGTAACCCTGCTTCATGTCTTTGGCACCCAACACATTAGCAATGTCACGCGCCACACTCGGTTTCTCCGCTATACAAACAATCATAATCTCATTATCATTCGAAGTGAATAGTGAATAGTGAAAAGTGAAAAATCTAAGTTACCCTGTCCGGATGGCAAGTAAAATAGATTTTTCACTTTTCATTTTTCACTTTTCACTTTCTGTTGGTCGTGCAGTTCCTTCGCCTGACGCAGTATATCGCTGGCAAAGATGAAGTCTTCCAGTTTCTTGTTGGTGGCATCCATGATCTCCTTGTTGCTGCCTTGCCACTCAGCCCTTCCCTCACAGATGAAGGTGATGTTCTCGCCAATTCCCATCACAGAGTTCATGTCGTGGGTATTGACAATGGTGGTGATTTTATCCTCGTGGGTGATGCCAGCGATGAGTTCATCAATCACGATGCTCGTCTTGGGATCGAGACCAGAATTGGGTTCGTCGCAGAAAAGATATTTGGGCTGCAATACGATAGCACGTGCAATCGCCACACGCTTCTGCATACCTCCTGAAATCTCGCCGGGGAACTTGTTCTCAGCACCTTGCAAGTTGACACGTGCCAAGCAATCGAGTGCCCTTTTCTTGCGATCCTCGTAGGATGCACGTGAGAACATATCGAGCGGAAACATCACATTGTCAAGCACAGACAAGGAGTCGAACAATGCAGCACTCTGGAAAATCATGCCCATCTCACGACGCAAGAGAATCTTCTCTCGTTTCGAGAGCGACACAAAATCACGGTCATCATAGAGAATACTGCCCTTCGTTGGTGTGAGCAATCCCACGATGTTCTTCATCAGCACCGTCTTACCACTACCACTCTGACCAATGATGAGGTTCACTTCACCATCACGGAACGTGGCGTTGATATCTTTGAGCACTTCCTTGTCCTCAAAACTTTTATATAAGTGTTCTACCTTTATCATGTCAGCATATTTGTCAAGAAAATATCAGAGAACAGGATGAGCACGCTGCTGGTCACAACGGCATCTGTACTCGACTTACCCACTTCCACACTACCACCTTCGACCGTATAACCCTTGTAGGCAGAGACGCTGGTGATGATGAACGCATATACGATCGCCTTGATCATACCACACCAGAAGAACCACTGATTGAACTGATAGCGGAAACCTTCGTCCAGTTCAGGCACAGTGGTGGTTCCCATCAGTGTTGTGGCGTAAGAACCCAAGATGCCAGCCGCTACACTCAACGTGACCAAAATGGGCATGATGGTCATCAATCCCACAATCTTGGGAAGAATGAGAAAGTTGGCAGAGTTGACACCCATGATGTCAAGGGCATCAATCTGTTGGGTGATGCGCATGGTACCAATCTCAGAGGCAATGTTCGACCCCACCTTACCGGCCAGAATCAGACACATGATGCTCGACGAGAACTCCAGCAGCATGATTTCACGCGTCGTGTAGCCCACCACCATGCGAGGCATCCACGGACTCTGAATGTTGAGCTTGATCTGAAGACAGATCACAGCACCAATGAAAAAGGAGATGATGAGCACAATGCCAATCGAATTGTATCCCAACTGATACATCTCCGTCACATATTGTTTGAAAAACATCCGCCACCTGTCGGGTTGTGAAAGCACACGTCCCATCAGCATGACGTACCGTCCAAGATGAGTTAATCCACTATGTATAGAAAGCACCTTAATTGCGAATTTAATGATTTATAAATAGCAAAATCTTGGCAAAATTAGTTATTTTTGTTCAAAAGAACGGCTTTTAACATAGTTTTTTGATTTAGAAAGTGAGTAATCGCCAAACAATTCGTACTTTTGTAACTAATTTGATAAAATATGGAGCAAAAATATATATCCGTGACCACGAATGCAGGCGATGAAAATATCCCTGAGTATTCGGACGAACGGAACACTCTCTATACACGCAATCTGGTGAAGACCTACGGAAAGCGTACTGTGGCCAATAATGTGTCCATCAGTGTGCGCCAAGGGGAGATTGTGGGCTTGTTAGGACCTAACGGTGCTGGCAAGACAACCTCGTTCTACATGACGACGGGGTTGGTGGTGCCCAACAGCGGACAGGTGTTCATCAACGATATGGAGATCACCAAAGACCCTGTATCGACCCGTGCGAAGAAAGGTGTGGGCTATCTGGCACAGGAGGCCAGTGTGTTTCGCACCATGAGTGTGGAGGACAACATCATGACAGTGTTGGAGATGAAATACAAATCGACGGAAGAACAACGGGAACACTTGGAACGTCTGTTGGATGAGTTCAACTTGCAGAAAGTGAGGAAGAACAAGGGCAATCAGCTCTCAGGAGGAGAAAGAAGACGTTGTGAGATTGCTCGTTGTCTGGCCATCGACCCTAAGTTCATCATGCTCGACGAACCCTTTGCAGGTGTGGACCCTATCGCTGTGGAGGACATCCAGTATGTGGTGTGGAAATTGAAAGATAGAAACATCGGCATCTTGATTACTGACCACAACGTGCAGGAAACGCTTTGTATCACCGACCGAGCCTACCTGCTCTTCGAAGGTCGCATCCTCTTCAAAGGCACCCCTCCAGAGTTGGCGAGCAACACCATCGTGAAGGAGAAATACTTAGGCAGCAATTTCGTGTTGCGTCCCAAGAACTTCCAGATGATTGAAGAAAAGAAGAAAAGAGAGCAACAAGAGGGATGAGATGTGAGGTATGAGGTAAACAGTAAGCAGTAAGAATTATACACATTATATATAATAGATGACAGAAACCGAAAAGTTAGTAAAAGCCTGCGTGGCAGGCATCCAAGAGAAGAAAGGCAAAAAAATCCGTATCGTCAACCTTGAAGGCATCAACGATACAATCACTAAATATCTGGTCATTGGCGAAGGTAACTCCCCCAGCCAAGTGGCTGCTATCACCGAATCCGTGCGTGAGTTTGCCCGCAAGCAAGCCAATGCACGTCCATCGGCAGTGGATGGCACTCGCAACAACCTGTGGGTAGCACTTGACTTTATTGATGTGGTCGTACACATCTTCGTGCCTGACGCACGCGAATTCTACGATGTGGACAACCTTTGGGAAGACGCAGAAATCACTGATGTTCCAGACATTGACTAATGAATCATGGAGACAAAGAATCAACAAAACAACAATAACGCAGGCAACAACAATCGGATGCAGAAGCCACGATTCAACTTCACGTGGCTGTATATCTTGCTCATCGCAGGACTGGCATTCATGATTTTCACGAGGCACGACACCTCTGCCTCACGCACAGTGGATTACACCACCTTCAAGGAGTTTGTGACGAAGGGGTATGTGTCTGATGTGGTCATCAACAAAGACAACAACACGCTGACCCTGGGCATCGACTCGAAGTATGACAAGCAAGTCTTTGGAGCGGCGAACAAGAACAAGAAAGCCTCACGCATCCAAGTGGAATTTGGTTCCATCGACAACCTCGAGAGTTATTTGGACACCCAGAACGAAGAGGGAAACTTCAAGGGGAAGGTGACTTACGAACGGGATAACGATTTCATCAGCAACCTGTTGTGGAACTTTGCTCCCCTCATCATCATTGTGCTCATTTGGATTTTCATCATGAGAGGCATGGGAGGTGGAGGCTTCATGGGTGGTGCTGGCAGCATCTTCTCAGTAGGTAAGTCCAAAGCCCAACTCTTTGAGAAAGATGACAAGAATTCTCCCCAGATCACTTTCAAGGATGTAGCTGGACAAGCAGGCGCCAAGCAGGAAGTACAGGAGATTGTGGATTTCCTGAAGAAGCCTGAGAAATACACTAATTTAGGTGGTAAGATTCCAAAAGGCGCCCTCCTCGTAGGACCTCCAGGAACAGGTAAGACCCTGTTGGCCAAAGCCGTTGCAGGTGAAGCAGGTGTGCCCTTCTTCTCTCTGTCAGGTTCTGAGTTTGTGGAGATGTTTGTAGGTGTGGGTGCCAGCCGAGTTCGTGACCTTTTCCAACAGGCCAAGGCGAAAGCTCCTTGCATCATCTTCATCGATGAGATTGATGCCATTGGACGGGCTCGCAGCAAGACTGCCGCCATGGGTGGTAACGACGAACGTGAAAGCACGCTGAACCAGTTGCTCACAGAGATGGATGGTTTCGGCACCAACAGCGGTATCATCATCATGGCAGCCACCAACCGTGCTGACATTCTGGATGGTGCCTTGCTTCGTGCAGGACGTTTCGACCGTCAGATTCATGTCGATCTGCCAGACTTGAGCGAACGTAAGGAAATTTTCATGGTGCATCTGAAGCCTCTCAAGATAGACGAGACAGTAGATGTGGCGCAGTTGGCTCGACAGACCCCTGGATTCTCTGGAGCCGACATTGCCAACGTGTGCAACGAGGCTGCCCTCATCGCAGCTCGAAACAATAAGGAATGGGTAGATAAGCAGTGCTTCCTCGACGCTGTTGACCGTATCATCGGCGGTTTGGAGAAGAAGACCAAACTGCTCACAGCACAGGAAAAGAAGACTATTGCTCTGCACGAGGCTGGCCATGCGACTATTTCGTGGTTCCTCGAATACGCCAATCCATTGGTCAAAGTCACCATTGTGCCACGTGGACAAGCCCTTGGTGCTGCCTGGTATATGCCAGAAGAACGTCAGATTTCGACCAAAGAAGAGATTCTCGACGAAATCTGTGCCACTTTGGGTGGACGTGCAGCCGAAGAGTTGTGTATCGGACGCATCTCGACAGGTGCAATGAACGACCTTGAGAAGGTGACGAAGCGAGCATACGGCATGATTGCCTATGCAGGTATGGGTAAGAAACTGCCCAACCTCTGTTACTACGACAACCAAGAGTATCAGTTCAGCAAGCCCTATAGCGACAAGACCGCTGAGACCATCGACGAGGAGGTACGCTCCCTCATCGCTGGCGAATACGAACGTGCAAAGAAGGTGCTCTTGGAGCATCAGGAGGGACACGCCAAACTGGCACAGCTGCTCATCGACCGTGAGGTCATCTTTGCGGAAGACCTCGAAGAAATCTTTGGCAAGCGTCCTTGGACTTCTCGCACAGACGAGATCTTGGCAGCTAATGCCAACGAAGAGAAAGAAGAGGAAAACAATTCTACAGATTCAACAGATTATAAGAAGGAGAACGAGGAGTTTATCCGTCAGAAGATTGTGCAGGCCGTCATCGAGAAAGCCGAGAAAGCCAAAGAAGCTGGACAGAACGGCGAAAGACCTGCCACTGAATCAACACCAGAAACCAACCAACCGAAAGAAACGTGAAGAATTTGATTATACGTGCCATCACGGGTGCACTTTTCGTCATCGTCCTTGTGGGCGGAATTGTGTTCAACCCTTACTCTCTGCTGATTCTCTTCACCGTCATCACAGCATTGACGGCGTGGGAGTTCACTACAATTGTGAATCGTCACATGCATCTGCATGTCAACCGTTTCATCACTACAGTGGCAGCCGCCTACCTGTTTGTGGCAGTGTGGGCATTCAACACCAATATCATGGGGTCGGAGGTGTTCATCCCTTACCTCATTTCTATTATCTACCTGTTGGTGGCCGAGATTTATTTCGACCGCCCAGAAAACATCCAGAACTGGGCGATGACCTTTATGGCGCAGCTCTATATTGCACTGCCCTTCGCATCGCTCAATACCCTGTGCTTCATCAGCACACCTGCAGGAGTGACCTACTACTATTGGTACGCACTCTCGCTCTTCATCTTCCTTTGGGCAAATGACACAGGTGCCTATGTGTTCGGCTCTTGGTTAGGCAAGCACCGTCTCTTCCCACGCATCTCTCCGAAGAAGTCTTGGGAAGGCAGCATCGGTGGAGCCATCACCGCCATCTTGGCATCGCAAGTCATTGCCTCATTCATCCCCTTTGCTGAGACGTTGACACCGCTGACGAGCCGCCTTCTTTGGGCAGGTCTCGCCATCATCACCATCGTCATCGGCACATGGGGCGACCTTGTGGAATCCTTGCTCAAACGCCGCCTTGGCATCAAGGATTCTGGCAACATTCTCCCAGGGCATGGAGGCATGCTCGATCGCTTTGATAGTTCACTGCTCGCTATTCCCGCAGCAGTTGTCTATGTATATACAATCATGCTTAACATAATTCACTAAAACTATGACTGAAATTCAGAACCCCACTGAGGAGCCTGTAGTTGAACCTACAGCAGAACAAGCAACAGAAGCTGTTGCAGCAGTTGAAGAACCTGCAACCGTTGCCGACCCAGCAATCGAAGAAGCTGCAGAAGCCGTGGTTGAAGAAGCCGCAGCACCTGTAGCTGAAGAAGTCGCTGAGCCTGCAGCAGAAGAAACAGCTGTCGAAGACCCTCAGGCAGAAACCTCTACAACTTCTATCGCCACCTACGAAAGCAAAGCCGAAGTCGTTGCGCGACTTAAGGAGATTGCAGACAGTGACGAAGAGGTAACTCGCCAAGAACTCGACAGCCTCAAGAGTAACTTCTACCGCATCCACCATCAGGAATCGGAAGCCGCCTACAAGAAGTTCATCGATGAAGGAGGAGCTGCCGAGGAGTACACTCCAGAACCTGACCCATACGAGGCAGATTTCAAGGAGTTGATGGCTGTGCTGCGAGAGAAACGTGCAGCAGCTGCCGCAGCACTCGAACAGGAACGCGAGGAGAATTACCAAAAGAAACTCGCCATCATCGAGAAAATCAACACGCTGACGGAGAATCCAGACGAAATCAATCGTGCCTACAACGACTTCAAGGCACTCCAGCAGCAGTGGAACGACCTCAAGGAAGTGCCTGCCGAGAAGGCCACCAATCTTTGGAAGACCTATCAGCAGGCCGTGGAAGCCTTCTACGACACGCTCAAACTTAGCAATGAACTGCGTGCCTACGACTTCAAGAAGAACCTTGAGAAGAAGACGGCTCTGTGTGAGGCAGCCGAAGCATTGGCAGACGAGACTGACATCATCGTTGCCTTCCGCAAGTTGCAGCAGCTGCACCAGGACTTCCGTGAGACAGGTCCAGTAGCCAGCGATTTGCGCGAACAGATTTGGACACGTTTCAAGGATGCTTCCACCGTCATCAACAAGCGTCATCAGGAATTCTTCGAGACCCGCAAGCAGAAGGAAGAGGAGAACCTCGAGAAGAAGACTGCCATCTGCGAGACCATCGAAGGCTTCAATCTCGACGAACTCAAGACCTTCGCCGAGTGGAACGCTATGTCAGAGAAAATCACAGCGCTGCAGGCTGAATGGAAGACTATCGGTTATGCGCCCCAGAAGATGAACACCAAGATCTTCGAGCGTTTCCGTGCTGCCTGCGACAATTTCTTCACACGCAAAGGCGAATACTTCCAGACTGTCCGTACCAATCTCAATCAGAACTATGCCCTCAAGCTTGACCTTGTGGAGAAAGCTGAGGCTCTGAAGGACAGCACCGATTGGAAAGCCACTACCGACATCCTCGTCGAGTTGCAGAAGAAGTGGAAAGAGATTGGCACAGTGCCTAAGAAATATAGCGACCAGATTTGGGAACGCTTCAATGCCGCCTGCGATGCCTTCTTCGCCGCTAAGAAAGAAGCCAACAAGGGAGAACATGAGGAGCAGAAAGCCAATATGGAGAAGAAGAGATCTATCATCGACATGCTGGCAGCCATTGTTCCTGAGGAGTTCGAAGGCGACCTGCGTGCCAAACTGCGTGAAGCACAGGAAGAGTGGAACCAGATTGGTCATGTGCCATTCCGTGAAAAGGACAAGCTCTATAAGCTCCTGCGCGAACAGATGGATCGTCTCTATGGCTATGCTAACGAGCATGCCGCTAAGCGTCGCATTGACCGCTTCAAGGAGAGCATCAAGGGCAGCAACGGAGGTGATGTGCGCTCACGTCTCACCCGTCAGCTTGAGATTCTCAAGAACGAAATCAAGACCTACGAGAACAACCTTGGTTTCCTCAGCCTCAGTAGCAAGTCCAAGCAGGGCAATGCCCTCATCGAGGAGTTGAACCGCAAGATGGACAAGCTCAAGGCCGACATGGAAGAAGTGAAAGCCAAGCTTGCCGCCCTCGAGGAGAATTAATAAACGATTCCCATACACAACCATGTGCCCCACACCGATTGCTCGATGTGGGGCACATACGTTATGGAAGCTTCCTGCTTATTGCCTCTTCACCTCGAAGATGTCCACACAATTGCCTCCACCATTGCTACGACCTTGGGAGGTGGTGAAGACATAGCGGCCATCCTTGGAAACTTCGAGACCCACTGGATAACTGTCAATCGTCATCGAAGTGACCACCTGGAAACTCTGTACATCCACCACATAGAGGGTGCTGCTGGCATTGCAAGCGGCATAGATATATCGTCCATCAGGAGAGAACTCGATGGTACGTGCTCCATTACCAACCTTGCAGTTTTCCCATCCTGAGAGTGGCGTAGTCTTGGTGGCAGAAGCCTTGAGAGTAGGAATGACAGCCAAGAACTGTTCGAGTGGCATACGCTGAATGTAGCCGTCACGATTGATGCTCAGATACACATAGCCATCACGGATGAGAAGGTGACGGAGGTTGTACATGTTGCCTGTGATGCGACCAAGATATTGAGAATTGACAGTTGACTCATCGTATCTTCTGCACGCTTGGCTTGCCAAGAATTGAGAGTTGACAGTTGAGGGTTGAAGGTCAATCACAGCGATACCGTTGTTGCCAGCCATGCATCCCACGAGCAGGTAGTGGTTATCGGGCGTGAAGGCTGTACCTCGCAGACAGTAGCCACTATCATCGTCGCGATCCACCTGCTTGGTCATGCTGAAGTTGAGTTTCAGTTTCTGGTCGATGACAGCCAAGGAGATATAATGCCAGTCGAAAGGATTCTCACTCTCGATGTCGATGATGCCCACTGTATTGTCGCCCCATTGAGTGATGGCAACGAGTTTGCCATCAGGCGAGGTAGCTATCATCTTGGGCAATGGACCTGTGTCCATAAGTCGGATGATGGAATCGGTCTCTGTGTCGATGATGGCCACAGCTGAAGGATCTTGGGCATTGATGTCGTAATCACGACGATAGTAAGGTACCCACAGATACTTGCCACCATGCGTGAAGCAGCTCTCTACAGGCTTTCCATAGAAAGCGCCCCAACCTCCGAAGGGAGAAACAGGATGTTTGGCATCAGGGAAGTAGTGGGTGAACTCGTAGAACGGCTTGAAGTTGCTGCCCAACAAGACCGTATCAGCATCTGCGAAGATATGACGGATGACCTTGATCTTCTCGTTGGTCTTGAAGTCATACACCACTGTGGTGGCTCCTTCGAGGGAGTTCACGTAGTATTTGGTGGCATTGGGATGCATGTTCACCGACTTTGGGGAATTGATGTCTTTATCTGCCGTCACCGTTTCAGAAGGGTCATAGTACTGCTTCTTGCCAATCAGTCGGATGCTGAAAGTGCTGTCACTATTGTATGCCGTTGTGCCAATGGCTGGATGCGAAATCTTAGCCACTTGAGCAAAGCCCCCCAGCCCCCAAAGGGGGAGGGCTAACGCGATGAGTATTTTTATATTGATATTTTTCATTGATTCCCTAAACTCTCAACTTTTAACTCTCAACTTTTAACTCTTAATTCAAGTTTCGTATGTTCATTTTAACACAAATTTCACGAAAGAAACGAAGCCATGCGGACAGATTTTCTTATTGCTCGAAGCCGCAAGCGGCAACTAATTTCACGAACCGTCCGGATGGCCTTCGTGAAATTCGTAGCACAGAAGGTGCTTTGTGTGATAGATTCTTGCTGCTTAGTTTTGTGAAATTTCGTGTCATTCGTGCTGAAATGAACAAGTTGAACACTTGCGAAAGTTGAGCTCTCAACTTTTAACTTTTAACTCTTAACTTTTAACTCTCAACTTTTAACTCTCAACTACTTCCCATACGTTACTTTGAAGATGTCAACGGCATTGCCACCACCTTTGCCAGAATGACCTTGCGCCGTCGTGAACACATATTTGCCGTCTTTCGACACATCGAGACCTACAGGGTAACTGTCAGCAGAGATGCTGGTGAGCACCTTCATCTCCTTGGCATCCACCACGTAGAGGGCACTGGCATTGTTGCAGGCAGCAAAGATGTACTTGCCTGATGGAGAGAGTTCGATGGTACGTGCGCCTGCACCCACCTTGCAGTTCTGCCAACCAGTGAGGTTGCCACGCTTGTTCTGCATCTTCGAGATGGCATCGAGCACAGCATCGAGCGAAATCTTCTGCACATAGCCAGCACCATTGATGCTGAGGTAGAGGAAGCCATTCTTCAGCACCAGATGACGCACATTCGCCATCATACCCTGCAAACGACCCAAATACTCAGACTTCTGAAGATCAATCACAGCGATGCCACCACCACCGCCCATGCAACCCACAAGCAGATAGTGGTTGTCAGGGGTGAAGACTGTGCCACGCAGCGCATAACCACTGCCTGCATCACGATTGACGGAACGATTCATGGGGTAGTTGAGCTGCAACTGATAATCGACAATGTGGCAGGCCTTGTGCTTCCATTGCTTAGGGTCTTGGCTGCTGATGTCGATGATGCCCACAGTGTTGTTGCCCCAATGGGAAATCGCCACATACTTGCCATCAGGCGAGGTAGCAATCATCTTGGGCAGCGGTCCTGTTTCCATCAGACGGATGATTTTGTCGGTCTGAGTGTCGATGATGGCCACAGCCGAAGGATCTTGGGCATTGATGTCGTAACTGCGACGATAGTAAGGCACCCACAGATACTTGCCACCATGCGTGAAGGTGCTCTCCACAGGCTTTCCAAAGAAGGTGTTGAGGTGGTCATTTTTATAATGAGTGAAAGGATAAAGCCCAGAGGGTTTGCTCCAGAGGCCAGCATCTTTCGTGTGGTCAAACTGATGCTTGATGACAGCGATTTTCTGATGAGTTTCAAAGTCATACACCACAGTGGTGGCTCCTTCGAGCGAGTTCACGTAGAACTTCTTGCCGTTGGGGTGAACATTCACCGATTTGGGTGAATTGATATCAGGATCGGCAGTCGTTTTATCCCCTGGCGCATAGAACTGTTTCTTGCCAATCAGCTCAATACTGATACGTCCATCAGCCGATTGAGCCTTTGTGCCAATCTTGGGACGCACTACCTGTGCCATCGAGGACACTAAAAATGAAAAACAGAAAACTAAAAGTAGTAAATTCCTTTTCGACATAATTTTTGCGGTTTTTGTTTGCAAAGGTAAGGAAAAAATCACTATCTTTGCACGTGAATTCCATTAAAAAGGCTTTTTTATGCTCAGATATATATTCTTCCTCTTGATTTTCGTGTGCAGCATGACTTCTTATGCACAAGACACGAGCAAGGCTTATCACAATACTGTTCCAGGCAGTTATAACTTTTGGTTCTATCGTCCTGAAGAAGATGAGAGCGATGGTGTGCATCGTCCTCTGCTCATTTTCTTGCATGGAGCCAGTCTTTGCGGCACCGACCTGATGAAGGTGAAGCGTTATGGACCCATGGAGGCACTGAAGCGTGGACGTGCCATCGACTGCTATGTGCTTGCTCCTCAGAATCCAGGTGGTGCATGGAAACCAGAGAAGATCATGAAGCTGATTGAATGGGCAGAAGCTAATTTCCATATCGACAGCGACCGCATCTACTGCTATGGCATGAGTTTGGGCGGCTATGGAACCCTCGACATGTGTGCCACCTATCCTGACCGTATTGCTGCTGGAATGGCGATGTGTGGAGGAGCCACAGTGAAAGACCTCAGCGGTCTCTCTCGCATCCCCATGTGGATTGTGCATGGTACAGCCGATACCGCTGTGCCCGTTTCTGCCTCAGATCGTGTGGTCGAAGCCATCAAAAAGACAGGCGATGACTCACGCCTCATCTATACCCGTATGCCAGGCATCAATCATGGCCGTCTGGCTCGCCTCTTCTACTGCTATCAGACCTACGACTGGATGTTCTCCCATTCGTTGAAAGACGAAGACCGAGCCATCAATCGTGACTTCGAAATCACACCCGAACTGTTGCAGAACGCCTATCACGACTTAGGGCGCAATGCAAACTTTGCCTCGTATGATTAATTAACAACCATAACCCCAATTTTATGAAAAAAATTCTTTTACTCTCCTCGTTCTTCCTTTCACTCCTGTCCGTGTCAGCACAGACAGCCAAGGAGGAGATTTATGCGGACATCCTCAAAGCCGGTTCCAACTACATGGCCTATCAGGCTCCCACCCAGCAGCTCACCAAGGCTCCCAAGGGCTATGAGCCGTTCTACATGTGCCACTATGGCCGTCATGGTTCTCGCTGGCTGATTGGCGAAGGCGAATACACGAGTGCTCTCCGTCCACTCCGTCGTGCCAAGGATGAAGGCAAACTCACGCCATTAGGTTTGGAAGCATTGGAGAAACTGGAACGTTTCTATCCTTCTACTAAAGGTCGTTTGGGCGAACTCTCCGACATAGGCGAGATACAACATCATGGCATCGGCAAGCGCATGACTGAGCACTTCCCTGAGATTTTCAGCGGCAAGGATGCGGAAGTGGATGCACGTAGTACGGTGGTCATCCGTTGCATCCTCAGCATGACAGCCGAGTGTGAGGAACTCACTGCCTTCAATCCACAACTGAAAATGCACAACGATGTGAGTGAATCCTTCCAGTGGTATCTCAACCACAACTTCAGCCAGCGTCTTCGTGATGCCAGCCGCGATCGTGGCAGCATCGTGGCACGCTATGTCAGAAAGTACACCCATCCAGAGCGTTTCTGCCGTTCTCTGTTCAATGATGAGAGTTTCTGGAACGATGAGGACTTCCGTCCACGTTCCTTCATGAGAGCGATGGCAGGCGTGGTGGCCAATATGCAGAGCCACGGATTTGGTGAGGACATGTGGGATCTCTTCACCAAAGAAGAAATCTACGACCTCTGGAAAATCGTTAATATCGACTGGTATTTGGGTTATGGTGCCGCTCCTCAGACAGGTAGCATCATGCAGTTCAATCAGGCAGACCTACTTCGCAATATGATTGAGACCACCGACACAGTGATGGCCAGCAAGACCTACAAGAATGGTGCTTCCCTCCGCTTCGGACATGAAGTGTGTGTGATGCCACTCGCTTGTCTGATGGAACTTGACAGCTGCGGACGTCAGGTGGAAGACCTCGACCACCTCGAAGACTACTGGGTCAACTACCGCATCTATCCGATGGCCTGCAACATCCAGTTGGTTTATTATCGTCCCAAGAAAGGCGAAGGCCCTATCCTCGTGAAAGCACTGCTCAACGAGAAGGAAGCCACACTCCCCATCCAGACCGACCAATATCCTTACTACAAGTGGGAAGACCTCCGAGCCTACTACCTGAAGAAGCTCGACGAGTTTGAAAAAGGTGGACGATAAACCGAACCTCTCCATCATAAGATAAAGTACAAAGAGAGCTGACACCCCCTAACGGATGTCAGCTCTCTCTTTAATAGTATTCATTCGGGTTTGATGCCAACAGGTCGTAGCGGATGTTGTCTTCCAGCACAGAGATGCCAATTTTCCTTGGCTCAGACTGGTTGGAGGCTGTGATGGGACGTGGACGCACTGGCTTGTGCACATCGGTGGTCTGATAGATGGTGTCGTGCACTTGCACATAGACGGTGTCGGTGGTGCCAAGGGAAGCTATACCTTGTGAACCTGGTTCCATGTTGGAAGAGTGCAGGAGGTAACCCAGGAAAAAGCTCACAAGACAGGCGGCTGGAACGGCGACGTACCAGGCGATGCGATTGCGCGACTTCCAAGGGCGCACAGGCAGTTGGCTGTTTTCCTTTTCACGAATGCGATTGGCTATGGCAATGATGTCCTCAGTGCTCATGTTCTCTGGTTGTTGTGGATGTGTGTTCATATACTTGCCAATTTTTGACGGATAATACTCATTGTTTTGTGGATTCTCATTCTGACGGTTCCTTCCGACAGATGCTCTATCTGGGCAATCTGGGGGATGGTGAGTCCCTCTTCGTAGTGGAGGGAGAAGAGCACGTGCAGAGGTGGCGGCAGCGACATCAGCACTTTCTTTACAGCTGCCTCCTGTTGCTCTTGGGTCAGCCTCACTTCCACATCCTCCTCGCTGACAGGCTCAGCGTCCAGCGTGGCGAGGAAAGTGGCTACATGCTCGTTGTGGCGATAGGTGTTCTTGCACAGGTTGTAGGCGATGGCGAAGAACCAAGTGGCCACACTGTTGCCCTCCGCATAGCTGTCTCGTGCCTCATACACTCGGAGAAACACGTCGTGGGTGAAGTCGGCAGCCATCTCATTGTCGCCTCCCAGCTGACGGAAAAAGAAGCCCTGTAGCCGTCGGGCATACCGACGGTACAGTTCTTCAAATGCCGACTCGCTGTCTCTTCTCACACGCAGCATCAGCTCTTCATCGGTCATCTGCCGA
>JAFZVN010000078.1 GCA_017617805.1 Bacteroidaceae bacterium | reverse complement strand
TTCACCATCAGCCTGCTTTGTAACAACGAGGTGAACGACATCAACCAAGACCCGCTGGGCATTCAGGCCTATCCTCGCTACAGGAGCAAGGACTATGTCACCTACGTCAAGCAGCTGGAGGACGGCTCTATGGCTGTGGGTCTCTTCAACCTCTCAGATAAGCCGCAGACCATTGGTTTCGTGCCTCACTCCCTCGGCATGCGTGCTCCGCAAACCATCCGCGACGTATGGCGTCAGCAGGACCTCAAGACCATCGATGCCAAGGAACGCTTCGATACTGAAGTGAACCCGCACGGTGTGGTGCTCCTGAAACTCTATCCTGGCAACCCGCGCCACCGTATCGTGGAATCAGCACGTGGTGTAGAGCGAAAGATTTGAATCGATATGAACATTGAGCAAGTACGGGAATACACATTGTCACTCCCTGGCGTAACGGAAGACCAGGCATTTGGAGAGGACGTTCTCAACTTCCGCCTGGAAGGAAAGATATTCGTATGTCTTTGGTTAGGTGGTGGCAAGCATGACATGCAGTATTCCGCGCCAAGACTCGCCCTGAAACTGGCACCGGAAAGGAACGAGGAACTCAGGGAAAAGTTCTCGACCGTTACACCCGCCTGGCATTGGAACAAGACGCATTGGAGCGACGTGTATTACGAGCAGCTGGAAGACTCGCTGGTCAAGGATTGGATTAGAGAGTCATATCACCTCGTAGCATCAAAACTCCCGAAGATAGTCCGACAAAAGTATATATAATGAACATATTGATTCTGTCATGTTTGGATGGCATCAATGAGCCTGAGTGCATGAGGGATTCGCTGATTGCAAGGGGGGTCCCTTCGGAAGCTATCATGCTGGATGTGAAGGGCTTCAGAACGATTCTATCGGTCATCCGTGCTAACCAAGTGTATGGATTGAAGAGTTTCACGATCATCTCCCAGCGATTCCACAACGAGCGGGCTTTGTATCAAGCGGAACATCTGGGGCTGGATGTGAAGGACCTTCAAGCCTTCAATGCCAGAAGCCCCTTCTCTGAAATGGCCGTCATGATTTATGTGCGTGAGTATTTTGCGAGAGTGAAGATGTTTTGGGATTTGTGGACCTCTGATGAAACTTCTGATACTCACAAATGACTTGGGAAAAACGATATTTTCCAATAATTAACGCTCATTTGTCCCGATATTTTAAGTTTTTTATCGAGACTATCCTATAAGTCAAGATTTTTATGTAGATTTGCAACACCAAAAACTAAAAGATTAGCTTTACTGACAAAACTTACAGAATGATGAAAACAGCACTGAAAAAATGGATGGGGATGAGTTTGGCCTTCGCATTGACGGCCTACCCCATGGAGCAAGTGGATGCCCAAGTGACACCTGAGGCACAGGCGGCCACAGCGGTGAAAGAGCCGCACAAAATCCTCAAGTACGACGCACCTGCCGGCAAGGAGGTGTACATTCCCAACGATTTGAGAGACAACAACTTCACCAACCCAAAGGAGAAGTGGAGTTTTGCCCGATGCGCCTACACGGAGGATGTCATCATCTTCTGGGAGAAGCCTTTCGGACACGACCTGAGCAAGGCGCCCGACCTCAAGGGGCAGAACATGAAGGTGAACTTGCAGAACCTGCTCATGCGCATCCAGTCGTTCTACGACTTCTACAAGGACGAGCTGCAGTTCATCAAACCTGGCTCGAACGCTGACCGCTACCGCATGATGGTGATGCTCAACTACTCGCTCGAAGGCACTGCCTACGGAGGTGACTACGACGGGGTGATTGGAGCCTTGTGGATTGCGCCCAACCGTGTGCAGGACGAGAAGCTGAACTGCATCGCCCACGAGCTGGGGCACTCGTTCCAGTCGATGATTGTGTGTGACCACCAGGGGGAGAGCTGGGGCGGAGGCGGCATCTTCGAGATGACGAGCCAATGGATGCTCTGGAACGTGAACCCCGAATGGCCGACCGACGAGAACTACCACTGGAAAGCCTTCATCGACAATGCCCACCGACGTTTCCTCGACAGCGAGAACATCTACCACTCGCCCTATCTGCTGGAGTATTGGAGCATGAAGCACGGAAAGACCGTCATAGGCGACCTCTTCCGCGCTGGCAAGCGTGGCGAAGACCCCGCATCGACCTACATGAAGATGTTCAACATGACCAACAAGGACTTTGCCAAGGAAGCTGTCGACTGCTATTCACGTCTGCTCACCTTCGACTTCCCTGGCAAGCACGAGATGAACAAGAAGTATGCTGGCGAGTTTGTGAACCAGAAGCCCTTGCAGATGTTTGGCGCCAATGTCGTCAAGCTCGACACCAAGGGAAAGCCTGTGGCCAAGGTGAAGTTCTCGGGCCGTGACAAGAAAGACGGCTATGCCTATCGGCTGGTGGCCATTCATGGAGACGCAAAGGCCACCTACGGAGCCATCAAGACGGGACAGAAAGGCACCCTGACCCTCACCCTGCCAGACGACACAAAGGACGTGTATCTGGTGGTGACAGGTTACCCGCTGAACGACTACAAGCCCTACACCTTCAACCCCTATAGTGAAGAAAAACCTGAAGAACCTCACATCTACAAATACGACATCAAATAGTCATGAGAGCCTTCGGCTCGTTTCGCTGCAAACGAAGGAGGTCATCTTGGCGTCTTTTATCTTTGCCATTTATACTGATTTAATTTTCTGTGGGTTCAACAAGTCCTTCACATCAATTTTGGAGCAATTCGTTTTTCCTGGATATTTGCTGTACACCCTCTCAAACCACTATATTTTAACTCCATAAAACATAAAACGTAGTGCTTGTTAGCGCTAACACATTTGTAGTCAAGAGGTAAGCGGAGGGGATGCTTCCAAGTGGCAAAAAAGAGACTGAATTTTCCTCTAAAAAAAGTTGTTTTCTTTTGTTGGTAATACAGAAAAAAAGCTATAACTTTGTACCCAGAAAATCCGAAGATTTTTCAGGCGAAAGGTTTGCCCTGAGGCTGCCCCAAGCGGTAACGGGCTGATAATAAACCGGATGAATCTCCCTATCAAGAAGAAATGATAAGGCGGCGGATTTCTGCCCCCTGTCCTGATGGCGAGGA
>JAFZVN010000077.1 GCA_017617805.1 Bacteroidaceae bacterium | reverse complement strand
GAAAGAAACGAAGGCATGCGGACAGATTTTCTTATTGCTCGAAGCCGCAAGCGGCAACTAATTTGGCTACGCCGAGCTAAAGGTTCACGAACCATCCGGATGGCCTTCGTGAAATTAGTAGCACAGAAGGTGCTTTGTGTGATAGATTCTTTCTGCTTAGTTTTGTGAAATTTCGTGTAATTCGTGTTGAAATGAACATGCCGCAATACCCCTTTAAAAGCGAAGAAGCGCGAATCTCACGACTCACGCTTTTCTCGTTCTCAATAAGTATTAATTTTTTTAAGGTAAAAAGATTGTTTTTAGGATGTTGCAAAGGTACGGACTTTTGCAATTGTGAACAAACCTAAAAATATGTTTCTTAGCATGTGTGTGCGCACACAATGCACTTTTTCGCTCTTTTTCGCTCTTTTTTATGGAAATTTTTCGCTTTTTGAGCCATTTTTTCACTTTTGTTGACTTGCTTAAATTATCCTAAATTTAGGTGGTGATTTTAATCTTTTGGGCATTTCATCCACTCTAATTTAACAAAAACAAGACACATTTATATATAGTTATATGACAAGAACGTTTTTGATGGCATGTGCATTGATGCTCCTGGGAGGAGGAATGAGCCATGCTGAAGACATCACCATCCAGTTCAATGGAACAACGGCCAAGGTGAAACAACAAGTGAAGGATAGTGTGAACGTGACGGTGGATGGAGCTCATGTGAGTATCGTGAGCACTTTCCAAGCGCATAAACTTACCCTCTTATTGAGTGGAAAGAGTGAGGACGGCCAACTCGTTCTCAAGACCGCTGGTAAGGCAAAGCTGAAACTCAAAGACCTTCAACTGACCAGTCAGGAGGGTGCTCCTCTCGATCTGAAGAACAAGAAGAAGGTGGAGATTGTGGCTGTGGATGGAACAGAGAACACGCTCACCATCACAGCCTGCAACGATACGGCCAATCATAAGGCTGCCACTATTTGGGCGAAGGACAAACTCCTTCTCTCAGGCAAGGGAACGCTCAATGTCGTCGCTACAGGTGATGGATGTCGAGGCATCAAATCGAAAGATGACATCACCATCGAGGAACTCACCCTCAATGTCACCACCTCGGGCAATCACTTAGGTGAGAAGGCTTTTGGTATGGGCGGTTTCCCTGGCATGCCAGAGGGCGGTTTCCCGGATTTCGGAGGTATGGGTAACGACAGCACAAGGCGTGGCGGCTTTGGCGGCTTCCCGATGGGTGGTCCTGGTGGCTTCGATTTCAACAACTTGCCTGACTCCGTAAGGCAGAACATAGAGGAGATGCGTAAGAACTTCGAGGAGATGATGCAGAACGGTAACTTCCCCATGGGAGGCTTCCCAGGTGGTTTTGGTGGACGTCCAGAAGGCAATGACAGCACCAGACGTGGTGGCTTCCCTGGCTTTGGCGGAGGAATGCCTAACTTTGGTGGAGGTGGAATGCCCGACTTCGGAGGAGGCTTCGGAAATCCTGATAATGAAGATGGTGAAGGTGGAGGCATGGGCTTTGGCGGCAAGCACAAGTATGTGGCTTCCACCAAGGGCATCGCATCAAAAGGCAAAATCACCATCAACAGCGGTCATGTGACTGTTCGTACCAATACAGCTGGCGCCGAGGGTATCGAAGGCAAAGAGGGAGTTGTCATCAATGGTGGCCATGTGGATGTCCTCTCTCCCGACGATGCCATCAATGCCAATGCTTGCATCGAGTTCAACGGTGGCACTGTCATCGCTCGCAGCAAGGGCAACGACGCTGTCGATTCCAATCCCCAAAGCGGTTTCTTCTCACCTTTTGGCAGCAACGAGCAGAGTGATGAACCTGCCATCGTCATCAGAGGTGGTACCGTTTATGCATGGAGCCAAGTGGGTTCACCCGAGGAGGGACTCGATTGTGACTTCGCAGCAATTGTTATCGAGGGTGGTACGGTCTTCTCAGTCGGAGGAGGTATGGGTGAGATGCCCTCTGTGCCTACCAACAAGACTGCCAAGCAGGCCACGGCTCTGCTTATCGGTCTCACTGTGACAAAGGATGAACCTATCCAGATTTACGACAGCAGCAACAAACTCATCGACACCATCACCGTTCCTTTCTCCATGCGTAGAAGTGCCAGCCTCGTCACCACCCCAGCTTTTAAGGTCGGCAACTCCTACACAGTCAAGACCAAAGACTACGAGAAAACCTTCACCTTGAATGAGAATTTCACAACGGTGAGATAAAAGCAGAAAAAGAGAGAGCTGTATGAAGACTGACACAAAGTGTGCAAAAGAACTGCCTGAAGATTTCCAACGGATGATGACAGAGGTGTTGGGCGAAGAGGAGTTTGCGCAACTTGCAGATGCTTTAGCTCAACCTGCGCCGACAAGTATCAGGATCAACAAACACCGCGTTAGCCCTTCCCCTTCGGGGGGTGGGGGGCTTGTCCCTTGGTGCCCATCTGGCTTCTACCTCTCCTCACGTCCCTCCTTCACCTTCGATCCCCTTTTCCATGCTGGGTGCTACTACGTGCAGGAGGCATCGTCGATGTTCCTGTCGCATGTGCTGAGGACGTATGTGAAAGAGCCAGTGGTGGCGCTCGACCTTTGTGCTGCCCCTGGAGGAAAATCCACCTTGGCCTTGTCAGAACTGCCAGAGGGATCTGTGTTGATAGCCAATGAGGTGGTCAGGCAACGTGCGAACATCCTGGCAGAGAACATCATCAAGTGGGGCAATCCCAACAGCATCGTCACCAACAACTATGCCGAAGATTTTGAGGCTTTCAGCAATATGTTCGACCTCATCATCTGCGACGCTCCCTGTTCAGGCGAAGGCATGTTCCGCAAAGACCCAGACAGCATCGGCGAGTGGAGCCTCGCCAATGTGGATACTTGTTGGCGACGTCAGCGAGACATCGTTCGCAACATCTGGCACACGCTCAAGGAGGGAGGCCTGCTCATCTACAGCACCTGCACCTACAATCCCCTCGAAGATGAGGAGAACGTGCAGTGGATAGCCAAGAACTTAGGTGCAGAAGTGCTTTCGTGTCAGCCGAAGCCCGAATGGGGACTGACAGAGACGAACACCCATTTCTATCCCCATCGAATCCAAGGTGAGGGCTTCTTCATCAGCATCCTCCGCAAGACCTCGGAGCAGGAAGGGAAAAGAATAGGAAAGAGAAAACCTGAGAAGTCCAAAACCATGTTTCCCAAAGAATTGAAAACATGGCTGTCAGAGATCCAAAACTTCACCATGATGGAGGACAGCGGCACCTACCAAGCCTTTCCCACCCTCCATCTTGACCTCCTCCGACTGGCAAAACAGACACTCAGAGTCATCCATGCAGGCATCGAATTGGCCACCAGCCTCAAAGGAAAACACTCGGCTCTCAACTCTAAACCCTCAACTCTAAACTCTCCTCTCATCCCCAGCCATAGTCTCGCGATGAGCCTCTACCTCAACAAGGATGCATTCCCGACTGCCGAAGTGGATGAGCAGCAAGCCATCGCCTATCTCCGTACCGAAGCCCTCCAGCTGCCTCCAGACACCCCACGAGGGCACGTTCTCATTACCTATCAGGGACATCCACTCGGCTTCGTCAAGAATATCGGCAACAGGGCCAACAACCTCTATCCAGAGGAATGGCGAATACGAAAAAGTGAAAAGTAGCAAATTTTTCACTTTTCATTTTTCACTTTCCATTTTTTTCCCTACCTTTGCACACGAAAAACCAAAACATTTCAACACCTATGAATTTATACGTTAGATATTTCGACCGCGAATACTTGGCAAAAACAGTGGATGAAGCCCTCGAATTCCTCCAGACCATCGAAGAAATCAAGCTTGAGAGCAATGCGGCAAGCCGCATCAACACCTTTCTCAGCTCGTCCAACTTATACCCCTTCCGCCTGAAGGTGAGCTTCTCCAACTACGTGCTCTTCCTCAAGACCGAGGCTGACACGATTGAGCAATTCAAGGAAGAGGAAGCCAAGCGCAAAGAGCAGAAGGCAGACCGCGTCACCACGATGGCTGAACGCAAGAAGAACATCCTCGACGCCCTCAACGAAGAGTTCGTCGGCTGGTGGGACACAGCTCTCACCTTCAAACGTGTCATCACAATGCCCGACACAGGCAAGTGCAAGTATATCGACACTCGTTTCCACGTTAGGCAGCGTGCCAAGAGTGCCATGGATGCCTACAACCACATCATCGACCATCTGCTCGACCGTCCCGATGTGGATCCCCGTTCCCAGTTCCCCTCAGCCAAGAGCGACAAGTACGAACACACATTCCTTGGCGAGGAACTCCCAGAACAAGCCAGCGAGGCACCAGCCGAAGAACTCGCACAAGCATAACCCACACTCGCCCCTTTCATCCGTTATGTTTGAGGGGTCATCAATCAACAGGGAGCTGATTCTTACGAACCTGCTCCCTGTTCATTTTTATTCATTTACCAACACCCTTCCATCTTCTGTGATTCCTTCTGCGCTGATGTACATTTCCTGACAGGTTGAATTGTTGAAGAACTCCACTTTTGCTTTTCCCTCTTTGTCCGTTCGAATGTCTGGGTTCCAATAGATAGTGCGACGGAAATCGGCCATAGGAGGAATCACGTTGTAGTCCTCCATTTGAAAAGTGGAAGGTTGGTTAAAGCCTTGGAAGTAAGTACGGCGGAGTCCTTTCTGACTCTCTGTGGTAAAAGTGATGTGCTCATACACGTATATTCTCACACTTCCATCCGTATCTTCTGGATGATTGGGAACGATATAGATGGCCTTCACCTCGTCCAACCACAACTCGTTCACAGGCGTGGACATCCTCCGTCCTCCGTTGTCCACTACCCATTGAATAGGGCGTCCATCATATTTGGGGGCAACTGTCCAATTCCTGGTGTCATATTCGAAGAGCGGATTACGCTTGACCAACCAGTCAAACATATAGGGCACATCCTCTCCCAAGTCCTTCACATCGTCCCGTTCTTTATCGACGTTGTAATAGAGTGTGGCATGCTGCCTGCCGTATTTCTCGTTCTTGTAAGTGAAATCATCGTTGGTGAAGTAGCGTTTCTTGGCTTTCACCGTCACATTCTGCAATACATGGTCTTTCTGGGTGATGGGCACAAACTCCTCTGCTCCCACATCCTCCACAGCCTTTTTCACGAAGAGGTTTGCCTCCAACGGATGCTGTATCTCCGCTTCCAAAGGCGTGATGTATCGTGCCGTGGGCGAGAATTGCCTGTCGATGCCCACATAGTAGGTTTTCCGCTTCTCACCACGTTTCGTGTCTTTCAGCGTGAAAATCTGCATCTGCCACTCACCATCCACATTCGGCACTTCAAAGGCATAGTTGCCCAATGAGTCTGTACGCATCTCTCCACGCAAGTGCTGTCCCGCCTGATTGAAAAGATACATGTTCACATGCACATTCTCTACAGGGTTCCGCTTCCTGTATTCTTTCAGCCTTCCATATACATACATCTTATCCTCTATAGGCTCCGACTTTCTGAAGATGTATTTCTCCGACATCAGTCGCCAGTCATAACGCCTCCATCCCTGTGTCATCATCAACAAGTCAGCACTCTCCCTATGTTGCTTGTCATCAGCCTCAAAATAATAATCAATATTGTGGATGTAGCCCCTCACTTCCGACGAGAGCAGCATCCAAGTTTTCATATTGCCCTGCTTACCATTAGTCATGGTCTCCGCATCTATTGCAGAGAAAGAAAGGCTCGCAT
>JAFZVN010000076.1 GCA_017617805.1 Bacteroidaceae bacterium | reverse complement strand
GTGGAACAACTTCTTCAACCACATTGACATCAAGCCCGAGAACGTGCACATCCTCAACGGTAATGCCCCCGACCTCGTTGCAGAATGCAACCAATATGAGGAAGAGATTACCAAGGCTGGTGGTATCGACCTCTTCATGGGCGGTATCGGTCCCGACGGACACCTCGCTTTCAACGAGCCAGGTTCTTCACTTTCTTCTCGCACTCGTGTCAAGACATTGACCACTGACACCATCCATGCTAACAGCCGTTTCTTCAATGGCGACCTCAGCCTCGTTCCTAAGCAGGCGCTCACCGTTGGTATCGGCACAGTGATGGATGCGAAGGAAGTGCTCCTCGTATGCTCTGGTCACAACAAAGCTCGTGCCCTCAAGCACTGCATCGACGGCGACATCAGCCACAAGTGGACATCTTCCATGCTTCAGTTGCACCCACACGCCATCGTGGTTTGCGACGAGGCTGCCTGCGACGAACTCACCGTCGGCACTTACAAGTACTACCTCGACAAGGAGCGCGGCAATTTGTAAAAACATCCGAAGCTTGGGAAATCCCAAGTTTTCAGCAACACAATAAAAAGGGGATGTGTCATCATCGGCACATCCCCTTTAGGTCAAGAATCAAATTCCATCGTCGTTTTCTGCACCTTCATTCCCATTTTCTTATAGAATTGTAATGCTGCGACATTACCCTCCCACACATTCAGGGTGATATTATTGCAGCCGATAGAATGGGCATAGTCGCGTGTGAATTCGTATAATGCCTTTCCGACGTGTTTGCCACGAGCATTCTCATCCACACATATATCATCGATATAAAGTGTCTTAATGTCCTCCAGCAGTTGGTCGTTCTTAACCTCAGACACTTGGCAGAACGCGTAGCCTAACACCATTCCGTCATCATAAACAAAGATGGGCTTGTTGTCATCATGAAGGATGGCTTCCAGTTCCTGCTCATTATATTTGGTTGTATTTGGTTTGAACAGATCTGGGCGTATTTTGTGATGCACCATGTTCACCTGATGCAACAACTCAATAATACGCTGAACGTCTTCTTTGTTTGCTTTTCTAATCATATTTATCTTTTGATTCTTAATTTCGTGAGAAGATCATTTAATCATGACCTTCTTACCTTTATATATATACACACCCTTGGGCAAGGTCTGCTTATCTGAGGAGACACGCTGACCAGCCATGTTGTAGATGGCATCCACAGCCGTTTCGCTCTTGATGGTTGCAATGCCAGTGAGGGATTCTCCATTCAGCGTCAGCTTGAAGGGTTCTGTGTATGCACCCAGCACATCGCCTGAGAAGGAAACACTTTCGTTGATGTCCAGCACAATGTCCGACTTCCTGTCGATTGCCTTGAATGTGATGGTCTCGCTTCCTTCGCCGCACACATTCATCATCACCACACCTTTCACCACCTTGCCCACACCTCTGCACTCATCGCCACAGAAGGCAGCCACATCATAATCGCTCACGTTGGCTTCCATATCACCCTTATAAAGACATACAATGGCAGGCATTCTGTTTGGATACTTATGAATATCGCAAGTCCATTCACTCTCTTCCGCCTCTGTTCTTGCTTTCGCCTCTATGGGTTCAACTCTAGATGAAGCTTTGCTGAAATAGAGAGGTTTCTCTTCACCAGATTTGTACATATAGCCCTTGCCAGGGGTGAAGACATCCAATGTGCCCACCCATTCGCTACCATTGTAGGTGGTAAAGGATTCTTGCGACACAATACAATCATCCTTCATAGGCAAGAAATTCCTCAAGGCACCTTCTAAGCTTTTCTCGTTTGCCATTGGATAACCGATCCAGTTCCAACCCTGCTTCAAGTTGATGGCATTAGTTGTAGCATCGAACAAATCACTTGACAACTGATAGGGTACAGCATCTGCTTCTGTAGTCTTCACCTTATAGGCTTCTGTCGCTACCATTTCTGTCAGATTTCCTACCATTCCATACTGGGAGTCTCTGACGAGTCCTTTTGTCTGGCTCTTCACTTCCACCACATTCTTACCAAAGATGTCTGTTGGACTCAGATTGTTTGCCAAGTTATGTGATACCCAGTTCCACCCTTCATCCAGCTTGATGGCCAATTCTGCTTTTATAGGTACAATATCTCTAAAATATCTCCACGAATAATTCTTTTGATATGTCTCCAACACACTGGCTGGCACATGTAAAAGGGTATAATCACGTGTGTGTCTTTCATAAAAAGCGTCATAAGAATTTATTTGGGGAGGATTCGTTGCATAACAATACACATCTTTCAAATTGTAGCAATCATAGAATGCCATATCATCTATCGAAGTGACTTCCTCTCCGATAATAACGCTTTTGACTTGGTACCCTCCATATCTTCCTATTTTTTGGCAATGGAATTCCAAGGAAGTCAAATTGTCGCACCCACCAAAAATAGTACTCATTCCCCATTCATACTCACATTCAATGACAGCAAAAGTCAAATTTTTGCAACCATAGAAAACACCATAACCCAAAGAAGATATATGCTTCGGAATAGTTACAGAAGTTAAGTCATCGCATGCACTGAAAGCTTCATAACCAATCGTTGTCACACTCTCAGGAATGTTCAACGAAGCCAAAGAGGTCAAGCCGCTACAGCCATGGAAGGCGTAATCACCTATTCCAGTCACGTTATCAGGAATAATGGTATTCACACAGCCTTGGATCAATGTGTTGCTTCTCGTCTCAATAATGGCATTGCAGTTGTTGCGGGAATCGTATCGAGTATTTCCTTCTTCCACCTCGATGGAAGCACATCCGGCAAACGCACCATATCCAATAGAAGTGACACTATTTGGAACAACAACAGACTCGAAGCTGTTGTAAGCGAAAGCATGATCACCTATCGTCGTTACGCTGTTAGGAATGGAAACGGAGGCTTTGCCTGATTCATAAAAGATACCACGGAAAGCCCGATTATCAATGGCTGTGACAGTATTGGGGATAACAGTATTCACACAGCCTTGAACCAATGTATTGCTGGCCGTTTCGATGATAGCATTGCTGTTGTTGCGAGAATCATATCGAGTATTTCCTTCTTCCACCTCGATGGAGGTCAAGTTATGACAGCTATATAAGATTTCCTCTCCGATGGAAGTGACGCTGCTGGGGATGACCACAGATGTCAACCCTGTGTAACCGAATGCGCCATTGTCAATGGTTGTGACGCTGTTGGGGATGGTCACGGAAGTCAAGCCAATGCAGCCAGAGAAAGCATGATGGCCGATGCTCGTCACGCTGTTGGGGATGGTCACAGAGGTCAAAGCCTCACGATCCGATAAAGCAAATTGATAGATGCTTGTGGTGCCTTCCCTGATCTCAACAGCTGTGTTTTCAGGCATCTCTCCCTGATACCCATACAAGACACTACCTATATACACAAGCCCGTCATCTTGATTTTCAATCCAAGGGGTATACAAAAAGGCAGCATTGCCAATTTCATTGACGCTGCTGGGAACAATTACCGAGGTCAAGCTGCTGCAATCATAAAAAGCCTCGCGTCCGATGGAAGTAACGCCTTCGGGGATAACAACTGAGATTAAGTTTCTGCATCCTTGGAAAGCTTCCTCACCGATGATGGTCGTTCCCTCTTTAATCTCAATCTCCGTGTTTTCAGGCATGGTTCCTTTATACTTATACAAGATATGCCCCACATACACCACGCCGTCAGCTTGATTGTCATACCAAAGAGTTCCATCAAAAACGTTGCTTCCAAGCTTTGTGCTGCTATTGGCAATCGTTATGGAAGACAACCCATTGCAGTCATAAAACGCTTCTTCATCAATGAATGTCACATTGCTGGGGATATTCACAGAAGTCAAACCGCTTCGTTCTCTGAAAGCCCTCCTTCCTATGGATGTGACATCATTAGGGATAGTGGTTGTTGCGCTTCCTACGACAAGTGTGTTGGAGGATGTCTCAATAATGGCATTGCAGTCATTGCGCGAGTCATATTTGGGATTTCCCTCTTCCACCACGATGGATGCCAAATCCGAGCTGCGCCAAAAAGTATTATAACTGATATCTGTCACCTCTTTCCCAATCCTATACTCTTTCACTTGAGAGCCAAATAAAGATCCGAAAGTGAATTGTGAGGCAACGCTATTACTGTGTAAAGTCACAGAGGTCAAAGCATTACAATTTTGAAAGGCGGAATAACTCATGTCGTTCACGCTCTCTGGAATGGTCACACTCTTGAGATTTTGGCAACCAGAGAAAGAATAATAGACCGCAGGGATGCCATCTTCCACGACGAGGTTCTCCACATCATCCTGAATGTCGTAAAGTGTCTCTTTTCCATGTGGTTTCAGAATGATGCCGCTGATCAGCATTTCTCTTGAGAAACTATCTGTCTGTTTTGAAGTGACATAAGATGAAATCTGAACAAGAATCCCTGTTTCAGGACCCGTGTGAGCGTTTTTGAATTGATACTGCCCCAAATAGGTGGTGTCATTCACGATGATTTGACCATCGTCGTCATAAACCAATCCACCTGCTTGAAAGATGGTATTCGCATTTCCCTCTATCGGATTAGGATTCTCCAACCTCACACCACTACGGGGAAACTGTCCGGCGTTCTCGCCTTCTGTCTCACGCTCAAACACATCTGCTCGGAAACGATAAGAACGAGTATTCCACTCCGTCACATCGAGGTTCTTATAGTCATCTTTCAGCCAGATAGGACACGTCACCAAGTAAATGTCATAAACAAGATCTGGTGAAGCATTATTGGGAATATCAAGACCTACATAAATATTAACAGATTTAGTAGTAGGCACAAAATCCACATACCTGTAATCTTGAATGTACGTATTACTGGGTGTATCCTGAATATATGTGCCGCTGTGTGTATTAAATGATTCAACGACAGATTTCGTGTACATCGGCTTTCCAGTATTGTCACTCATGCGATTTATAGTATTATAAGATGCCATCACGTTGATCAAATCCCAAGATTGATCCGCCCCCTCATCCCCTTCGCTCGGACGGATGGTCAAAGTTTTGGAGGTTTCGTCGAATGCCCATACAGCATTGGTGCCGAAATAACGCATGGAAGAGGAGGTTTGTGCCCATATATGGAGTGAGCACAATGCCATCAACACCATCATCACAGATTTCAATGGTAGTTGTTTCATAATTCTTTGTTTTTATAAGTTAATGCGATTGTTTTAAGATGCACAAAAAAGAAAACGTGGACAATTACTTGATCGTCTACGCTTTCCTGGTATCGGCAAACACCATGCATTCATATACGAGTAAAAGCCCACGCCATTGGCGTGAGCATCAACTTCTACTCTTGAATGCTTCTTCCATTTGCCGATTTCGGAAAGCAAGAATCAAAGCGGACGCTTCTTTCTAATATGTCTTTAAGTTATCTCAGCCCATAGGCAATCACTTTTTATTTGTTCAACAATTATGGGGTTGGGAACAATAGTTCTCCCTTATGTCGTTTGTTTTTAGAAGGTTCTATCGTAAGTTTCCCCATCCCAATAATATCCATTCCAATAATAACAGCACCTCGTCCCTCTCCAGGCAATCCATACACATCTAAGTCGAACACCAGTTCTGGAGAAAGCATAATCTTCACACCATATACATCCACATCGTGCAACTTGTTGCCTATCTCTATCAATTCTTGAGATTTTGGGGAGACTTCCAACTGGCGGATAATGTCCATACTCACAGACGTCCGTGTCGCTCCAGTATCAATTAGAGCGGCATCGGCAGCATACACATTGCAATAGTCCTCTGAAAAAAGGACACAATCTGTACACATCCTGAATGAAGGTTCAATCGGATACTCTTGTAGTTGGAGTGATACGAATTTCATAAGCGGCTCTGGCTTGTGCTCTAAGTCTATCTTTCTCCTCCACACTCAACACACGCTGTCTTTTGCGACGGCGGGTAAGCATTTGAGGTCCTATCACCCCAATATGCCCAATAATGGGTTTGTCTTCTTTCTTTTTCATGGGCGTATATGTATTGGTTTCAAGGGCAAAGTAAGCGAATAAAAGTGAAACCGCCAAACTTTTACCTAAAAAATTGCATCCATACGAACAAAAACAACCCTTTTGAATTCTGTGTGCGCACACAATATAAGGTCTAGTCTACAAATTTTAAACCATAACGTTAACCTTAATCCTAACATTGAAATCAAGGTTTAGATGGAACTAAAGGATGGTTTGGCTCCACCAAAGGTTCCTTACGACCGAAACACTTTGAAAGTTTAGAAATATTTTTTCAAAGTTTCAAAAAATATTTTCAAACTTTAGAAATTTATTTTGAAACTTTCAAAATTTTGTGGACACGAGGGGAAGAATGAAGCGAATGCCTATATAGAAAGTTTTTCATGGTAAGCCCCCCAAAAAAGCAAGCGCAAACAAATTTTTTGTTCACGCTTGCTTTTTATATGTCTTTAAGTTATGTTATCTTAGCCCATAGGCAATCACTTTTTATTTGTTCAACAATTACATCTATTTTGTTTTATCTTTTTCTGCAATATACTGCTTGATTTTCTCAATGAGTTGATGGGTGGAGTTAAGACTCATACAAAAGTTTTTTATCTTCTTCTACATTATAATAGAACAATGAACGTGGACCAGAATACCATTGGTTTTTCGTGTAAGCACGTGCACTTATATCCTCGCCAATATCCCATCCCATATCCGTGAAAGGAAATTCCAAATCGTCCCTTTCCTTGTAACTGACCTTTGGTTTGTCCAGCAACAGAAGCAGATCCCAATCACTATCCTCGTGGTAATCGCCACGGGCACGGGAGCCATAGAGGTAGAGAGTGCTACCCTTTGGCAGAACCTTCTTCGCTACTTGTTTGATGTGATTGATGACTTGTGAATGTTCCATATTCTTTTCGTTTACAATCGCAAAGTAAGCAATTTAATATGAAACATCCAAACTTTTCTTCAAAAATGTGCATCCAAATGACTAAAAACAATCCTCACATCTTCTGTGTGCGCACACAGCAAGATGAGAATGAACAAATTGTTTAACCATAACGTTAACCTTAACCCTAACATCGAAAGGCACAAACAACGCCTTTATATGAACTAAAGTCCCTTTACTATCATAGTAGAGGGTGTTTAGTGTTAGGGAAAGGCCGCTTATTGTTCAATAAGGCTGCGTTATTCTGGAATAAGGCTGCGTTATTGGAATATAAGGAGCCTCTGCTGAAGGATGACGTTTTGTTGGCTGACGGGGACAGGGGAGAGGGCAGAAAAAGGCTGTCCCCCTGTCCCCTTGTCCCGATGGAGAGAGAAAGAACACGAAGAAACTCGCTGCCCTTTGTCACAATTGTCACGCTTGTGGTTGAGAACCGTCAAGAAGCAAGTGAATCAGCGTCAAGATGCGGGTTAAGCGGGTTAAGATTAGTATACAATTAAGGGCTCTTCTGCAATTTAGTTGATGCCTTTAAGAAAAAGTTCTTATCAAGAAAGGAATTTTTCGTTTCTGCACTGGAAACATAAAATATCCAAGCAAGAAAAAAGAAAAGACGCATATACTTTCAACAAAATTGAAGAAGAGCCGTTTTTGTCTTATTACAGACACAAGTTTATGCAGGTGAGCCGCTCTTTTTTGCAACTTTCGCCGAAAAATCGTTATTGCTGAGGCCAATGTAAATTTGCATTGGTTATGAAGGGAAAGTGACAATTATGAGAGAAATACATATTCAAATTTGGGAAAAAGGAAAAAATAAACCTTCAGATTGTCGATGAATCGAGAAAAACATGTATCTTTGCCGACAAGATAATAGTAACCAACATATTGTTATAACATGAACAAGAACGAGAAATTTGTCATTACCATCAACCGTGAGTTGGGTAGTGGTGGCCGTACGGTCGGCGAGAAACTGGCAGCAAAGTTAGGTGTGCAGTTCTATGACAAGGCGCTCATCAAGGCGCTGACGGAGAAATACCACCTCTCGGTGGAGGAAATCGAGAACCTGAAAGGACGCAACCACAGTTGGTGGGCTGAGTTCGCTCGCAGCTTCATGCTGGCTGAGAAAACCTCAAAAACGATGTATTACGACCTCACACCTGGTGAGATGCCTGATGTGCTGACCACAGAGGACATGTTCGACACAGAAAAGAGGATTCTGACGGATATTGCTGAAAATGAGTCATGCGTGATTGCAGGCCGTCTGGGCTTCGCTGTGTTCCGCAACCACCCCAACCACTTGAGCGTCTTGATTCAGGCGCCTATGCAGCAGCGTGTGGAACGTGTGATGCGCAAGCAGTTAATCTCTGAAGAAGAGGCTCGCAAGACTATCAAGAAGGTGGATCAGATGCGTGAGAACTATGTGAAGAAGTATGCAGAGACTTCTCGTTACGACACACGTAACTACGACCTGGTCATTTCGATGGCAGGACACTCTATTGACGAAGCTGTTGACCTCATCATGCAGTACATCAAGTAGGGGAATCAACGCCGAGCTAAAGGTTCTTCAATTTTTCAACTCTCCCAAAGGATTCTTCGCCTGTGTTGCCTGGAATTCCTTCAGGTAGTTCGGTTCGAAGTAAGCCACATCTGCGAATTCCTCCCGCAGGAACTTCTTCTCTGCCAACGGCGACATGTATTTGGCAAGCAAGGGAACACCATCAAAGAAATGGGCGTTGGGATGCTGAATCATCGCCTTGCACTTCTCGGCACCGTTGCCGAAGAAGTAGATGGGATGCTCGTTGAGTTGCTGTTCGAAGGAATGTTCGTCAATGACCATTGGCTGTATGGGCAGGACGGCTCTCAAGGCTCTGGTGTAGAGTGCTGTATAGACCTCCATACGACGTGCATCAAGCATGGGACAGAGCAGGGCATCCTCGGGCAGGTCATCATGCACCAGCAATACGGGCACGCACTGTACCTCCAACGTTGGCAGGGCAATGAGTTTCAAATTCCTTCCGTAGGCCACACCCTTTGCCATCGACACACCGATGCGCAAGCCTGTGTAACTGCCAGGTCCAGCACTCACTGCCACAGCGTCGAACGGAATGGCATGATTGTCGGTGAAGGAAAGGGCTTCATCCACCATCGTGCCAAGGATAGAAGCGTGGTTCGTCCCCTTCTGAGGCTCCTTGCCCTCATCCGTATCTCTCTGAAGATTGTCCGTTTGGAAGATGATGGCGCTATCCTGACTCACAGCCACACTGCACAAGTCAGTCGCTGTCTCGATATGTAATATTACAGACATGATCGGTACGCTTTATTGAAAATATGTGCAAAGGTACGAAAAAAGTTAAAAATTCAAAGTTTAGTTTTTAGTTTTTTCTTACCTTTGCACAAAATTTAATGGAATTGACTATGATACAATCAATGACAGGCTACGGCAAGTGCGTCGTGGAATATAAGGGAAAGAAGATCCATGCGGAGGTGAAGTCGCTGAACAGCAAGGCGCTTGACATCACAGCTCGCATCGCCACCATCTATCGAGAGAAGGAGATGGAGATACGCCAAATCATGCAGCAGAAGTTGGAACGCGGAAAAGTGGATTTCGTGCTCTGGATTGAGAAAGACGAGGCAACCGCTGCTTCGCCTATCAATGTAGAGCTTGTCCGTTCCTACAAGCAGCAGGTGGAACTGTTGCAACAGGAACTGGGACTTCCCGCTCCTGAAGATTGGTACGCCACGCTCCTGCGTATGCCCGATGTGTTCACCCACACCGATGTGGAGGAACTCTCCGACGAAGAGTGGGCAGAGGCTCGCAAAGCCGTGGAAGGAGCTGTCGATGATTTGGTGGCTTTCCGCAAGCAAGAAGGATTGGCCCTCGCCAAGAAGTTTCAGGAGAAGATTGATAATATCGGCGCCCTTCTTGCCTCCATCGAACCCTATGAAAAGGAACGTACAGAGAAGATTCGCCAGCGTATCGTTGATGCCCTGGAACAGAATATTGGTGCTGACTACGACCGCAACCGCCTGGAGCAGGAGATGATTTACTACATCGAGAAACTCGACATCAGCGAGGAGAAGCAACGTCTTGCCAACCATCTCCGCTACTTCGTCGAGACCATGCAGGAAGGTCACGGGCAAGGCAAGAAACTCGGATTCATCGCCCAAGAGATGGGACGCGAAATCAACACCACAGGCTCCAAGTCGAACGTGGCAGAGATGCAGAACATCGTGGTCAAGATGAAGGATGAACTCGAACAAATCAAGGAACAAGTCTTAAATGTGATGTAACATGGAAGGAAAACTCATCATCTTTGCTGCCCCATCAGGCTCAGGCAAATCAACTATCATCAACAGCATCATGGCTGACGGAGGTGACGAACAGCTCAACCTCCATTTCTCCATTTCCGCCACTTCCCGTGCTCCTCGTGGTAAGGAGCAGAATGGTGTGGAGTATTTCTTCCTCACGCCAGACGAGTTCCGTCAGAAGATCGCCAATGACGAGTTCATCGAGTATGAAGAGGTCTATCCAAATAAGTTTTACGGAACACTCAAATCGCAGGTTGACAAGCAGTTGGCTGACGGCGAGAATGTGGTGTTCGATGTGGATGTGAACGGTGCCTTGCGTATCAAGCAACTGTATGGCAAACGTGCCCTGAGCATCTTCATCCAGCCCCCCAGCATCGAGGAACTGCGCCACCGTTTGGAATCTCGGGGCACAGATGCGCCCGAGGTCATCAACGACCGCATCAAACGTGCCGAGTACGAACTCTCACAAGCTGAGAAATTTGACGAAGTGGTCATCAACGACATCCTCGAAGTGGCACAGGTCGAAGCCCTCGCCTTGGTAGAGGATTTCATCGGTGAGTGAAGACACCTTTGGGAGGATTGAAGGATTGAAGAGTTGAAGAGTTGAAAAATTGAAAAATTGAAGAAAACAATAGATATGGATTACAATACGAAGAGAGAGAAACTCATTATGCCCGAGTATGGGCGCGGAGTGCAACAGATGGTGGAGCATTGCAAGACGATTGCAGACAGAAACGAGCGTATGCGATGCGCCCAGTCCATCATCAGCACCATGTCGATGATGGCCGAGCAGACGGCTGACAAGGAGGACTTCTACAAGAAACTCTGGAATCACCTCGCTGCGATGGCACACTACGAACTCGATATCGACTACCCTGTTGAGATTGAGCGCATGGATGACGAAGAGGCCAAGCCTGATGCCATCCCCTACCCTCAGCACCGCATCAAGCAGCGCAACTACGGCAACATCGTCGAGTCCTTCACAGAGCATCTTGCCACGATGGAGGAGAACCCGCAGCGCGATGAACTGGTCAGACTGGTGGCGAACCACATGAAGCGTGACCTCGCCAATTGGAGCACCGACTCGATGAGCGATGAAAAGGTGGCAGACGATATGGCTCGCTACACCGATGGGAAGATTCAGCTCGATCCTGTCCGCACACCGCTCATCACCGATGGTGAACTGCTCAGCACCCGTATCTCAACCAGCGTTAAAAAGAAAAAGAGAAAGTAGAGCATGGCTTCATTCATCATCGAAGGCGGACACAAACTGCGTGGCGAAATCACACCCCAAGGAGCTAAGAACGAGGCTCTGCAGGTCATCTCTGCCATTCTTCTCACCGCCGAACCCGTCATCATACGGAATGTGCCCAACATTCTCGATGTCAACAACCTCATCAGCCTCATGAGCCGCATGGGGGTGAAGGTGACTGACCTTGGCGACCACGCTTGGCAGTTCCAGGCAGATGACCTCGACATTAAATATCTGGGCAGCCAGGAGTTTGTGCAGCGATGTGCAGCCCTGCGTGGCAGCATCCTCACCCTCGGTCCGCTTCTGGCTCGTTTCCACAAGGCCTGTGTGGCCAAGCCTGGAGGCGATCAGATTGGTCGCCGACGTCTCGACACTCACTTCATCGGCATTCAGGAACTCGGTGCCAAGTTCAACTACAGCATCGAGCGTGGTGTGTATGAGATAGATGCCAACGAACTGCGAGGCACCTATATGCTCCTCGACGAAGCCAGTGTGACTGGTACCGCCAACATCATCATGACCGCCGTTCTGGCACAGGGCACTACGACCATCTACAACGCTGCCTGCGAGCCTTACATCCAGCAGCTCTGCCGCATGCTCAACCAGATGGGTGCCAAGATTTCGGGCATCAGTTCCAATCTCCTCACCATCGAAGGAGTTTCTGAACTGCATGGTACCGACCACACCATCCTGCCCGACATGATTGAAGTTGGTTCTTTCATCGGTATGGCAGCCATGACTGGCAGCGATATCACCATCAAGAACGTCAGTTACGAAAACCTCGGCATCATACCACAGGCATTCCGTCGCATCGGTATCACCATTGAACGCATCAACGATGACATCCACATCCCTGAGCACCAGCATTATGAGGTGCAGTCCTTCATGGATGGCAGCACGATGGCCATAGCCGATGCTCCTTGGCCAGGCCTCACGCCCGACCTCTTAAGTATCCTGCTTGTGGTCGCCACCCAAGCCAAAGGTTCCGTACTCATCCATCAGAAGATGTTCGAGAGCCGCCTCTTTTTCGTTGATAAACTCATCGACATGGGTGCCCAGATTATCCTCTGCGACCCACATAGAGCCGTGGTTGTGGGTCACGACAACCAAATGAAACTGCATGGTTCCAAGATGTCCAGCCCCGATATTCGTGCAGGTATCGCCCTGCTCATCGCAGCGATGTCAGCCAACGGCGTCAGCATGATCAGCAACATCGAGCAGATAGACCGAGGCTATGAAGACATAGAAGGACGATTGACTGCACTGGGGGCTGCGATTAAGAGAATACAATAGAAGACCCTCTCCCCGGCCCTCCCCCGTGATGGGGAGGGAGACCATGCGGGGTGTTGGACTATATACTATCTATAATGATTAAACCAGAAGACGTATATCAGATTGGCCGTATGGGCAAGGCTCATGGACTGAAGGGAGAAATAAACTTTCAGTTCACGGATGACGTGTGGGACAGACTGTTCTCAGAGGAAGACACGCCGGATGGGCTCCCTCCCCATTACGGGGGAGGGTTGGGGAGAGGGTCTGTACCTCTCATCTGCGAAGTCGATGGCATCCTCGTGCCATTCTTTATAGAGGAATATCGTTTTCGTAGCGACTCGACTGCCATCATGAAGCTGGAGGACATAGACACAATCGACAAGGCTCAGATGCTCGTCAATAGCCCCGTCTATTTCGAAAAGAAATACCAACAAGAACTGGATGAGGACGAAGTTTCACTCCACTACTTCATTGGTTTCCGCATGATTGATGGCGACAATGGTCAAGACATTGGGACTATCACCGACATCGACGACAATACTGAAAACTGGCTCTTCATCGTGGAGCGTCCCGATGGCTCCGAGGTCATGATTCCTGCCCACGAAGAGTTCATTGCCGACATCAACCAAGAGACCAAGACCATGCTCATGGACTTGCCAATCGGGTTGCTCGACCTATAACAATGAGTGTTTTTACTGCTCCTTTTCGAGCAGCACGACAGCGTATGCACTGATACCTTCTTCGCGGCCTGTGAAGCCGAGGTGTTCGGTGGTGGTGGCCTTGATGGAGATGAGGTCAGGGTCGATGTCCATCACCTGAGCAAGGGTCTGCTGCATCTGTGGAATATGGGGATTGAGTTTGGGACGCTCGGCACAGACGGTGCAATCTATGTTGCCAATGCTATAGCCACGAGTGGCAACAATGTCGAGGGTCTTGCGGAGGAGAATTTTGGAGTCTATATTCTCAAACTCGTTGCCGGGCTTGGGAGGGAAATGATAGCCTATGTCGCGCATGTTGGCAGCACCAAGGATGGCGTCGCAGATGGCATGGATGAGGACATCAGCATCGGAATGGCCAAGCAGTCCGAGTGTATGGTCTATCTTGATGCCGCCGAGCCAGAGGTCGCGGCCTTCCACCAACTGGTGAACATCGAAACCGAAGCCTACACGTATCTTCATGGCTATCTTCTTCTTTTGCCGAGCAGGTCGTTGATGCCATCGAGGTCGAAGGCAAGGGAGAAGCGGAGAGTCTGGTCGAGAGGATTGCTCTGAGCCGTAGAGATGACGTAGCCTGCATCGAGGGAGAACACATTCATCTTGAAGCCTGCACCGACGGTGAAGTAGGTACGGTTACCCTTGTTAGGATGCTCGTAGTGGTAACCACCACGCACGAAGAAGCGGTTGTCGTAGGCATATTCGAGACCGACGCTCCACTGGATTTCCTGCAACTCTTCCTTGAAGCCATTGGGGGCATCGTGGAAGGACTTGAAGATACCACTGATAGGGGAGACGTTGTAGTAACCTTCGCCTTCGAGCCATGCACGGTAGTCGGCGTAGTTCTCTTCATAGTCCTTTGCCTCACCGCCTTCGGTCTCAATCATGTGCTTCACATACTGATTCATCGTAGGACGTGTAGGCACCAGCAACTTGTTGGCATCTGCGGCGATAGTGAGGGTGTTGTATTCATCGAAAGGCACGAGCAGGGACATACCAAAGCGCATGTTGGTAGGGATGAACTCGGAGGTGTTGCCGCTGTCGTAAGAGATCTTAGAACCGATGTTACTGATGTTGAGACCCCATCCGAGCTGGCTCTCATGCCCACCCAAGTTGAGATATCCATTATGGTAGAGCGCGATGTCAGCTGCAAAGGCTGAACCAGGAGAGGTCTCGTCATCACCCTTATAAGCAAGGTCTGAATAAATGTAGCGCAGTGCCACACCTGCTGAGAATGTCTCGGAGAGCATACGCGAGTAAGCCAGATCGACCGACATCTCGTATGGTTTGAATGTCACACTTTCATCGTCGGCCAGCATCACTTCACCTAAAGAGAAGTAGCGGAGTGAGGAAGACAGCGCATCATAGTCACCAAGGCGATAGTAGCCCGTGATGTTAGCAAGGTCGATACCATCCACCAACTGACGAAGCCATGGGGTGTAGTTAAGCGAAATACCTGCACGGCTAATACAGAAGGGGTACTTAGCAGGATTCCAGTACTGAGAGTTGACATCAGGGTCGGTGGCTGCACCGACATCACCAAGACCTGCCGAACGTGCGTCGGGAGCGATGGCGAGCGATGTCACACCATGATAGATGGGGTTGAGTTGGTTCTTCACGTCTTGTGCTTTGGCCACGAGGGCACATACCAAGAGAGTGAGTATGCAAAGTGATTTCTTCATCATGAATAGAGTTTTTGTTGCTTGGGGCTTCCGTGTTTCTGAAAACAGCCCTCTTATAGAAACGAGATTCGTAGTGCTTTATTGTGTGACGATGAACTTTTCTGCGTGGGAAGTGACAACACCCTTGGGCGAAACAAGACGTTCTCGACGGATGTAGATGCCCTTCGGCAATGAAATTTTGTCATCCACTTTCATGAGTCGTCTCCCAGCCATATCGTAGATTTCATATTCTTTGACAAGTCCCTCGACGGCTTCAAATTGGTAGGAAGCCTGTCCCATGTTGTTGAGGGTGTCGAAAGCTCGGATAACGAGCGAATGCTTGCCGGCAGTAATGGCTGGCAGGGTGTAAGTGATGTGACCACCACGATAGTCGCCTACATACTGCGTGAAATAACTGTTGAGCGTATAGGTGGTCGCTTCATTACCGTCGATGATAGCCACGATGTCATGTCCAAGTCCGTTGCCAGTAGTGTTGATGCCGTTGGAGTCGTTGAGTTCGATGTAGAACGTCGGTGTTGTAGTCGTGTAGTGAAATTGGGTCATGTTGAAGCCGTCACTGAACGTGGCGATGGATGGCCCTACAGTGTCAGTAAGTGTTTCAGGAGTCGTTCCACCAATGAGGAAGTCCTCGAAACGTCCTTGTGCCTCTGCAGTCTTATCAGTACTGGTAGCGTAGAGCAGGATGAGTCCCTTGCCATCAGAATAGTTGATGTCGAGCGGTACAGGGAATGTGAACGTAAACTTGCCAGCAGACACGGAGTCTGTACCTGAATAAAGGGTTCGTGTGCGGTCATCGTACTCGAAAGGTTTACCCTCTGCACCCATGTTGTTCTTGCAGACGATATGCTCCTCCGTATCATAGATGATAGGTGCAATCACACCCTTGAACTGATTAGCTGTCTCACCCTGAGCATTGACAATATGACCTGCGATGGTGACCGTCTCACCAGCCGAGATCGTAGGCAGGTTGCCAGCATCTACAATCTGACCATTGAAGGTATCAATCTTTACCTTGTAGGTCGGCGTGATAAGTCGGATGGCAGGGTCACCCAAGAGGATGAAGTGAGCCTTGTTGAGGGTGTCGAGTTTGGATAGGTATGTCTTTGACTCGATGATGTCCACCTTGGCCTGTGCCAATGCCTCACCAATGGTGAAGGGCTCACCATTGGTCTTGGTGGCAAGCACATGGGACATGAAGTTGCGGTTGATGATGCGGTTGGGTGCCGAATAAACGGTACGAGCCGTACCGATGAACCCCATCGCTCCACCCTGCTTGTTAATCACAGCCTCACAAGCCAGATTCTCCATGTTCATGTCGAAGGGAGCCACATCGCAGGCAGCCGTAATCCAAAGCGGAACACGAGGGGAATCCCATGTCTGGAAATCAGCAGTCTTCAACACTTGCTCATGTGACAAAGCGTAGTTCACACCATGACCCGTGTAGTTCATGATGAGGGCACCTTCCTGCATGGTCTGATTGATGTCTGCATACACCCCAGGATAGCTGTTGCCTGTAGCGGATTGCTGACGTTCGTAACTGTCCCAATAAATGCGCTTATAACGGTAGTCGGGGAAGAATTTTTTGGTACTGGTGAGCACGTTCTCGGCATCCTCCATGTGGACGGTAGTCACGTCATCGTCGCCCATCATACAGATAGTGTTCTTCCATGCTCCTGCGTACACATTATTTATATATAAGATGAGTTTATCCACCACACCCTTGGCTTCACCCACAGAGGAAACAGGCAGACGTCCCACGCCACAATCGGGCTTTTCCTTCAGAGGCGCAACACCTTTGCCATCAGCAAGCAACGAAAAATACTCCTCCATGGCGTAGGAATCGGTGTGCGACCAAGAATTGTCAGACTCATAGACCAACAGGTAGTCATCCTGCGACTTATCTTTCAGACCACTCGTGACGAAGCGGTTATCCCACAGACAGTTGCCGAAGAGCAAAAGGTTCAGTTCACCCTTTTTTGTACCCGTCATCGGTGACTCCGTATATTGCTTGTCGTAGAGCATCTTCATCAGTCGGCGATAAGCGGTAGCATCAGGCGTACCCGAAGAGAACTCGTTATATACTTGATCAGCCGTGACCACCGCACAACGGATGCTGTCCTTCTGTGTATGAGCCGCTGCCAAACGCTGTGCCTGTGCGGTCAGGATACCATTAGCAGGTACGATGATGAGCAGATTAATGCTATCAAGCGCATGGAGGTCTTGGTTCACCACTGTCCCCACCTTTTCTGGAGTTGGGAAAGAAGCCGAGGTATTGACTGCCACATATTGGTCGGAGAACTTCACCTCGGAGAGTCCCACCTTATAGGTAGATCCAGAGAGGGTTCCCGAGAGTTCGTATGTGTTCGAGGCTTGGGTCACATTCCAGATGGTGACACCATTGCTGGCTCCTTGCAGTTCGATGGTACTTGCCTCCTCATTGGGAGAGAATGTCACATAGTCCTTGCCTGCCAAAGAGAGCTGTGCTTCAAAACTGGCACGAATATAATCGAGGTGACCTGTAATACCTGTGGCGCGCTGATGTTTTAGCATAACACTAAGAGAAGAGGCAGTCTGGTCGTAGAGCGTGAAAGTGTTGCTGCTGACAGACGCATATTGGTAGTTAGCCAAGGCTGAGAACGCCAATGTGCCAAGTGAGTTGCCGCCCACAGAGACATCAAGGGTGGATGCGCTACTGCCCGCTGCACCAAACTGCACATTAAGGGTGACATCACCACAACTGGTGTTGGGAAATTCCAAGTTATACGTCTTCGTAGGACCTGTCGAGAAGTCGTAAGAATCGAAGAAAGTGCGTCCCGTATTCAGAAACGAATAGGCATCCTGCTCATAGAGTGCATGAGCATAATAAGTCTTTTGTACATTCGAAGAACTGGATGTCCCCTCCTTCTTCTCCATCGTGGCAGGCGTGTCCGTGCTTTCTGTCAAAAAATAGTAGATATAGTTGGAATACGGATTGTTCCGATGGGTATAGGCACTGGATGCGTTCTTGCGTGTCCATTGAGTCGTTCCACAAGAATAGAAGAGCGCTGTACCATCGCTTTTGCGATAGAGGGGAATCTCGGTGAGGTCATCATCCAGGTTCTCAATCAGTGCTTCAGGCAAGAAAGGCAGGTTATAACCATAGAGGCTGACCTTCTCGGGATTGCTGAAACCCATGTCCTTCAAGGTCGCGCTGGTCAGTTGATACACACCTTCATCTGCCACACGAATCTTTACCCACTTGCCTGTCGCAAGTTTGGAGTGTGCAGCATAGCGTGATTGTGCGTTGATACCCATTACCAATGCCCATATAATAAATAAAGTGTATAGTTTCCTTGTCATATTCTCTTCTATTTATTGTTCATACCTCTTGCTCCTCGTTCCTTGCTCCTCGCCCCTTCATTTTATCCTCAAATCGAGCAATTTCTGCTCTCCGATATAGGCTTCCATCTTGTCCCCCTCCTTCACCTCGCCGATGCCTGCTGGCGTGCCCGTAAAGATGAGGTCGCCCGTCTTCAGTGTGAAAAACTTGGAGGCATAGGCGATGATGTAGTCGATGGTGTGAATCATATCCGCCGTATGTCCTGTCTGTCGGCGTTCCCCATTCAAGTCCATGTGGAAATGAATGTCCTGTACATCACATCCCAATTCCTCCTTCGTGATGAACTTGCCCAGTGCAGCACTGCCATCGAAGCCCTTGCAACATTCCCAAGGCAGCCCTTTCTCACGAAGTTCCTTCTGCAAATCCCTAGCCGTGAAATCGATGCCCACCGTCAGTTCGTTGTAGTAGCGATGCGCAAAGCGTTCGCTGATGTCCTTGCCGACATGCGCCATCTTCACCACAATTTCGGTCTCGTAGTCGAAGCGGGCAGCAAAGTCAGGAACAAAGAACGGTTTGCCTGGCTGGATGATGCTCGAATCGAACTTGGAGAACAAGACGGGCTCTGCATGTAATAACGAATTTTGTTCCTCTTTAGTGTGTAACTCGTTAATATGTTTGGCATAATTCATGCCGACAGCAAGTATCTTCATAATCCGAAAATTCTCAGTACGTCATTCAGTTGTGCCAAAATCATGATGGCCAGCAAGAGGTACATGCCGAAGTATTGCACCACCAAGAGGAAGTTGTCGTTCAGACGCTTGCCCGTCACGAGTTCGAAGATGGCAAACAGCGCATGACCACCGTCCAACGCAGGGATGGGCAGCACATTCATGAAGCCCAACACGATGGACAGGAAGGCGGTGAGCAACCAGAACTTCTGCCAGTTCCAGGCATCGGGGAAGATATTGCCGATACTGATGAAGCCACCCACCTGGCGCGCTCCCTTCTTCGTGAAGAGGTATTTCATCTGATCCACATAACTGGTCAACGTCTGGATGCCATACTTGAAACCAGCAGGGAAAGACTCGAAGAATCCGTAGGTCTTCGTCGTGATTTTATCCTGATAAGGCATCGCATTGGCAAAACCTAATGTGAATGCCGGGGTGAGTGTCACTTGCTTGGTGATGGAGTCATTAAGCACGAGCGTAATCTGACGGGCTTTCAGACTGTCGCCGAAGTTAGCATCCTCAGGCAGCGCTTTCTGCAAGGCGATGAGCGCATTCTGGAAGTCATTGAAGTCCACCACCTCAATGCCGTTCACCGAACAAATCTTGTCCGTCTTCTTCAGTCCCATCTCCTCGGCAGGAGTGCCAGGCAGAATGCTGTCGATAACCAATGGCGCACGGCCAGTCGCATAGAGTGGAGGTTCAATCATGTCGAGCAGCGACATCTTCTCAGGCATTGTGATGACCACTTCCTGACCATCACGCAACACAGTGACCGTCTTGGCGTTCGACATGTCTTGCAACACCGACGTGCTCCAAGCCTCAATCTTTTCCTCATCGGTCTTGATGATGATATCACCATCACGGAAACCGTCAGCCTTAGCCTGTTCCGAGAACTTCATTCCATAGCTCATATCCTCGCTCTTCACGAAACTCTCGCCCCACGTGAACAACACCATCGCATAGATGACGAAGGCGGTGATGAAGTTCATGATGATACCACCCAGCATGATGATGAGTCGCTGCCAAGCTGGATGCGTGCGGAACTCCCAAGGCTCACCCTTCACGTCCGAATTCTTCACGATGATGTTCTTCATCAGCTGGGGCAACTGCTTCCAGAAGCTCTTCTGGCTGCCGTCCTCCTTGAAGGATGATTCATCCACCATACCCGAGATGGCCACGTAGCCACCCAACGGAATCCAGCCAATACCATATTCTGTGCCCTCGTATTCATATTCGCCATTCTCCTTTTTCTTCACAGGAGGCTTACCCATGAGTTTGCGCCACCAGTTGCTGTAAGTGCTGAAGAGGCTCAATTTCCAGTCGAAGAACAAGTAGAACTTCTCTACTCTTACCTTAAAAATTTTGGCTGCAAGAAAATGTCCGCCCTCATGCAGAATGATGAGCAAGGCGAGGGCAACGATGAGTTGCAGACCCTTAATGAGAATCGTTTCCATTATAATAATGTCGAAGCATATTGTCGCGCTTCTTTGTCTGTTTGTAAATAAGTTTCTAATGCGTTGTCGGTGGTGAAGTCTATCTTCTGCATCGTCTTCTCGATGATGTCGGCAATCTGCTCATAGCCAATCTTATCATCGATGAAAGCACGGTTGGCAATCTCGTTGGCAGCATTGACAATGCAAGGCATATTCCCTCCTTGTTTCAAGGCCTCGTAAGCCAACCCCAAACAACGGAAGCGCTCCACATCAGGACGCTCGAAAGTCAAGTCTTTCAAAGCAAAGAGGTCGAGCCTGTCACCATTGAGCGAGAGACGCTTCGGATAGCTGAAGGCATACTGGATGGGCAGACGCATGTCAGGAACACCAAGCTGTGCCTTCACCGCACCGTCCTCAAACTGCACGGCACTATGGATGACCGACTGCGGATGTACCACCACCTGAATCTGCTCAGGCTTCACACCAAAGAGCCACTTCGCCTCAATCACCTCAAAACCCTTGTTCATCAGCGTGGCAGAATCGATGGTGATTTTCGCACCCATGTTCCAAGTAGGATGTGCCAAGGCATCAGCCTTCGTCACCTTCTTCAACTGCTCCTTCGAGAACTTGCGGAAAGGTCCTCCGCTGCACGTCAGCAGAATCTTGTCGATGCGGTTCCCTGGTTCGACGCACTGGAAGATGGCAGAGTGCTCTGAATCCACAGGCAGGATGGGCACTTCATTCTCGTTCGCCAGTCGAGTGATGAGGTCACCAGCCACCACCAGCGTTTCCTTGTTCGCCAAGGCTATCACCTTCTTCGCCTTGATGGCAGCGATGGTCGGTTCCAGACCAGCGAATCCCACCATCGAGGCCAGCACGATATCCACGTTGTCGTCCTGCACCACTTGGCAGAGCGCCTCGGCACCAGCATATACTTTGATAGGGAGGTCCGCCAGTCCCTCCTTCACCTTCTCATAATTCGATTCCTTGGCGATGACCACCGCCTCGGGGTTGTATTTTCTCGCTTGCTCCACGAGCAGGTCAGCATTGTTGTATGCTGTCAGCACATACGCCTCATAGAGGTCGTTGTGTTGACCAATCACATCCAGCGCCTGTGTGCCGATGCTGCCTGTCGAGCCCAAGATACAGATTCTTTTCTTCATGATTTCCTCAATTTGTCGGCAAAGATACGACATTTTCCATAATTGACAAAACTTTTCATCGTTTTCCTATGGACTTTGATGTCACGACAAAGCCATTCAAAGGAAAACGCTGATGGCGAGGAGGAGTCCGAAGAGGAAGATGTTGCGGGCAGTGGCACCAAGGACACGGTTGAGGTCTCGTCCATCGAGGGTCTTCAATTGACGGAAAGTACAGAAGTGGAGAATGAGGTAAATGAGCATCAGGGGGTAGCGGATGCTGGAATAAGGATAGAGGAACAAAGCTGTGAAGGCTAGGAGCGTGGAGAAGATGCCGAGCCAGAGATAGATGTCCATGCTGTCTTGTTCGCCTTCAAGACGTCCTTTCTCATCGCCATACTTGCGAATGCGTGACTCAAGGATGCGGACGATGATGGTACGTTTGCCACTCACTCTGTCTTGGTAGCGATCACGATAGTTATTGACAATGAGGAGGTTGTCAGTTGCGAGTCCCATTGCCACACTGGCAATAATCAGGGGGATGTTCCAACCGCCAGCGGTCATCACGTAGTAGGTGAAGATGACGGGAATGAGTCCGAAGAAGACGAGCACGAGAAGATCGCCCCAACCGAGATAAGAGAGTTTAGTCGTGTAAAGGAAGCAGAATACGACACAGAGGATGCCGATGATGAGGAGTTCCCACTGAGGGTGAATGAGGAAGATGGCGAGTCCGACGAGACAAGGGAGGATGGTCATGACGGTGATACCGATACGCATGGCTCGTGGAGTGATCCATCCTTGGGCACAAGCACGTTCAGGACCCAAGCGGTCTTCACGGTCAGTTCCCTTACGAAAATCGAAGTAGTCGTTGATGAGGTTGGCATCAATCTGCATCAGGACGGCAAAGAGCAGACAGAGGAAGAATTGGCAGTTGACAGTTGACAGTTGACAGAGAGGTGTTCGCTGCGTCGTGCAGGAGGCGGACATAGGCGAAGGCAGCACCGACGAGGACGGGAGCGATGGCTCCTGTAAGTGTCTTGGGTCGGGCGGCAAGAAACCATGCCTTCAAAGAATTCGTCTGTACCATATCAACTCCTCACTTTTGACTCTTAACTTCACTCGTCTTCCCCTTTCCAATACTGAATCGTCAACGTGTTGTTGGTGTAGAACATGGCACCAAAACCACGACGGTCGTTGTTCTTGTAGCGACCATAATAGTAGTTACCATTATTATAATAGTAGAGCCCTACCCCTTCACGCTTGCCATTGACGGTCTCACCCACGTACTTGTCACCGTTCTGATAGGTGAGCGACTCAAAGCGATAGATCTCGCCATAGTCAGCAGGCAGAGTATATTTGTCGCCGTCCTTCATGATGTAGAGCGGGTCGCCAGTGGTGAGGTCGTAGCAGATATAATGCTCATTGCTGCCCACTTTGGCAATCTGGGTACCCATCTTGATGCCGAAGAGGAAGTTGCCGAGACGGTACTGACCATAGATGACGCCATCGTTGTCGGTGTAGTAGGCACCGAATCCGTAGATGTTGCGTTCTCTGGTGATTTGTCCGAAGTATTGTCCATAGGATGACTTGGCGACTCCACTGGCAAAGTCTTTCACGAAATCGACGAATGCGGCATCGTACTGACCTGGAATCTGAGGATATTTGTCAAGTCTCGCGAACTGTGCATGGAGCGAAAGCGTGAAGGCTGCTCCAAGGATAAAAAAGAATATTTTCTTCATAAAAATGTGACGTTGTCTGTGCTTCCTGTAAAAAAAACGGTACAAAATTACACATAATAACTGAAATTCACACCATAAAACTAAACCTTTTCGTACCTTTGTGGTCGAATTAGCTGTATTGACAAAGAAAAATCATTCATCTAAAAACAGTATATGAAAAAATCATTACTAATCATGATTCTCACATTGGTGGGATTCAACGCAATGGCTCAGACCAAGCACAACATCTCGGGAACAATCCTTGAAGACGAGACCAATGAGCCAGTCATTTCAGCCACAGTACGTATCTTGAGCCTTCCCGACAGTTCGATGGTGGGCGGTGCAGCTACAGGTATCGACGGAAGTTTCAACGTGAAGGGCATCAAAAAGGACAAGTATGTGGTGAAAATCACTTATGTGGGTTTCCAAACGAAACTGCTTCCCCTCGACTTGACCAACAAGAAGGACAAGGATGTGAGCATCGGTTACATCCATATCGTCCCCGACTCCAAACTGCTGAAAGAGGCACAGGTGACCGCCAATGCTGCACAGGTGCAGGTGAGCGGTGACTCGCTGATCTACAACGCTGATGCTTTCCGTGTGGCTGAAGGTTCGGTGTTGGAAGACTTGGTGAAGAAACTGCCAGGTGCGAAGGTGGATGACGATGGCAACATCACCATCAATGGTAAGAAGGTGACGAAAATCCTTGTGGATGGCAAGGAGTTCTTCTTCGATGATACGAAGATGTCGATGAAGAATATCCCTACCAACATGATTGACAAATTGAAGACTTACGACCGCAAGAGCGACTTCAGCCGTGTGACAGGTATCGACGACGGCAATGAGGAAACGGTGCTCGACCTGACCGTGAAGAAGGGTATGAACAACGGTTGGTTCGGTAACTTCGACACAGCTTACGGTACGAAAGAGCGTTATTCTGAGAACGTGATGCTGAACCGCTTCATCGACCACAACCAGTTCACAGTGACGGGTGGTGCCAACAACACGGGCGACATGGGCTTTGGTGGAGGCGGTGGCCGTGGCTACGGACGTGGCGGCGGTGGCGGTCTGCGCAACTCGAAGAACGTAGGTTTCAACTTCGCCACAGAGAATGACTATATAGAATTAGGTGGTAACGTGCGTTACCGTTACGATGGAAGCGACACCCGCAACGAGTCATCAACCCAGAGCTTCGTGACCTCACGAGGTGCGTTCAGCAACAGCGAGAATTTCAGCCGCAGCAGCGCCAACAACTGGAACGGTAACTTCCGCATGGAGTGGACTCCCGACTCAATGACGAACATCATCTTCCGTCCTTCGGGCAGCTTCACGAAGAACAAGGGCTACAGCAACAATGAGACAGCCAGCTTCAGCGATGACCCCAACAAACTCTCGGATGACCCACTGGATGATGCCATCAACAATCCAACAGGTGTGGACGGTCTCTTGGACATCATCGTGAACACGAACGTGAGCCGTCAACAGACCTACAGCGAGAACAAGCGTCTGGCTGGTGAATTGCAGGCCAACCGCCGTCTGAACAACTACGGACGTAACATCACCCTGCGTGCATCAGGTAACTTCGGAAGTTCGGAGAGCAAGCAACTCTCAGCAGCCAACATCCAATATCGTCAGACAGGCAGCGAGACAACCAACAACCGCTACTACACCACCCCTGGCAGAAACAGGTCTTATGGTGTGCAGTTGACCTACTCGGAGCCTATCGCCGACAGAACTTATCTGCAGTTCTCTTATCGTTATGACTTCAGCTACAACCGCTCCAACCGTCAGGCATTCGTGATGGATCCAACCACCTATACAGACTTGGCCAATGCGCTGGTCAACTACCGCTACAACATCGACGGTGCGATTGACTACCTGCTTGCCAACGGACACCAGCTCTATGGTGAGGATGAAAGCACAGAGGCTGAGAGACTGAGCCAGTTCTCTGAATATAAGAACTACAACCACACGGCTAGCATCAGTTTCCGCAAGGTGACCGACTACTTCAATTTCAGCGTGGGTCTCGACTTCATGCCACAGCACAGTGTGCTCGACTATAAGTATATGGGTACACAGTATCCAACGGTGACTCGCAACGTGTACAGCTTTGCACCAAACCTCGACTTCCGCTACAATTTCACGCAGCAGACCAACCTGCGTATCAACTATCGCGGACGTACATCACAACCCAGCATGACCAACTTGCTCGACATCACCGATGACTCCAACCCACTCAACATCACAAAGGGTAACCCAGGCTTGAAGCCATCACTCAGCCACAATATCAACTTCAACTTCAACACGTTCCAGATGGAGCACCAGCGTGGCATTTTCTCTTGGGGTAATGTCGGCATGACCCAAAACAGCGTTGCCAACCGTACCAGCTACGATGAGACCACGGGTGTGAGAACCACAAAGCCTGAGAACATCAATGGTAACTGGAACGCCAACATCGGTGGTGGTTTCAACACGTCGCTCGACGCCAACAACTACTTCACGATGAACAACTTCACCAGCTTCAACTACAACCATCAGGTCAGCTATCTTGATCCTACGCAATACACGGAGGACAAGTCGAAGACCAACACCTATGGAGTGAGTGAGAACCTCGGTTTCGACTTCCGCAAGAACTGGTTTGAGGCAGGCATCAACGGTAGCGTAAGTTACAACAGTTCACGCAACTCTGTGCTGACAACGGGTAATATGGAGACTTGGAACTTCAGCTACGGTGCTGAAATCAACCTCATCTTCGACAATGGCCTTTCCTTCTCCACAGACATCAGCGAGAGCAGCCGTCGTGGTTACTCTTCAGCCAGCATGAACACCGACGAACTGCTGTGGAACGCACAGATTGCCAAGTCTTTCCTCAAGGGCAACGCATTGACCGTGAGCCTCCAGTGGAACGATATCCTGCACAACCGCAGCAACATCAGCCGTACCATCGACGCATACCAGAGCAGCGACTCACGCTACAACGCCATCTACTCCTATGGCATGGTTCACGTGATCTATAAGCTGAACATCTTTGGCGGCAAGAACTCCAACGGCACCGACAATGCCCGCAGCATGTGGGGCAACTGGGGTGGCGGCGGCATGGGCGGCGGCGGTGGCCGTGGCGGTCGCGGAGGTGGCGGCGGTGGCCCAAGAAGATAAGCCTCTTTTTAAGTTAAAAGTTAAAAACTAAAAGTGAAAAGTTTGCTACCGCGAGTATTTGTCAGCTGTTGACTTACTGCTGCGGTAGCAAACTTTTAGTTTTTCTCTTTTAGTTTTTAGTTTTCTTTCTTACTGAAAGAAAGAGAAATTCACGCTTCCATAATTGCGGTGCTCAACGAAACGGGGATGGGCAGAGAAGTCGTAGTCTTTGCCATGTTCGAGCACAAACAGACCCTCCTCTGCCAACAGGGGCAGCACAGCATCAGGAATGTCCCTGAGATTCTCCAATGCGTAGGGAGGGTCGGCAAATATCAAATCGTAGCGTTCCTTACACGTGCGTACATATTTAAATACGTCACCCTTCAGCGGCAACCACTCCTTGGCTTGCAACTCCTTCTGCACACGTGCCAAGAACTGCCAATGCTTGAAGTCCTTCTCCACCGACACAACCTTGCCACATCCACGCGAGGCCAACTCCAAACCGATGGAGCCAGTGCCAGCGAAGAGGTCGAGGGCTGTAGGAGCGGTGTCAAAATCCACATACACATTCTCCAAAATATTGAACAGCCCCTCCTTGGCGAAGTCCGTCGTGGGACGCGCCTTGAAACCTGTGGGCGTCGGAATATGTCGCCCCTTATATTTTCCTCTGATGATACGCATGTCTCAGAATCCGCAGATGAGCAGGGTCTGCAGGTCGTAAGGGATATGGGTGTTTCCCATCGTCAGCCTATCCTTGAAGTCCTCACCACGGTCGATGACTGAGACGTTCTGCAGGAAATACCTGATTTTCTCCGACAGCTCTGTGGTGCGCTGTTCCATGTCGCCCACCACAAAGAGGGCATCATCCACCTGGTCAAAGCCCAGTTGCTGCCACACATTGAGCGTGTAGAACTGGATGTCGGCCACACTCACCGCCTCAAACGTGTTGACAAAGAGCATCCGTCCCTGGTCGAAGGCATAGAGCGTCATCTCCTTCTCATGCAGATAGACATACAACTTCTTGCCCTTCCCTATCAGGCTCTTCTCGCCAAAGAACTCAATCAGCGTGCTGGCCGAGGCATAGAAACGGGCACGAGGAAAGTCATCGAGCAACAACTGATGGATGTTGCGGTCGAGGCCAAAGACGATGGCGATGCCCGAACGACGCAACACATTGTAACTCACGTGCTGCAACGTGTCCTTGGGGAAGGCGAACTGATACACCGACTGGATGTTCTCCTTCTGGAACGCCACCACAGGAACGGTGGTAAAATGCGGCGTGGTGATCAGCACGTTCACACGCTGATAGGACTGCTTCAGCATCGGCTCGTTCATCAAGGCCGCCTTCAGGTTGGCAGCCAACGAGATGGTATGGTTCACTTCCCACACCTTGTAGTCGAACGGCTCTTCCTGACCTGGAGCGTAGGTACAAAAAGAAAGTCCATTCGGGCAGACCCGAATGGACAAACTTTTATTGTTAATCTGAATTTCTGCCATCAATTGTTAACTATCAATTGTCAACTGTCAACTGTCAATTATGTTTATTCCCAGTTACCGGCCATCTTGTTGTTCGTGTCCTCCAAGTCACCGATGCGGAGACCATACCATTCACCCTCGGTCTGGTCCTCGTTGTCGAGCATCAGCTCGGCGCGGTTCTTGTGACGCTTCTTCAAGTCAGCCTTCAAGTTCTTGATCTTCTTCTCGCTCATGCCGTCCATATAGTCCTCCAGACGTGCACGGAACTCGACGAGCATGTCGAACTCATTAGACTTCATGTTGAACTGAGCCTTCTTGCGCAGTTCGATGATGCCCTGATAGACAGTGTCACGAGCAGAAGGGTCGAACTTCGACAGCTTCACGTCGAACGAGCCATCAGCCTGACGGCCGATTGGCACATACTTCATGGAGTCGGGATTGGCGATGCCCAACTTCTCGGCAGCGGTGATCCAAACAGTGTCACGCTTGATGATGCCCTTGGCCACAGCCTCACGCTCAGTCATGCCTGACTCCAGCTGGTCGTCGGTCAACTCACCTTCCTTGATGATCTTGTCCACCGTCTTACCGTTCTTCACAAAGTCGATCAATGAGTCGATGGTACCACAGTACTCACCAAACGTCATCTTGTACTGCTCTTCCGCATTACGGATGTCCATCAGACGAGCAATAACGACTTTCTCACGTGCCTCCTTCTCTTCGTCAAAGGCAATATCACTGTAGATGCTCATGAAGCATGCTACAACCAGACCTAATGTACAAACGACAAGAAGTCCATTTACTACACTTTTTTTCATGATATGTTTTGTTAATTTTTGATTGTTTCCACACTTTTTTGCTGTCCGAGAAGCAAGTTTTCAGTCTTTTTCTCGTCCAGTTTCGTGAATAATCACTATATTCGTTGCAAAAATAAGGATAAAATTTGAATTGCACCCACAACTTTCAACATTTTTTTGAAAAAAGATGATAAAAGACTACCTAAAGGAGCTGATTTTGCATCATTTCGGCCTAAAACCGACACAAGATCAAGCAAAAGTCATCGACTCGCTCTGTGAGTTCATCCTCTCACCCGACGCCGACTCGGTGTTCATCCTCCGTGGGTTCGCCGGCACGGGTAAAACCACCCTCGTCAGTGCCCTCGTCAAGACGATGGAGCAGCTCGAACGGGAATGTGTGCTCATGGCCCCCACGGGTCGAGCCGCCAAAGTCTTTTCCCTCTATTCCGACCACCCAGCCTTCACCATCCATAAGCGCATCTACCGCCAGAAGTCCATCGACAAAGACAGCATCTTCACCCTCAACTTCAACATGCGGCAGAACCTCCTCTTCATTTGCGACGAAGCCTCAATGATTGCCAACGACGAATACCTCTCCGGCAGCCTCTATGGCACAGGCCGACTGCTCGACGACCTCGTCCACTTCGTCTATGGAGGCCGGGGATGCCGACTCATCCTCATGGGCGACACAGCCCAGCTGCCTCCCGTTGGCGACGTTGAGAGTCCAGCCCTCAGCGACGAATACATGAACGGCTACGGACTCAACGTCATCAGCCACACCCTCACCGAAGTGGTGCGCCAAGCTGACTCCTCAGGCATCCTTTGGAATGCCACCCACCTAAGAGAGGCACTTAACGCTCAACTGTCAACTGTCAGCTGCCAACTTCCCCAGATTCGCTTCAAAGGCTTCCCTGATGTCAAGAACATCCCAGGCAACGAACTCATCGAAGCCCTCGAAGAATGCTACCACCATGATGGTGAGGACGATACCATCGTCGTGACCCGCAGCAACAAACGCGCCAACATCTACAACAACGGCATCCGAGCCCAAATCCTCTGGCGCGAAGAACTCCTCGAAAGTGGCGACATGCTCATGGTGGCAAAGAACAACTATTATTGGACAGAAAAACTGGCACTCGAACTGCTGGCCAACGCCAAAGCAGAAGGCAAGACACCAGAAGAAGCAGAGACGGTGCCCTTCGACTTTATCGCCAACGGCGACACAGCCATCATCAGAAGAGTGCGCAACGAGCGTCAATTCTATGGCTTCACCTTTGCCGATGCCACCTTAGAGTTTCCCGACTACGAAGACTTCGAGTTGGATGTCACGGTCCTGCTCGACACCCTCCAAGCCGAAGCCCCAGCCCTGACCAAAGAGCAGCAGAACACATTATATAATAATATCATGGAGGATTACGAGGGCGACCCTACTCTACGCTCCAAGCAAGACAAGCTCAAAGCCCTGCGTCGAGACCCCTACTACAACGCCCTCCAAATCAAATACGCCTACGCCGTCACCTGCCACAAAGCCCAAGGCGGTCAATGGACCAATGTCTTCATCGATCAAGGCTACATGACCGAAGACCTCCTCACCCCCGACTATTTCCGTTGGCTCTACACCGCCATCACCCGTGCTACCACCCGCATCATCTTCGTCAACTGGCCCAAGGAACAGACAGAGGGATAATTGAAAAAATTGTCTTTTCATGTAACAAACTGGGGAGAAGTCTCGTTTGTACAAATAGAAGGGCTCTTAAATTAGTATTAACAATTAAAACAACAGAATATGAAACGTACATTTATAATGTTGGCAATGGCACTTATGGTGAGTGTCGCCTTCGGACAAGAGAAGTCTTTTAAGCAATTGGCAAAGATTGAGGGTGTGGAACATGTGCACATCGGCAAATTCCTGCTAAACCTCGCTGCCATGAACGATGAGGGAAGTCTTGACCTTGGAGATGGCAGCATCTCGATTGGCAATTCGGGCAACCTGCTCAAGAAAATTGATGACATCAATGTCTATACCAGCGAAGAAAAAGGCGCTGTGGCACAACTGAGCAAGCGTGTGCGAAATGTGCTGGGTACTGACGGCTGGGAACCTCTCGTCGACATGAAAGATGAGGAGGGGGAGAAGGTGAAAATCTTTCAACGTCCACAGGGTAAGCACACCACCGTTGCCATCTTTGCCGAAGAAGAGGGCGAGGCCACGCTGGTGCTCATCAAGGGAGCGCTGGACATCGCCAAGCTGTTGGAAGAGAACAATGAGAAATCGGAAGAGGAAAAGCTTTCTTTTTCCGTGAAACAGACGGTATGGGAAGATGATGATGATGAGAAGGAGCCACGCAAGTTTAGGGATTGCCTCATCGTGATAGACGGCAAGGTTTATCCCAATCTTCACACCCAGGAAGATGCAGCGAGGTATATATATAAGCACAATATGGAATGGAACGGCATCCCCAAAGTGCTCGAAGGAAAGGACGTGAAAAAGAAGTATCCTGGCACGAAAAAGAAAGTGGCATTTGAATATACAACAGCAAAATATAACCAGAAGATATGAAAAGGACTATCTTATCAATGGCAATGGCACTCATGGTAAGTGTTGCCTTCGGACAGACAGCGAGCAAGCTGATTGAGAAGTACAGGCAGCTGCCAAATGCTCAGTATATGGATACGAGCAAGGAGACGCTGAAGTTCTATGACGAGAACCAAGATCCTTCGTGGACTGAGGAGGAACGTGCTCAGGCGAAGAAGCACTTCAAGATGAGTGAGTTGGTGCAGTTGGAGAAAGTTGATGAGGAGCAACTGGCTCAAATCGAAGAAGAAATCAAGACGCTCAAAGGATACGAGATGTTGTTCGTGACCAACAAGAATGGAGGTGCTGACGAGAACCAGAATGTTCTTCAGCAAATGATGTCTTCTTTGTGGAATCCCACAATCAAACTGCAAGGCTACGGCAAAGTGAAGGGCAATAAGGTCCGTGATGTGCTGCTGAAGATGAATGTCTGGAACACGGTTGTATTGATGCATATTGAGACGAAGCTGGGTAAAGACCTCATGGTGAAGTCTATCCTGGAGAAAGAAGGCATCAGCATTAAGCAAGAGAATGACGGCGAGATTGTGGACATGAAGGATGTGCAGGAAGAAGTAAAAGCAGGCAATGTACTGTTTGTCGTCGATGGTGTGGAACATCCTGAACTGCATTCTATGGACGAAGCAAAAGCATACATGGATGCCAAAGATATCGATTTTAATCGCGAAAATTGGATTGTAGGTGGAGCTGTGAAGGAGAAGTACCCCAACACCGACAAGAAAGTGGTGATTGAATACGCAAGAGAAGGCAACAGCAAGATGTCAGCCGAGGAACTGAAAGAGGCTATCATGAACTGCGTCATCCTGCTCAATGGCGAGTACCGTCCTGAGTTCCACAATGAGAACGAGGTCATCAAGTACTTGAGCGACGAAGAGGGTGTGTTGAATGGAGAGTATGGCGTTCATTACCATCTTGACGAGTCTATGGCGAAGAAGTATGATGCCACGAAAAAGGTGGTGGCTGAAATCACATTCAAGAAATCTGAAGACAAGAAGTGACTCATTCGGATGGACGCACGAGAGTTTAAGCAGCGGTTTATGCCTTTCCACAGGCGGCTCTATCGGGTGGGCTACCACTTGACGGGCAATGCGCAGGATGCCGAAGACCTGCTTCAAGACACATACCTGAGGCTCTGGCAGAAGCGTGATGACCTGAAGGAGGAGGCTGTGACGGAAGCTTATCTCATCACCCTGATGCGCAACCTCTACAGAGACCAACGGCGACTGAAACGTGTGGACACCTCGGAGGACATCGATGACCACGCTGAACCACCAGACGAACGGAGCCTCGCTGAAACCATTGAGGCGACAGACGAGGCACAGCAAATGGGGACGCTAATGGACGGATTGTCCGAAAGGGACAGACACATCCTCCAGATGCACCTCGTGGAAGATAAGTCCTACGAAGAGATGGAACAAGACACGGGACTCTCGCAAGGCAACCTCCGCATCATCATGATGCGAACAAAACAAAAACTCAAGGAACAATACATAAAACTCACCAAGACATGGACGAACTGAATTGGAAAGAACTCGAACAAATCCCCATCCCCGAAGGGCTGGAGGAACGGCTTGAGAAGAAGATAGATGAGTGGGAAGAAAGTGAAAAGTTAAAAGTGAAAAGTGAAAAATCTAAGAATCCTCATACCTCTCACCTCTTACCTCTCACCTCTTACCTCAAAATCACGGGCATCGCTGCCTCCATCGTTCTTGTCTTCGGATTGGGATTTTACTTCCTCAACCAGCCAGAGACGGTCAACCTTGCGGAGCAGGACACCTACCACGACCCTGCTGTGGCACAACTGGAGGCTGAACGTGCGCTCAACCTCTTGGCTGCCAACCTGAATAAGGGCATGGGTCAACTGGAAAAGGCGAAAGCCATCAGCGAGAGAACTGAACAAACTTTGAACAAACAACTTAACATCATGAAATGATATGAGACAGATAGTTTTCAAAACGATATTTGTGTTGGCTGTGGCCATGATGAGCCTGCAAGCCAACGCACAAGTGAAGGAGTTTGAGAAGTATGCCGACATAAAGAACGTGACTTACGTCTTCATCTCCAAATATATGCTCCGTCTGGCTGGCAAGGCTTCGGCTCCTTCTGTGCCTGGCGTGAACACCCAGAGCATCATGAACAAACTGACGGGCATCCAGATCATCACATCGGAAGAAAAAACTGCGGCTGCCCGACTGAAAGCCGACACCCAAACCTTCGTCAAGGCAGGAAAGTACGAACTCCTCATGCAGGTGGATGATGACGAAGATAAGGTACGCATCTACCATCGGGAGGGCAAACAGCAGTCCGCTGTCGTGATGCTCTCTGATGATGCAGGCGAAGTGTCCGTCATCGTCTTCTCAGGCACTTTCACCTTAGAGGATGTGATGAAGATGACGGAATAGAATTCAAGCCAAGTTCACATGGTCGGCTGTGAAGAGAGATTTCTGCGTTTTCAGGTATTTGTTGAACTCGTCGAGCACACATTGTGTGGCGAGTTCCACATTCTTCACCCTCCCGAAGTCTTCGGTAAGACAGATGGAATGAACATCGTGTCCACTACCCCACGCTACCCAAATCTCCACGTCATGCCCTTCCCACGCTTCGGCATATCCTGTGGAGGCAAGGGCATAATCGGAATGGAACAGCTGGCACGCTCCCTTGACCATCTGCTCTGCCACCTGACGAGACACCACTCCATAGGTTTCAATCATCTCGTGGGGCACACCCAACATCTCTTCCTTTACATCGTTCTGATAGGCCACCAGCCCACCACGAAAATAATTGCTGGCACCGCTATGGGCTGTGATGGCGGCAGCAATGCGGCCACCTGTGCAAGATTCTGCTGTAGATAAAGTCATATTTTTATTCTGTCGTTAGATAGCCGATGTGCAAATTCCCCTTCGTGAGCAGTTGCTTCAGATGAGATTTGAGCGATGCAGGAGTGACCTGCTTAATGTAGGTGACATCTCCTTGCTTCACGACGATACCATTGACCTCACGCATCACATATTCATTGAGCAAACTGGATTCGGTGTCTTTGAACATGTCTTTCCGTTTCTCACACTCCTTCACATAATTGTCGATGAGTTCCTGCGTGATGAGATCGCCCTCTGCCATCTGCTGCATCAGTTGGACAACATCCTGAGCAATGCGCTCTCGTTGGGTAGGATTGCAGGTGTAGGAAATGGCACATATCATGCGAGGGAAAGGCAAGAGATCATCCTGCACCCCACAGAAAGGCGTGTAGATATCGCTATGCTGCACACGCAAGGTGTTGAACAACAAGGTACCCAGCACACTCTGCAAGACCTGATTGTGGGCATGCGTCTCTTGGGTGTAGGCGTAACCCTTCTCCCAAGTGTAGTAGAGGTTCGTGGCACAATAGGGAGCCGCATTCTCTATCTTTTCCACCACCGTTGTGTTAGTGGTCTTGTAGTGGTCAGCAGGCCAAGCCCACCGCTTCACAGGTTCAGGCTTCGACGGCAAGGCTGCCACATACTTGAGGATCAAGGACATGATGCTGTCGGTGTCGTATTCGCCCTGCACCACCAACACAGAGCCATTATAGTTGGAATAGTAGTCCTTGACTACCTCTCTGAAGCGGTCGAGGGTGTAGGAGGTTTCCAGTTCCTCCAGCGTGGGAGGCATCAGTCGCTTGGCGGATACGACAGGCAGATGTGCAATCCTCAGTTGTGCTTGCGCCGTAGGGGTGCTTGTTGCCACCGCACCTGTCAGTTTTCCCTGCATCCATTCCTCAAATGCCGCAACGTCCACCTCTGTGGAGGTCAATGTGGCATAGAGCATCTTCAGGAAACTCTCCACCTTGTCCTTTTCATACACAGACCAGCCGTAGGTATCTTCGAATGGCTTGACCATCAGACTGGATGACCCATTCCAACAACTATATCTCCTCACAGCAAAGGGGAGCATATCATGGAATTGGATATCCTCGTCCTTCAGCACAGAGAAACCTGAAGGACGCACAAAAGTGAAGTTGATGGGATTGCCATCCGTCTTCTTCTTCCACAACACCACCTTCACGCCGTTGGAGAGCATCACCTCGCTGATGCTGTCGTTGAGCACAGTCGTCTTCACCACAGTGCCAGGAACGGTAGGGATGTCGAGGCTATCCACACACAGCATGTCCAGTTTCTTCGGCTGTTCCTTCTTCTCATTGATGTCAGCCAATTCTTCGTCCGACATGTTCTTCACACGTTGGAGGATTCCCCTCACCCGCTCTTCTGTGGGCAGGGTGACATTCTCTGGGAACATAAGTGCCAAAAACATGTTGTGTCCACTTGTAAGATTCCTGAATTCCTGATTGAGCTGCTCTTTCGAGATGGTGTTGCCGACGTGACGATCAACCAATTGCCTGGCCATATCCCACATGATGGTTTTGCCTTCAAAGAAGTTCGCAATGCATTCGTTCGACCGATACTGATTGGGATGAGGGAACTCACCTATCGTAAACGTCGTGTCATTGAACACGATGGCAGTAGAATCCTCGTTGTATGGAGGACTCGGATAGTTATAGTTCTTGCTGTCTGCATCCGTAAAGACCTCTTCAACCGTATAAGATACATTCGCTTCAAGAGCCATCTTGTCTTCTTCCTCATTGAAGCTTTGGCGACGCATGAGTTCCACTTGCTTAGCTAACAATTCGAGCGTTTGTTCCCAACGGTTAGTGGAAGCATCGAAGCCGAAAGCCAAGAGTTGAGTACCAGTCAAATCGTTGACTTGCATGAATTTAGCGGTACGCTCGTATATTTCCCGATGTTGTTCCTTCAATGTACCAAGTTTCTTCTCCAAGACTTTCCTCACCTTCTCACGCAGCGTTCCTTGCCTGATTTCTCCCACCGTATTCTGCTTATCGGCTTCCACCTCAGGCATCTTCACCAACATATACACAGAGGCAAAAGGCTGTTTGGCGTGTTGATAGATGCCCACTCGCGGTTGTTCCCAATCAGGAATCATCAAAGGGGCAGAAGGTTTGCTTTTGCCTCGCTTCATGTCGCTGAACAGACGTTTGATGCCCTCCACCATCGTGTCTGGGTCAAAATCACCTACCACCACCACAGCTTGGTTCTGGGGCTGATACCAACGCTCGTAGAAATTGCGGACAAGCTGAGGTGAGCAATGCTGCACGATGTCCATATCACCAACAGGAAGACGCTTGGCGTAGAGGGAGTTGTTGAAAATATCATCCCTCCACAGCTTGGCGAAAGGTGCCATACCGCCGCTCCGCCATTCCTCCACAATGACGTTGTGTTCCGTTTCCACATCTTTATCATCTATCGTGGCGTCTCCTGCCCAGTCACGCAACATGAGGAGGCACGAGTCGAGCATTTCTATGTTGTTGGCAGGAACATCATTGAGGATGTATCTGACCGTATTGAAGCCAGTAAAGGCATTGCTATCGTGTCCGAACACAATACCATTGCGACGCATGAACCCAATCACATCGTTGCCTGGGAAATGCTTCGTTCCCTTGAACATCATGTGTTCCACAAAGTGAGCGATGCCCCGTTCATTGTCCTTCTCCTGCAGAGAACCCGCCTTCACCAACAGGTAGAAGGATGCTCGTTGAGGAATCGGTTGATTACATCGGCGCACGTAATAGGTCAGCCCGTTGTCGAGCGTTCCCTTGCGCAAAGCCGTATCTTCAGGAATAATCTGTTTGTCGATCTCCTCGAGATGAGCCCAAACAGCATTCCCTTCCTGAGCAAATGCAAACATGCTCAAGAAGGGAAGCAATATCGTTAATAGCAATTTAGCCATGATAGGTCGCTTAGAATCCTGCCAGCTCAACAATCTTATCGACTGCTGACTTCAAGCCCTCGGCGTTCTTACCACCTGCTGTGGCGAAGTGAGGCTGACCACCACCACCACCTTGGATGAGTTTACCTGCCTCACGCACATACTGACCTGCGTTCTTTCCCTCTGCCACAAGGTCATCAGAAATGGATACGGTCAGCGTGGGCTTGCCTCCCACCTCGCTGCCGATGGCCACGAGCAGGTGCTCTGCAAACTGACCACGCAACTGGAAAGCGATGTCCTTAGCAAACTGAGGTTCGAGTGGCAACACACCAGCGATGACCTTCACGCCATTCACCTCGCGAGCCTTCTCGATCAACGCCTGCTTCATCTGCTGTGCCTTCTGTGCCTTGAACTGATCTACCTGGGCTTGCAGTTCCTTGTTCTCCGAGATGGCCTTCTGTATGGTGGTCATAAGGTCTGGAGCATTATTGAGCAATGCCTTCAGATCGGTCATGAAATCCTGCATCTTGTCGAGCGTATCTTCCACAGCCTTACCTGTAATGGCCTCGATACGACGCACACCAGCGGCGATGCTGCTCTCGCTCACAATCTTCATCATGCCAAGACGACCTGTGCTCTGAGCGTGGCAACCACCACAGAACTCAACGCTGGTACCAAACTGCACCACACGCACCTTGTCGCCATACTTCTCGCCAAAGAGGGCGATGGCACCCAATTTCTTGGCTTCCTCGATGGGATAGTCGCGGTATTCCTTCAGAGGGATGTCCTCACGAATCTTCGCATTGACGAGATGCTCCACCTCACGCAGTTGCTCTGGAGTGACCTTCTCGAAGTGAGAGAAGTCGAAATGCAGGCCGTCAGCAGACACCAACGAACCCTTCTGCTCCACATGGGTGCCCAGCACCTCGCGCAATGCCTCGTCGAGCAAGTGGGTACAAGTGTGGTTGGCCTCAACAGCATGACGCACCTCCACATCCACACAAGCCATGAACTCAGCCGTGGGATCTTCTGGCAACTTGTCCACGATATGAATGGAAAGACCATTCTCCTTCTTCGTATCGAGCACCTTGATCTCCTCGTTCTCGCTCACGAGCACACCCTGGTCGCCGACCTCACCACCCATCTCTCCATAGAAGGGGGTCTTGTCGAGGATCACCTCGTAGGCTGTGCGCTTCTTCTGCTGCACCTCTCTATATTTAATAATGTGGGCTGGATATTCCGTATAGTCATAACCCACAAACTCACTCTCTGCCTCGCTGAGCACCACCCAGTCGCCCAACTTCACTTCGGCTGCGTTGCGGGCACGGTTCTTCTGCTCCTGCATACAAACGTCGAAGCCCTTTTCATCGACAGTGAGACCCTGCTCACGGCAGATGAGTTCTGTAAGGTCGAGTGGAAATCCGAAAGTGTCGAAGAGTGTAAAGGCCTTGTCACCAGCAATCTCTGTCTTGCCAGCAGCTTTGGTCTCGTCGATGACACCCTGCAAGAGTTTGATACCGTTCTCAAGGGTACGGAGGAACGAACTCTCCTCCTCCTGCATCACCTTCATCACCAGCTTCTGCTGAGCAGCAATCTCTGGGAAGGCATCACCCATCTCTGCCACAAGTGTAGGCACGAGTTTATAGATGAACGCCTCTTTCTGTCCGAGGAACGTGTAACCATAACGCACGGCACGACGCAGGATGCGACGAATCACATAACCAGCCTTGGCATTTGACGGAAGCTGACCATCGGCAATGGCGAAGGCGATGGCACGCAAGTGGTCAACCACCACACGCATGGCAATGTCCTTCTTCTCGTCTTGACCATATTGGCACCCAGCCATATCGCCCAACACCTTGATGAGGGGCTGGAACACGTCGGTATCGTAGTTGGAAGTCTTGCCCTGCAACGTGCGCACCAAACGCTCGAAGCCCATGCCTGTGTCAATCACCTTGGCTGGAAGACCTTCAAGAGAACCGTCAGCCTTGCGGTTGTACTGCATGAATACAAGGTTCCAGATCTCAATCACCTGTGGGTGGTCTTTATTCACGAGTTCACGACCTGGCACCTTTGCCTTCTCCTCCTCAGAGCGGCTGTCCACATGAATCTCAGAACAAGGACCGCAAGGCCCTGTATCGCCCATCTCCCAGAAGTTGTCGTGCTTGTTACCGTTGATGATGTGGTCTTTGGGCAAGAACTGTTCCCAGATGCCAGCAGCCTCATCGTCACGTGACAAACCCTCCTCAGGACTGCCCTCGAACACGGTGGCATAGAGATCCTTCGGGTCAATCTTCAGCACATCCACGATGTACTCCCATGCCCACGAAATCGCCTCCTTCTTGAAGTAGTCGCCAAACGACCAGTTGCCCAACATCTCGAACATCGTGTGGTGGTAGGTGTCATGTCCCACCTCCTCAAGATCGTTGTGCTTACCGCTCACACGCAGACACTTCTGCGAGTCAGCCTGTCGGCGGCTCTTCGGCGTCGCATTGCCCAGAATGATATCCTTAAACTGATTCATACCTGCATTGGTGAACATCAGCGTGGGATCGTCCTTCACGACCATTGGAGCCGATGGCACAATCAGGTGCTCCTTGCTTTCAAAGAACTTCTTGAAAGACTCACGTATCTCTTTTGCTGTCATCATATATAGTTACAATTTGACGATTTACAATTTACTATTGAGAAAATCGGGTGCAAAGGTAGTGCAAATCGAGCAAAATACCAAAGGAAAACAGGTTTTTCTTTGTATTTCCGAGATGCAGCCTACCTTCGGCTATGCCAACGTTACGGAGAAGTGAGCACAATACAAAATAAATCCACATTTATTTTTATTGTCGAACGTGAGTCTCCTTTTTTCTAAATCTATTCTGAAATGACGAAAATGGATTTCTTCGAACCACGAGCCTCTTCAATAGCCTTGCCGTTTTCTTTGATGCGGATAACACCAATGCTCACAGGGATGTCTCCATTCTTCGGATAGATATCATAAGCGCTGTTGGCACGTTTCTGCAAATAGCAATGGCTCGGACGTTTCTTGGTGGGGTCTGCATACGTGGCATCCAAGACACCTTCTTCGTCAGATGGCGAGAACACCCACGCTCCCCCATCCTCATTAACGTATGATTGGTTGAATTGAGGAAGGATGTCTTCTGCGGCCTCCACTTCCTCCTCATCTTCTTGCATGACATTTTTGACAATCACGCTGCCAATGGGAGGTAGGTCACTTTTCGACTGCCGCTCGGAGTTATCTTGCTTGTCTTGTTCGTCCAGCTGTTCGAGCGTCTTGATCAGTTCGTCGCACGATGTCAGCGAAACAGATGTGGTGAGCAGTGCCAACACAAAAACCACGGAGGTCAATCTCTGGATGAATTCATTAGTCTTTTTCATTGTCTTTTTGTTTTTAAAGGGTTATACAATTTATGACGGTTGCAAAGATACAACCTTTTTTTCATCTCACCAAACAAATCCTCAGAAAGTTTTGTCTAAGCAATCAACGGGAAGCAGGTGAAGCAGCCGCAGGAAGCGGGTCAAGAAGCGACGGGAAGCGGGTCGCCATCGACTAACTTCTTCCATCAAATGAGCGTTCAAAAACGCAGAGTTTGAAGCATCAAAGGAGGCATTAAGGGCAAAGAATGTGTAAAAATGATTAAAAAATGAAAGTTCTGTGCGTTTTTTCTTGTAGTGTACTCACTTAATATCGTACCTTTGCAACGCCATTTTGAAATGGCAAGGGAACGTGTTCCCATAAAAATGAAATAACAAAAACTTTATTAAACCACTAAAAACTATCGTATTATGACACTGATCATTATTCTTGTTGTTGTCGCCGTACTTGTTTTGGCAATCATTGGCATCTACAACAACCTCGTGAAACTGCGCAACAACCGTGAGAACGCTTTTGCTGACATCGACGTGCAGCTGAAGCAGCGTTATGACCTCGTGCCTCAGTTGGTGGCTACCGTGAAAGGCTATGCTGAGCATGAAAAGGGTCTGCTGGAGAGCATCACCGCTGCCCGTTCTGCTGCCATGAGCGCTACAAGCATCGATGACAAGATCAAGGCTGACCAGCAGCTGACTTCTGCTTTGGCTGGTCTGAAGGTGCAGGTGGAGGCTTATCCTGACCTGAAGGCTAACCAGAACTTCATGCAGTTGCAGGAAGAGCTCTCTGACATCGAGAACAAGCTCGCTGCTGTTCGTCGCTTCTTCAACTCTGCTACTCGTGAGCTGAACAACGCTGTGCAGACTTTCCCCAACAACCTCCTCGCTGGCATGTTCGGCTTCCACAAAGAGGCTATGTACGAGATTGAGGCTTCCGAGCGCGCCAATGTGGAGAAAGCACCTGAGATCAAATTTTAATGCAGTACACGGGCATCCAAACTCAAATCATGCGGAACAACTGGAACAGCTTCGTGCTGCTCCTGATGTTCCCATGTATCATCCTCGGCATGCTGTGGGTGTTCTGCTGCATCTTCGGCATCGATAGCACCTACGACTCGTACGGACAGGAGAATTTCTTCTTCGACACGAGCATTGTCAATGACATGTGGAGGGGTTGGGCTCCTTGGGTGAGCATCATCGTGGCCATCTGGTTAGGCATTGCCTATACGTTCAATGCCCAGATGATTCAGCATGCCACAGGCGCCAAGCCGTTGGAGCGCAGGGAGAACCCAAGGGTGTATAACCTGGTGGAGAACCTCTGCATGAGTTGTGGCATGACGATGCCGAAGGTGAACATCATCGAGGACGATCAACTGAATGCCTTTGCATCGGGCATCAACCAGAAGAGCTACACGGTCACCTTGACACGTGGCATCATTGACTATCTGGACGATGCTGAGCTGGAAGGTGTGATTGCCCACGAACTGACCCACATCCGCAATCGCGACACACGTGTGCTCATCGTGAGCATCGTCTTTGTGGGCATCCTCTCTACCGTCCTCACCATACTGACACGAGGTGTGCTTCGTGCATTCCTATGGAGTGGTGGGTCAAGCCGTCGTTCGAACAACGGCAAAGGCGGTGTAGCCATCGTGGTGGTCATTGTGGCTGCCATCATCTGTGCTGCCATCGCTTATTTCCTCTCGATGCTGACCCGTTTTGCCATCTCTCGCAAACGTGAGTTCATGGCCGATGCAGGCGGTGCTGAACTGACCCGCAATCCTCGTGCCCTGGCTTCTGCCCTGCGCAAGATTTCTGCGGCACCAGGACTTGGCCAAATCGATCGTGAGGACATTGCCCAACTCTACATCATCCATCCGAAGAAACTCAAGCAGAACTTCTTCGACAAACTCCAATCCCTCTTCAGCACACACCCCAGCACTGAAGAAAGAATCAGGATTCTGGAACAGTTCTAAAACTAAGTGAAAAGTGAAGAGTGAAAAGTGAAAAGTGAAAAATCTAAGTATCCCCTATCCGGATGGCAGTAAAATAGATTTTTCACTTTTCACTTTTACTTTTTCCCTTTTTTTGCAATGTTTTGCTGTTTTCTGTGTATATTCGAGTAGAAAACAAAAAAGATGAAGAAAGAAATCAATAACCTCATTCCAGACTTGCTCAAGCAGAAGCGAACGGCACAAGAACAGCTGCTGACACGCTACGGGCAGATGGTGTTCCGCTTGGTGGCAAGAATCGTGGAACGAAGGGAGGATGCCGAAGAGGTCTATCAAGACGTGTTCGTCAAGGCCTTCCGCAACATCGGCACCTTCGATGAAAGCCAAGCATCACTGGCCACATGGCTGGGACGCATCGCCTATCATGAGGCATTGAATTTCGTGCGGAGGAAGACACCTACAATGGTCTATATAGATGAGCACAATGGAGACTTGGAGGAGGTGGAGGATGACGTTGACACACCAAACAACGAGCACAACATCGAACGCATGGAACAGGCGTTGGAGCATCTGCCTCCCCACGAACAGAACCTGTTGACGATGTTCTATTTCGATCATCTGAGCATGAAGGAGATTGCCTACATCACGGATTCCATTCCCACAACCGTTGCTTCTCAACTCTGCCGAATCAGAAAGAAACTATACAAAATCATGCAAAAACTTTGACACTATGAACGAGAAAGATATGAATGCCCTGCTGGAGCGCGACAACATCTTGCGCGAGGCCATCAGCCGACGTGAACAGCGCCAGCCATCAATGCCCAGCGATTTGAATGCACGATTGATGCAACGCATGGAACAGACGGAAGAGAAGCCCAAACGTCGCATCTGGCTGTATGTAGTTTCAGGTGTGGCTGCCAGCATCCTGCTGCTGTTGACATTTAGCCCCCCGACCCCCAAAGGGGGAGGGTTGACACAACCGGAGTCGGATGGAAAGCCTGTTATAGTAAAGCAAAACCAGCCTAAGAAAGAAACAACGGTGAAGAAGCCTGAAGTGGTGGAACAGAAAACGGTGGCAGTGGTAGAAGAGCCAAAACCTGTGCAGCAAGTGGTGCCTCAGAAGAAAGTGGTGGCAAAGAGGCATGAGGTGGTGGAGGAAGAAGGAAATGAGAATGTACAAGAATTCCTTTTTGCCCACGTTGAATACGAAGATGTTCGTGTGGAGGAATATATGGAAGAACATCGCGTTAGCCCTCCCCCCTCGGGGGACGGGGGGCTTGAAGACCCGTATGCCTTCGTCATGAATCAGATGCAGGACATCCGCTCACGTGGAGAGCGCTTGCAACGCGAGGTGGCAATGATAGTAAAATAATAACAATAAAATAACGGAACAATGAAAAAACTATTCACATGCGTGCTGTTGGTAGCATTGTGCCTGACAGCACAGGGACAGCAACCCAATGAAAAACTCCGCCAGTTGGAGGGCTATCTCCGTCAGCAGGGATATAACATCAAACACACACAGTCGAACTCCCGAGGGAAGGAGGGCGTGAGGCATACCTATCAGGCTTTTATCGCAGAGAACACGTTCGCACCCAGTTTTGTTGAGGCACCCAGCGAGGAAGTGAGGCAGATGGTGCTCAGCAAGCATGACAGCATCAATGCCCAGCGCATGAAGAAATTGGGACAAGCGATTGATTCCATCCGCATCACCTTCGCATTGTTGGGCAAGCAGGCTTCGGAGAGTTATATGTATGAGTACCACAAGGAGGATGTTGACACCATCAAGTACTCATTGGCTTTCCGTCAGGATGATGACACGCTCCTTGCCACGCGTATTAAGAATAATGTGTATTTCTCCAATGCCCGCGAAGTCGCCAGTTTCGACTATCAGAAATCGTACAACACCAACAACAAAGGCTACAGCATGTTGGGCAGCTATGTTCATTGGTGCGATGAACCCAACGGCATTACGTACGACGAAATGAAGCCCTTTGACATTGCTGCTTTCGAAACGCTGATTCAGCCAGCTCTGAAACCGGTGAAGAAGTTAAAGGGTGTGAAGACCTATCCCGTTTATTGGCGGCACGACAAGGGATTTAATGATGAAACCGTGAATGGCAATCTCAGCCACAAGACCACGCGAAACAGTATGTATGGCGACAACAGCCACACGGGGTTGACGACAGGCACTTACTATTTCATTCCTGCACAATATGAGAAAGAAGCCAATGACTTGTACAAACAGCTCGACTCACTCACACTCGACTACATCACCCGCCATCCTGAACAGCCCTACGAATATGATTTCACCAAACGAATCCCTGTCCTGAATCCTGGTGACCTGCTCCATGGGGTAAGCTATGAGGATAGTGATGAATACTTCCTCAAATGGACACGCGATGATGCAGGCTTCCACATTCTCCTCCTCACCTCGAAGGGTGAACTTTGGATGCCCAGAGACTGGCGCAAGCTGAAGAGCTACATCAACGGAAAGCTAATCTATCGAAGTGAAAAGTGAAAAACTAAAAGTGAAAAGTTTGCTACCGCATAGAAAACGAAAAACGAAAAACGAAAAGTGAAAAATTTGCTACCGCGAGTGTTTGTCAGCTGTTGACTTACTGCTGCGGTAGCAAATTTTTCACTTTTAGTTTTTAGTTTTCGCTACAGGTTTACTTCTCCTTGATGCTTGCAAACACTGCCTGAACGTCATCATCGTCAATGTCGATGTTTTCCACCGTTACGTAGATTGGGGTACCGTTGTCAAGGTCGGTGATGAGGCCATACGCAATGGTGTTAAGCTCGCTGTTGTATTTTGTCTTGAAGTAGAAGCCAGTATAGGTGCGACCTGCAATGTCCATGCCTTCGACTATTTCAACATCGCCAATGAGGTTTTTGGGAGGGTTCTGAGTAATTGACTCATAAGCCTCAATAGCTGTGCCATAAGCCCTGTGGACTGTAACCGTTGGCGTCAGTGGACCTTCCGCATTGCGGTTCTTGAACTGGAAACCTTCTTCGTCCACATGCACGATTTCCCATCCTGCTGGTGCTACTCCTGTGAAAGCCTCAGATTCGACGGTAGTGCTTGGAGCCTCTTCTTCAGCAGCCTCTGCTCCCTCAGTCTCCATCGCTGTAGAGTCCTGACCTTCTTGGTTCTGCTCAGTTTTGCCTCCGCAAGCCATGAGCGATGCCATCATTGTGGCGATGACAAAAGAAACGAATACTTTCTTCATGATTTTTCACTCTTAACTTTTCACTTCTTTCCCTTTTTCAAGAATTTCTTATACGCCTCAATCAACTGCTGGCGGCGTTCAGGAGTGACGGTGATGATGCGGGTGTTGGTGTCATCGCTCTTTACGACAGCCATATCCTTTTCGCTCCAGTTGAAGTTGAAGAGAATCTGACCATGCAGGTCATCGCGAACAACACCATCTTCACCCATCAGCACTGGTGCAGTCTCGCTTGTGTCATCAACCCAGCCCATGAGCGGTTGCTCAACATTCCACTCCCCCATAGCAAGAATCACATAAGGCTTGCCATCTATCGTGATTTCCATCAGTTTGTTCTCCACAAACTTCTTGTACTCACTAAACACTTGGTCATAGAGCACGCACATCAGCATGTCAGTATGCTCAACGCCCTGAAACTCTCGGCGTGACAATTCCTTCCGCACTTCGCTCAATCGGTCGGCGGCTTCCAAAATGCGTTCATCCGCCATCTCCAGCAATACAGCCACAGTGTTGACCGTCATGGGGGATGTGCTTTCCTCATTATTCGTCACTTTAACATATCGGTTCAGCTCATCACCATAGAACATGGCTGCCTTCATGTCTTTCTGATTCATGGCTGTAAACATCAGCACAATCCCAGCCTCCTCAAACACGGAGTCGGGCACTTCCCTATTCACATCAGCCACCAGGTGGTAGATGCGCTCGAAGTACTTCATGGCAGCCACCTGGTCATACATTCCCTCATCATGGTTGATCAGGAATTCTCCTACCTCTTTCTGCTTCTGCCAATTCGTGGGGTCTTCATCAGCAGCCTTCGCCAGCCGCTCAAACTTCTGCTGTGGCGTTTCGTTCGCATTCTGTGCGTTCACGTTGGCAGTCATGACACTCATCAGGGTCAATGCCGCCAAAAAGATGTTCTTTGTTTTCATCATTCCGATTTTATTGGGTTAAACAATTGATTTTGCGCCAAAGTTACACAAAAAACGGAAAACCAATCTTAATATCTAATAAAAATAACAGAATATCTAACAAAAAAAGTTAAACTTAGTCGTTGACATGCATTTTTCTCGCTTTTTATTTGGCATTATCTAAAACTTTAGATTAACTTTGCCGCAGAAAATCTAAAAAGTTAAATTAATAATCTAAAATATTAGATAAAGATGAAGCGAAACGACGAAGAAAGACAATTGACCAAGGCCGAGATGGAAATCATGGACGTGCTTTGGAATGCTCCAAGGGAAGGACTCACGACGCATCAGATCATTGAGCAGTATCCTGAGCCTAAACCCGCCTACTCCACCATCGCCACGTTTCTGAAGATTCTGACGAACAAGAGTTTCATCCATCCACGCAAATTGGAAGGAGGTGGCAAGACCTTTGTGTTTGCGCCGCTCATCACGAGGGAGGCTTATACCAACCGTGTGATGAAGGAAGTGAAAAGTACCTTCTTCGCAGGCTCTTTCAAATCCATGCTCTCCTTCTTCGCCAAACAGGAGGAAGTGTCGGAAGAAGATCTTGCAGAAATCATGGAGATGATCAAGAAATAAATATAATAGTAAATAGTCAATCGTCAAATCGTAAATTACTATGGTACTCTATATCCTCAAATCAGCCATCACGATGGCGCTGCTATACAGCTGTTTCTTTCTGTTCCTGAGCAAAGAAACCTTCCATCGTTTCAACCGCTGCATGCTGGTGGGCATCATGCTCGTGTCGCTTATCATGCCAATGTTCAACGTCACCACCTCCCATCCCACAGCGCTGAACGAAGAGGTCTATCTGGCACAGAACTACATGCAGACAGGCACGATGGAGATTGTCATCCGACCGACCCAAGTGACCCGATTCACATGGATTCAGTTGCTATCGTGGATCTATCTCGCAGGAGTCGCCATCATGCTCATCGTCACCCTCGTGCAGGCTTTTTCGCTGTCCAGATTCCTGCACACAGGTGTGAGACATACTGATGCTCATGGCAACACCGTCATCCTGCACAATCAGGATGTGCCGCCCTTCAGCATCTTCCGCTATATCGTGATGAGCGTGAAGGATTATGAGGAGAACCGACCCTATATTCTGACCCATGAACAGGAACACATACGCCTGGGACACACCTACGACCTCCTGCTGCTCGAGGTGATGAAACACCTCCAGTGGTTCAGTCCCTTCATCTGGCTTCTTAGCCGCGACCTCAAGGCCGTGCATGAGTACGAGGCCGACCAGGCAGTCATCAATCAAGGCATCGATGCAAAATCATATCAACAACTTCTCGTGACCAAAGTTGTGGGGGATCGTCTGCAGCCTTTCACCAACAATCTGAATCACGGCTCACTCAAAAAACGTATCATTATGATGTACCAAAAGAAATCCAACCGATGGCTCATGCTCAAAGCACTCTGCGCCATTCCAGTGGCTGCACTCACCATCAGTGTATTCGCCACACCTATTGAGACCGACCCTGTGGAAGATATGGTGAAGACGTTGAAAAAGACGGCTGTACCTACACTCACAGAGGTGAAAGAGAGCATCCTTACTGAGGAGGTAAGCACCGATGACAATACTCCATTTGCCATCCATCCCGTTGCCGACCAGTATGGCAGAATCATGGGCTTCACACACGAAGGCAAGCCCGCTGAAGGCTACTTCGAATGCACCGCTGAATATGTGTTCATCGATGGGCGTCAAGCCACTGAAGCCGAACTGAGAAACTACAAGACGTTGTTGGCAAATTCAAAGTTTGAGATACTGAAGACAGCCAACGGAACGGCCAAGTACGACTACAAGGACAAGCACGGCATCATTGTTATCCACACCCAAGAAGCATCAGCAGCTCCTGATGGCGATGAACCACTCATCCTTGTCAATGGACGTGAAATCAAGTTCCCTACCGATTCTTACAAAACACTCAATGATGAAACCATCGCCAAGTTCCTCAACATCAAGCCAGAAGACGTTCAAGGCATCACCGTTCTCAAAGACGGAGCAGCCACAGCCATCTATGGCGACAAGGGCAAGAATGGTGTCATCGAGATTAAGGTGAACCCTGATGCATTCAACATGAAAGAGGATCAAGCACAGAAAACCCCTGGCGACGAAGTTTTTGATGTCTGTGAGGAAGTTGCGGCATACCCTGGTGGACAAGGTGCCCTCATGCAATACATCGCCACAACGGTGAAATATCCGACAGAGGCGGCAGAGAATGGCATACAAGGCCGCATGCTCGTACAGTTCATCGTAGAGAAAGATGGTTCGCTCAGCAATTATGAGATTGTCAGAAATGCTGCTGCTAATATTGATGGAATCTTAGTCACCGCACTTGCAAAAACAGCCAAGGAAAAAATAGCGAAAGGTGAGGAAGTGGAAGCCACTCCCGAGCAGTTGGAATCTTGTAGCAAGGCTTTGGAGGATGAGGCAATCCGAGTGGTCAAAGGCATGCCTAAATGGGAGCCTGCTAAGCAAAGAGGCAATGTGGTTCGCATGAAATACACACTCCCCATCACCTTCCGACTCCAATAGCCAGCACCTTCACGATTTCCTCCAAATAGCGTTGATCGACCTCATCAAAGGTGGCGAGTTCTTTGCTGTCGATGTCCAACACAGCAATCACCTCGTCACCTTTCCATATAGGTACCACAATCTCGCTGCGGCTCAGGCTTGAACAGGCGATATGTCCAGGAAAAGCATCCACATCTGGCACAATGATGGTTTCTCCACGCTCCCATGCCGTACCACACACACCTTTCCCTTTGGGAATACGTGTGCAAGCCAATGGTCCTTGGAAAGGACCAAGAAGAAGGAAGACCCTCTCTGTCCTTCGGACATCTCCCCCGTAATGGGGAGAGCCATCCGGCTTGTTAGTCATTGAGGAACTCGCCGTATGGTCTCCCTCCCCATTATGGGGGAGGGTTGGGGAGAGGGTCTGTACCCTATAAAATCCTGTCCACCAGAATCTAAAGGTCTCATGCAGCATGCTTGCCACATTCGCCATGTTCGCAATCATGTCCGACTCACCTTCCACCACAGCCTGTATCTGCGGCAACAGCTCTTGGTACTTCTCTTCCTTCGAGCCAGCTGTAACAATCAATTCTTCTGCCATGCCTATTTATTTTGTGCAAAGGTAAGAAAAACTCCTCATTCCTCATTTCCAATTCCTAATTTATCCCTATCTTTGCAGCGATTATGAAACTTTCCATCCTAATTTGCACGATTGACGAAGGAATCATACGCGTTCCTGATGTATTGATGTCGCCACGAGACGATGTCAACTATGTGGTGTCGATGCAATTCACGAAGGAGGCGATGAAGGAACTGGTTCCTGTCATTCTGAAAGAGCGAGAGGATGTGACGCTGACCTTCTTAGAGGGGAAAGGACTGAGCCGAAACAGGAACAATGCCCTGAGTCATGCGACAGGCGATGTGCTTCTTATTGCAGATGATGACAATCGATATACTGATGAATTGATCGGACATATCTTTGAGGCTTACGAGGCACATCCAGAAGCCGATGTGATTCATTTTCAAGCCTTAGACTTAGAGGGAAATCCCCTGCACCCCTACCCTGCCCCATACGTGAGTTCTGTGGAGCTGACCTTCAAGAGATCGGTGACCACTCGGTTCGACGAACGCTTCGGATTGGGAAGTGAACACCTGTGTGCTGGAGAGGAAGAAGTGTGGATGAAGGATGCCAGCGATGCCGGCTATCAGATACGCTATGTCAATCAGCCCATCGTGATGACCCCCAAAGGAACCACAGGCACGCAGTTCGCAGGCAATCCCCAATTGCAGATGAGCAAGGGAGCTACGTTCAAGCATGTGTATGGAACCGCCAACGCCTTATGGCGAACCCTGAAAGAAGCAGGTTGGTGGATGGTGCATCGGAAAGAGAACCCCTTTCCTATACTATATAATATGTTAAAGGGTATGGTAGAAGTCTAAGAACTGCTGCGCCACTTTCTTGTAGTCGTGGTGCTTCTTCACATATTCGACGCTCTGCTGCTGAAGCAATGGGATGCGTTCAGGATGAAGCACCAACTTTTCAATCTCCTCATAGCAACTCTCGTAGGTAGGCAACACATTGATGATGGGACGCAGTTCCGTCTCACCCAGAATGTCGTAGTTCTCTGGTTCCCCCCCACCGATATTGATGATGCCCTTCGACATCGCCAACAACGAGTTCATGGCTGGCGTATAGCTGTAGAGCTGGTCAAGAATGGCATCCGAGGTATTGAGCATCTCCTGATATTGAGCAAAGGGCACACCCTCTGCCACTTGAATCTGCAAACGGTCAGGGTACTTCTCCTGTACCGCCTGAGCCGCCTTCAGCATGATGTCCGTACCCTTATAGGCACTCCGACTCTTACTGATGCCAGCAAAAATCTTCACAACCCCCGTCTTGGCATAAGACCCAACAGCCAACGTATCTGGCATCTTGATGGGGAAAGGAATAAACGTCAGTTTATCCTCAAACAAACCTTTCACCACATCGCGTAAGCCCTCCCCCTTTGGGGGTTGGGGGGCTTTATACGTCACCCAATACTCATAAAGTCCAGCCACAATCCCATCACAATCCTCAGCAATCATGCGGTTGAGCCGTTCCTTTGGCGTACCGATCCATTCTTGGCGAAACAGTTCAGCCTCCTTATCCGTACGGATGGTGTCGCCAAAATTGAAATCTCCATAACGAAGTGGACGCTCATAGCTGTTGACGTATGCCCAATAATAATCCATGCCAAAGGCTCCCAAGACCATCTTTCCATTGTGACGGCGCAGATAACGATAGAAAGGAGCCAAGCGTTCGGCCTTGAGTTCGAAAAAGACAGGATTGATGAGCTGCACCACATCAAAACCACGCATCTGAGGCAATGCCTTCATCAGTCGCCAGAGGAAACTCATGTTGCCACGCCATCCAAACTCTCGACGCAAATCAATGTCGCGAGGATAGTCCTTCCACTTGTCACCATCACTTGCCACCACACATTCATGACCCAGCGCCTTGAAGCCCTCAGCCAGTGTCGCATGCACATTAGAATAGTCGCCCAAGAGAAGAATTCGCATGGTTTTTGTGGTATTTTTTGCAAAGATAGTCATTTCCAACTAAAAAAAACACAGAATTTTACATTTTTTCTTAATTCTTAACTCTTAATTATTAATTAAAATGCTTACCTTTGCACTGAAAACTACAAAGCTACAAAGAAACATGGACATTACCGTTATCATACCCGTAAAAGATAGACGCGACCATATCGGTAAAACGCTCGATTCGATTCTGAGAGCGGGTATTCCACCTAAGGAAGTCATTATCGTTGACAATGAAAGTGAGGACGGAACCTACCAGTTCTGCGAACAATACATCAAAAACCGTCCCAACATGACCCTGCTCAGAGAAACATTCCCTGGAGCAGCAGCTGCACGTAACAAGGGTCTCAAGTCATGCAAGACTGAATGGGTGTATTTCTTCGACAGCGATGACCTCTTCGACTACAACTTCATTTCCACCTTCCAAGGAGGCGAAGTGCCTGATGAGGTTGACCTGATTGCCCTGCCCACCAAGCAGGTGGTCAATGGCAAGGAGATGGTACGCAGCTTCATTCCATCCGAAGATCCACGCGTACAGATGCTGGCAGGTGTGCTCAACACACAAGGCATGCTGTTCCGTACCAGATACCTGAAGGAAATCGGTGCCTGGAATCCTGAATGCCGAATCTGGAACGACTGGGAGTTAGGACTGCGTGTAATGCTTCATCAGCCCAAGATCCTGTGGTTCACCCGTCATGCCTTCCACACTCTTTTCGTGCACGAAGACAGCATCACGGGTGCGAGCTACTCCATGAACTACAAATACTACATCAAGACCCTGACGGCTGTCATCAACGACCTGCAGTCATCCATCTTGCAACCTCTCTCCACTTACCACGCACAGCATCTGGCATGCCTCTATCCCCACCTCGACCTGCTGATGTATCCGCTCTATCTGCGTACCAGCATCCTCTTGGGCAAGCTCCAAAACGAAAAGCTCACAGGCAAGTGCAAGAAATACAAGATGGCAGCCAAGGCGCTGACCCTCTTCCGCAAAGATAATTTCAATCCCACCTTCACGCAGCGATGCTTTGGCAACCTGCTCCGCATCTACACCATGCTGGGTGGCCGAGGAGCATGGCGATACGCCCTATCCAACTGCAGAAAAGGAAGGAAATAAAATAAACACAAAAAATGAGTTGCCGCTTGGCAACTCATTTTTGTTTACATAGGGATAGCATTCATCATCCCAGCAATCACTCTTGCTTATATTTCAGTGCCCAATACTGGGCTTTTTCGAGGTCTTTTTGCACGATTTTGCCCTGATAATAGATGGAAGCAAGGCTCTTTTGGGCATCTTTATGTCCCTGAACCGCAGCTTTCTCCAGCCATTCAACGGCCTTCTCATAGTCCTGCACCATCTTCTTGCCCTCAATGCACAGAAGGGCCAGAAGGTACTGAGCCTCTGCATTGCCAGCCTCGGCTGCCATACCATAATACGTCAGCGCCTTGTCCACATCCTTGTCTTTCCAGAAGGCATTTCCCTTCTTGTAATACTCCTCACCCACCTTTTTCAAACTGTCCTGCTGGGCGGTCGTCATATCCTGCGCCGCCATTCCCATCGCCATACACACCAAGGCGACAAGCATCAAAAGTCGATTCTTCATCATGATTCTATTCATTAATTCGTTTTACATCGTTCTTCTTTCCTTGCAAAGGTACATGTTTTCAATGAATTAAACAATCTTTTCGCATTTTTTGACGAACAAATGACGTTTTTACGCATTTGCATAGACGAATAATCGCTACAACGACTCCAACTGTTTCATATTTCTCCGTTCTGTCCATCGCACTTCAGGGTGACGAAATAACGGCGTTAGTGAGGCACGATAACGGCGTTTGTGGCATGAAATAACGACGTTATTTTTTTAGGGGCACGTCAGGTTTGCGACCCTTAAGAAGCGGATGGAGCAGCGTCAAAAAGAGGGTCAATCATCGTCAAGAAGAGGGTGAGGCCGCGTCAAGAAGAGGGTTGATTATCGGCATTTATAACTGATATCTGAGTCACTCAAAAGCCAAGACATGTGTGTGTTTGAGCGATTATTCTGGGGTTTTATTTGCAAGAGGCGGAAATAATGTGTACCTTTGCAGCGTTTTTGGATCATGTTAATATGATACGACGGGACAAATGGAAAAAGAGAACAAAAAGAAAGTTAACATTTGGATTGTGATCGGCTTAGTGGCAGGGTTCATCTTGTGGTTTCCTATGCAGAGAATGGTGGTGCGATACCTCATGCCTGCATCCAACGTGGTGGATCTCATGATCAAAGAATGTAATAAGAAGATTGTAGGTTGGGAATTAGAACCAGGAATGGTGGTGGATACGATGAAGCGCGAGGGCAACAACGTGTACTACTGCTATACTGTGGATGAAGGGAATATCGACATGGATGCCATGGAGGAGAACCAACTCGTCATTAAAAAGAACATAGCCTTTGACTTCATCAAGTTGTCAGGCGACGAGAAGTTAGGATATCAGCGAATGGCGGATGCACACATGAATCTGATTTACCTCTATAAGGGCAGCATCACAGGGCGTACACTGGAACTGACTTTCACTTCTGAAGATTTGGACAGAATCTTTAATAAATAGTGAAATGTCACATGTCACACCGTCACATTTGTTTCGATTTGTGTCTTGTTGCAGCGTTGCAGTGTTGCAGTTCAAAAATAGACTCTATGAAAGTCAAAAATTAACTCTATATTTATATATATATATAAATATAGAAGTATTTTTAGGTATGGAAAGACCCTTTAGAGAACTGCAACACTGCAACACTGCAACATCAAAAAGTGACGGTGTGACGATGTGACGCGTGACGGTTTGCAAGAAGCAGTCTGCCTGCAAGAAGCAAGCCGTTGGGCCTTGGGAAGCGGGTGAGGCAGCGTTGGGAAGCGGGTCGCCCATCGACGGGAAGCGGGTTGAGATTAGTTAAAAGTGAAGAGTTAAAAATTAAGAAACGCCGTATCAAGGGGCACGAAACGCCGTATCGAGGGCAGAGAGACACCGACTCACGGACGAGGGTACTTCCTTGCAGCAATGATAGGATTTAGAGCGATTATTCTGGCATTTATTGGGAAAGTTCAAAAATAATTCGTACCTTTGCACTATCAATAACAAACGTCAAGAATACCTACAAAACAATATTGAATATGAATACAAGTTATCGGCAAAGTCGCTTGGCTCGTCCAAGAATGAGATTGATGATGTTGGCTGTCACTTTTATGATGGCTGTGACTTGCCTGGCACAAGAGCGCACCCAAGTGGTCGAGACCACAACAGGTAAGGTGCAGGGAATCATGCAGGAGGGCACGATGGCCTTTCTGGGCATCCCCTACGCAACTGTGGAGCGTTGCATGCCTCCAAAGCCCGTGAAGGCTTGGACAGACGTGAGGATTTGCGACCATTGGGGACCACAGGCGATGCAGCAGACGAACCGTGAGATGACGGAGGATGAGATGTCGGAGAACTGCTGTGCGCTGAACGTGTGGACACCCTACATCCAGCACCGTCCCGCAGGCGCACAAATCAAGCCTGCTGAGCCCAAGCCCGTGATGGTGTGGCTGCATGGTGGCGGTTTCGACAGCGGCACTCCTGCCTGGGATCCTGGCATGTGTCTGGCGAAAAAAGATGTGGTGGTGGTGAGTGTGGCGCACCGTCTGAACATCCTCGGATTCCTCGACCTTTCGACCTGTGGCGAGAAATACAAGTACTCTGGCAATGTGGGCATGCTCGATGTGGTGCAGGCGCTGCAGTGGGTACACGACAACATCCAGAAGTTTGGTGGCGACCCTTACAACGTGACCATCTTTGGTGAGTCAGGCGGTGGTGGCAAGGTAGGCACTTTGCTGTGCATGCCTCCAGCCAAGGGACTCTTCCATAAGGCCATCATCATGAGCGGCACCATCCTGAACGTGAACACGAAGGCGATGACAGAGGAACTCGGTGAGGCTGTGCTGAAAGAACTGGGCATCGACAAGCAGGATGTGGATAAAATCAAAGATGTGCCCTACAAAGAGCTGTATGCCGCTGGTCAACGTGCGATGGCTGCCAGCATTGGCACTCGTCGGCCTGGCACACCAATGATGTGGGGATTCGGTCCTACTCCTGATGGGGAGGTGCTGGTGCAACAGCCGTTCCAACCTGGCTTTGCCGACTTCAGCGACAACATTCCCATCCTGATTGGCACGACTTTCAATGAGTTGCAACGCCAGCGCTACAATGAGCCGATGACGATGGAAAAGGCTCGAGAGGAGCTGCAAAAGACTTTTGGCGATGAGACGGATGCTTATATCGAGGCTTTCAAAGAGGCTTATCCCCAGAAGGCTCAATCAGAGAAAATGCCACAAGACCTGCTCAGCATCGATTGGCTCTTCCGTCCCAAGACCATTATCACGGCTGATGCCATTGGTGGCAAACGCAAGGCAGACACGTATATGTATATGTTTACCGTCAACGATGTTTCACGCAACAACGAATTCAGGGGTTCAGCACATGGTGCCGAACTGAAATACTGCTTCGATGTTCTGCATCACTATCAAAATCAGTTGGCAGGAACCTGCATCGAAAAGAACCAAGAATGGGCTAACTACATGAGTGCGGTATGGGCAAAATTCGCCCACGACGGCAATCCCAATCTTGGAGGAGAGAGATATCCTGCCGATTGGCGTCCGAATTGGAAACCCTATACAGCAGAGAATGGCGAACTAATGGAGTTGGGTGGCACGAGACCTACTATCCACCACAACCACGACCGCAAGCTGGAGGAAATCATCGACAGGCACTGCTTCAAGCAGCTGGATGAATTCAGGGAGAAAAGTGAAAAGTGAAAAATGAAAAGTGAAAAATTTGCTACCGCACTTGCACGCCAATTGTTGGAGAACTGCCGCGGTAGCAAATTTTTCACTTTTCACTTATCCATTTTCCCTTAATCCGCGTCTTTCAGCACTGGGAATTTCCGTCTGAAGTCACGAAGTTTTTGGAGGTCGAGTTCGACGGTGATGGCAGAGTCTTCATCAAGTGGACAGGCGGCTGCTGTGTTGCCATAAGGATCCACAAGAAGCGTGCCACCACTGTATTGACAAGCCTGATCCTCGCCAATGCGATTCACACCAGCCACATAACACTGGTTCTCGATGGCACGGGCATGCAGCAGCGTGTCCCAAACTGCCAAGCGGCTGGTAGGCCACGAAGCCACATAGATGGCACAGTCGTAGGGAATTCGCTCGTTGTTGCGAGAGAAGCAGGGGAAACGGAGGTCGTAGCACACCTGCAAGAGGAATCGGCAACCACGAAACTCAACCACCGTACGTTCGCTGCCTCGCTTGTAGTGGCGATGTTCATCGGCATAAGTGAAGAGGTGATGTTTGTCGTAGGTAACCACATCACCATTGGGCTTTACGAAGTAGAGACGGTTGTAGTAATTACCATCCACCTCAGTCGCCACACTTCCACATACAGCACCTTTCAGTTCAGCAGCCATTTCCTTCATCCAAGTCAGCGACGACTCGTCCTGCTCAGCTATGCCATGAGGATCAACAGCAAAGCCCGTCGAGAACATCTCAGGCAATACATAAACGTCGCTCTTGTCGAGTCCCCACAGGATTTCTGCTATATTTTCTTGGTTCGCGTTGGGATCGCCCCACACGATGTCATTCTGCAATAATGAAATAGTCATACGAGAGTTTAGAGTTTAGGGTTGAGAGTTTAGAGTTAGTTAAGAGTTTTGGGGCTTGGAGCGATAAGTTCGCCATGCAGCCAGCACAATCAGCAGGACAAGGATGCCCAAGGCGATGTAGGCTATCGTTTCAGTCGTTTGTACACTCTGAGGTTTGAAGGTGAACACCACCTCATGCTTGCCGGCAGGAACGTTGATAGCACGCAAGACATAGTTGGCACGACCCACTTCTGTAGTTTGTCCATCGATGGTGGCTGTCCAGCCAGGGTAATACACCTCAGAGAACACAACCAAACCGCCCTTGTCTGACTCCACCTCATATTTCGCCTCATTGGCCTCGTAGGAAGTGAGCTTCACTGTTCCTTCACCACCTGTCTTCAGGAAATCAAAATCAGCTTTGGCCACTACTGCCGTATTGCGGAGATTGACCTTCGAGAGCGCATCAAGTTCCTCATTCGCATTGGCTGCCCACTGGATGTTGGTGACAAACCAACCATTGCCCATCGCAGTCACATTCTCCACAGGCATCTTGATCTCACCCTTCTCGCCAGCTCCCAAGATGAACCAGCGTGTGTTGAGCATATTGATGACAGGGAAGAGCGAATCGGTATTGACCACAGAAAGGTCGTAGATAGGATATGGAACCTGTTGCTCCATCATCTTCACAGTGTCCATTGGAGCTGAACGCAATGCCTCATACACCTTCGACATCTCTGGAGCGATATGAGCTTCGATGAGTTCCTGATAACGACGCAACTTAGCCGCATGATAGCCACCCACAGAACTGTAGAAAGCGCTGGTGGTGTTGTCGTTGAAGGTGGAAACGGTGAAGTTCAGCACACGATAATCACGTCCTTCCCCACTCTTCTCAATAATATATTTGTCAGCTTCCGACTTCTGAATACGAGCCGCACCTTGGGGTTCCACAAACATATCATCGTTCAGATAACGCTTGTTCACACCCCACATATCAACAAGGCAAATTGCCAACAAGCCCACACTCAACCACATAGCCGCATGAGCATCCTCCTTTTTCTTCTCATACCACAACATCGCACCAAAGCCCATCAAGATGAACATGATGCTGCGCCAAGCATCGGCACTCACCATCGCTGCACGCATATCAGAAAGGCTACGAAGGATATTCTTTCCAAAAGCCTCATCAAAATAACCAGCACCCACATATTGCTGCACAGCGGCCTTGTCGTTCGAACTCACACAATCGCTGCCCAATCCTGGAGCCATCACATAGATGAGACAGATGACTACCGTAAAGATGGTGGCAATGTAAAGAGGTTGCTTGGTAGGCTTCTCCACCCAGAGCTTCAAGCCCCACAAGGCGATGAAAGGTACCACAAATTCCACCACCACAAGGATGCTGGCAACGGTACGGAACTTCGAGTACATGGGCACATGGTCGATGAAGAAATCTGTGAACGGCATGAAGTTCTTACCCCATCCCAAAAGCAAGGTCAGCAATCCAGCTGCCAAAAGTGCCCATTTCAATGGATTCTTATGGGGAATGACGAGCAAGCCCATCACGAAGAGCATGCACACCAAAGCACCCAAATAGACAGGGCCGCTCGTACCTGGCTGCTCACCCCAATACTGGGTGAAAGCACCATATATGCCCACCTGATCCAACTGCGAATCAGCCTTCTTCATCGCCGTCTTATTCATCGAGAGTGGCATGCTTGCCCCACCCTTCACATCAGGAATCAAGAAGGTCATCGACTCGTCAATGCCATAACTCCAAGCCGTGATGTAACTGCGTTCGAGACCGCTATCCGTCTGATCTTCCACCTTTCCTTCCTTCACCAACTCGCTCTTGCCACGCATGGTGTCCTTGGCGTATTCATAAGTATGATAGAGGTTGGAGATATTCAGGCAGATGGCAAGAATGGCAGCAAAAGCAATGCAACCAGTGGCCTTCAACCAAGCAGACCCTCCCCTCACCCTCCCTTGAGGGAGGGAGTTGTCACCTTGTCCGTTTGTTTCCTTATTTGCAGAGATTCCACTCCCTCCCTCCAGGGAGGGTGAGGGGAGGGTCTCTTTTATCAAATAAGCCACAATCATCAGCAACTCGACCGTCAGGAAGTAGTAGGACATCTGTACGTGGTTCGCCTGTATCTGCAAGGTGGCAAAGATGGCTGTCACGATTGTACCCAGGAGATATTTCTTGCGATAGCACAAGGCCATACCTCCAATGGTGGGAGGAATATATGCCAAAGCCATCACTTTCCAGATGTGACCAGCCGCAATGATGATGAAGAAATAACTGCTGAATGCCCATACCACAGCTCCTAAAGCTGCCATCCACTGACGGAAATCAAAGGCTCTCAACAGGATGTAGAATCCCAACATCGAGGCAAAGATATACCACACATAATCAGGGAACCAAAGATGGTACGCCTTCTCCACAAACGACATCGTCTTCGTGGAGTCATACGAAGGGGCAATCTGATAAGTCGGCATACCTCCAAACAGGCTGGTCACCCATCGAGGAGTCTCGCCTCCATGTGCATCACGATAGGCATTGATTTCAACATTGATACCATCATTGGCACCACTATCATGCTGCTCCAGCCGATAACCCTTGCTCACTGGCCCCATGAAATACACAAATGCGATGGCCGCAAACAAGACGACGCAATAGACGTCGGGCAGAATCTTCTTCCAATTGAATGTCATATATAAAGAATGTATTGATTTCAGTGTGCAAAGGTACGCTTTTTTTTAGATTTTTCACTCTCCACCATTCACTTTTCACTTATTTTCCGTACCTTTGCCACGAAATTAAGCAAAACTATGGCAGAAAATAAAGTTAGGGTGCGCTTTGCACCCAGTCCTACGGGACCTCTTCATATTGGTGGTGTGCGCACTGCACTTTACAATTATCTCTTCGCAAAACAACATGGTGGTGACCTCATCTTCCGCATCGAAGACACGGACTCCACCCGTTTCGTTCCTGGTGCGGAGGAATACATTATCGAGGCGTTTGATTGGTTGGGCATCAAATTTGACGAGGGTGTCAGCTTTGGTGGCAACTACGGCCCATACCGTCAGAGCGAACGCAGAGACATCTATCAGAAATATGTACAGGTATTGCTCGACAACGGCAAGGCCTACTATGCCTTTGATACTCCAGAGGAGCTGAACAAGAAGCGTGAGGAGGTGGAGAACTTCCAGTACGACGCTTCCACACGTGGACAGATGCGCAACTCACTCACACTGCCCAAGGAGGAAGTGGAAAAGCTCATCGCCAATGGCGAACAGTATGTGGTGCGCTTCAAGATTGAACCAGGCAGAGATGTGGTGGTGGATGACCTCATTCGTGGTGAGGTGAAAATCAATTCCAGCATCCTCGATGACAAGGTGCTCTACAAGAGTGCAGACCAACTGCCCACTTATCACTTGGCGAATATTGTCGATGACCACTTGATGGAGGTGACGCATGTGATTCGTGGTGAGGAATGGTTGCCAAGCGCTCCCCTCCATGTGTTGCTCTATGAAGCTTTCGGATGGGCTGACACGATGCCAAGATTCGCTCATCTTCCCCTGTTGCTGAAACCCATCGGCAATGGCAAACTCTCCAAGCGAGATGGCGATAAGTTGGGCTTCCCTGTGTTCCCACTTGAATGGCACGATCCCAAGAGCGGCGAGATTTCATCAGGCTATCGTGAGAAAGGCTACCTGCCTGAAGCTGTCGTGAACTTCTTGGCACTCTTAGGTTGGAATCCTGGCAACGACCAAGAACTGATGACCTTGGACGAGATGGTGAAGTTGTTCGACCTCTCCAAGTGTTCCAAGAATGGTGCGAAGTTCGACTACGTGAAGGCTGCATGGTTCAACCATCAGTACCTCATCCAACGTCCTGATTCTGACTGGTGTCCAGCCTTCGACAAGGTGCTGAAGGAGAATGGTATCGAAGCCACCCCAGAACAGGAAGCTGAGGTCGTGAGGATGATGAAGATGAAGGTCATCGAATATACTGATGGACAGGGCAACAAGAAAAAGCGCAACATCTCCTTCCCCAGCGACTTGTGGCCACTCACGAAGTTCTTCTTTGTGGCTCCTACGGAGTTTGACAAGGAAGGGGATAAGTTCATCCGCAAGAATTGGAACGAGAACACAGCCAACGATATGACCCAGATGATGAAGGTGCTGGAAGGCATCAACGATTGGAGTGTGGAAGGCCAGAAAGCCATCATTGACCCATGGACGGAAGAGACGGGCATCAAGCCTTGGAACGCTTGGCGTGTGGCACTCGTAGGCACAGGTCAAGGCCCTGACATGTATGAGCTCTCTGCCTTCTTAGGCAAGGAAGAGGTCATGAAGAGAATGAAGTTTGCGATTCAAACCCTCGGCTAATGTACACCATCGGAATATATATCTTTGTATTGGGCATGCTAATTGCCGCTCTCTTCCACAAGAAGGCACGCAAGATGGTGATGGGCATCAGTCAGACCTTCATCCTCTTGCATCGCCATATCAAGAAGACTGACCACGTCGTGTGGTTCCATGCTGCTTCGTTGGGAGAATTTGAGCAGGGACGTCCTCTCATGGAACGTCTGCGAGTTGAATGTCCAGAATACAAGATTCTACTCACTTTCTTCTCACCTTCTGGTTATGAGGTGAGGAAAGATTATGAAGGAGCAGACCTTGTGTGCTATCTGCCTTTCGACACCCCAGGCAATGCACTTTCTTTCTTGCGTCTGGCACATCCAGAGATTGCCATCTTCATTAAATATGAGTTTTGGACAAACTATCTGACCATCTGCCGCCATAAGGGTATCAAGACTTACAGCGTGAGCAGCATTTTCCGTCCTGACCAGTATTTCTTCAAGTGGCATCTCTTTGGCAAATATCCAGCCCTTAAACCCATCAGGCAATTTGACCACTTGTTTGTGCAGAACGAAAGTTCCAAGAAACTGTTGGAAGCACATGGCATCACCAACGTGACTGTAGTAGGCGACACTCGTCTTGACCGTGTGATTGCCATCAAGGATGCAGCCGCTCCCCTCCCACTTGTGGAACAATTTGCTAGTGAAGCTTCTTGCTTCATTGCAGGTTCTTCATGGGGACCCGATGAGGAAATCTACATTCCTTACTTCGCTAAGCACAAGGATTGGAAACTCATCATCGCTCCTCATGTCATCAGCGAAACCCACCTGAAAGACATTGAGAAACTGCTGGACGACAACGGATTCTCTCATGTGAGATATACAGCATTGGAACAAGGTCAATCCATTCCTTCTTCAGGCGATGGAGGTTCTGCTCTCATTATCAACTGCTTTGGCAAACTCTCTTCCATCTATCGATATGGCAAAGTGGCTTTGGTGGGAGGAGGCTTTGGCGTAGGCATCCACAATGTGCCTGAGGCAGCAGTTTATGGTATTCCTGTACTCTTTGGTCCCAACAACCAGAAGTTCCGTGAAGCCCAGGCACTCAAGGCTTGTGGTGGTTCGTTCGAATATCAGGACGATGCCTCCTTTGCTGCCATCATGGACAACTTCATCGAACATTCTGAAGAACTTCAGAAGGCTGGTGAAGCAGCTGGTGGCTACATCAATGCCAATGCTGGTGCAGCAGACAAGTGCTTCAATGCCATCTTTAAAAACTAAAAAATTGAAGAATTATACCGACCTCTTCATCGACTTCGACGATACTCTCTACGACACCCACGGCAATGCCATGATTGCTTTGGATGAGCTTTATGAGTACCTGCACCTCGAACGGTATTTCGATGATCCTAAGGTGTTCCATGAGGACTATTGGAACACAAACATCAGGCTTTGGACACAATATGCCAAAGGGGAGATTGAACGGGATTTCCTCATTGTGGAGCGTTTCCGTCATCCGTTAAGTCTTGGAAAGGGATTGAACCCAACTGTGGAATATTGCCGACAAGCCAGCGACAAGTTCCTTTCGCTCTGTGCTGTGAAGCCAGGGCTGGTGGATGGTGCACAAGAACTGATGGATTACCTCAGAGGCAAGGGCTATCGCATGCACATGTGCAGCAACGGATTTCATGAGGTACAGTATAAGAAACTCCATTCTTGTGGCCTCTTCGACTACTTCGACACCATCATCCTCAGCGAAGATGCAGGAGCCAACAAGCCCTCTCCCCTATTCTTTTCCTATGCACTCGAGCAATCCCAAGCTCCCAAGGAAACCACCATCATGATTGGTGATAACTTCAACACAGACATATTGGGCGCAAAAAAGGCTGGGTTCGACACGATTTTCTTCAATCGCTTCCCTGAATACCCAGCCTCTGAACCTGTCACACACGAAGTGCATCATCTGCGTGACATCATGAAGATACTATAAAAGTGAAAAAGTATAAGTGAAAAATGAAAAATTTGCTACCGCGAATGTTTGTCAACTGTTGACGTACAAATGCGGTAGCAAATTTTTCACTTTTCATTTTTCCCTTTTAACTTATTCCGAACTTTCTTCAACAATGCTTTTGAAGCCTCAACGGGGGATGAATCTGCCATCAGATACCAACGAACCGTCCAGCTGAGCGATTCACCTGGCTTCAATTCTGTGTAGGCTCCTTGGCTTTCCAACTCGATGTAGGTCTTGCCACGATTCACATACACCTGAATCTCCGCTTCGCCTGGTGCTGGTTGAGAAGCCTCCAAGTCCTGGAACTTCTTCACCATCAACAGCCCCTCATTCTTATACGCCAGCCAGCCCTTGCCATCAGCATTGATCTTGCGATTGTCATTGGCTTCGTCCGACAAATAAAAAGCTGCACCATCAACAGACTTGAAGTCCATCAAACCAGCAGGCGTGATGTTCTCCACAGGTGCATCAAAGAAGATGAGTCCTCCTTCGTTCTTCACACGAGTGATTTCCCAAGGAGCCACCTTACGCGTCTCTTCTGCCTCGTTGATGATGGAATAAGTTACCACAAATGCTTTGTCCTTGGGGTCTGCAACGAATTCCTTGCGGATGCGATATTTCAGACGTGGTGACACCTGACTCGTCATCACCAATGCCCCTTCTTTCTCCTCTACAGTATAGGGCATCTTGTCATATTCCTGAACAGGAGGCCAGTTCCATTCCTTCTGCGGACTCGTCCAAAACGTGCTTCCAAAAGCCTCTCGCATAGGAGATTGCGAGATCACCTCTGCCTCTCCACACTTGTACGACAGGATCTTACCACCAGCAGCAGCATCGATAGTCATCGACACGTCACCCATCGTCAACGTGTACAAAGACTCACCCTGACGCTGATAGAAATTCTCTTGGGCGTATGTGCATCCCAAGTTTAATGCGACAAACAATGCCACAAATACAATCTTTTTCTTCATCTTATATCTTAATTTCAATTCTTCAATCTTACAATTCTTCGATCTTACACCTTCTTCAGCCGAATGACACGACTGGCAAACTGACCACTTAAAGTGGCATCGATACCAGTTTCCATCAAGAACTTGCCAGAGAAAGTCTTGCCCTCGAAGTAGCGGCTACGCTCAGAACCCTCGAACTCATTGAGACGATAAGTGGCATTGGGGTCAAGACCAGCCATGTGCCAACGAGGAGTATCTAGACCTATATAGTTTTCAAACTTGTAGCAGAAGAACACAGCCTCGCTCTTGTCCTCTGTGACAAACATCTCGCTACAGAAGCCCTTGTTCTCATATGGCGAGAGCAGACGGTAGAGGTCGCCCAACTGCACAATCGGACGAATCTCCTTATAGAATGTCACAGCCTTCTTGGCATACTCACGTTCACGATCGTTGAGGTCGCTGGGCTTCATCTCCATACCCAAACGTCCAGTCATCGCCACATCGAAACGGAATTTCAGAGGAATCACACGACCTGTCTGATGGTTTGGAGAGGCACTCACATGCTGAGCCATCGCCATCGTGGGGAAGAAATGGCTGGTGCCCCACTGGATGAAGAGTCGTTGCTGAGCATCAGTATCATCACTCACCCAAAACTCGTCGAAATAAGGCAGAGCTCCCCAGTTCACACGTCCGCCACCACTGGAACACAGTTGGATGACGAGATCAGGATGGGCTTTTCTGATACGTTCCAAAGCCGAACGAAGTCCCAAGTGATAATCCACAAAGAGATGGCTCTGCTTGTCTGACGTCAGGTAACTGCTGCCAAAATTCTGCATCGACATATTGCAATCCCATTTGATATAGTGCAGTGTGGGATTCTCCTTCACCAGATTATCGACGATGCTCACCACAAAATCCTGCACCTTGGGGTTCGAGAGGTCGAGCACCAACTGTGTGCCACCACGTCCCTTCGAGAGTTCACGAGTAGGATGAGCCACCACCCAATCTGGATGTGCTTCGAAGAGTTCGCTCGTGCTGTTGGTCATCTCAGGCTCAATCCAGATGCCGAACTTCAACCCACGATTCTCTGCAGCCTTCACCAAAGCAGGCACACCATTAGGCAGTTTCTGCGTGTCTGTCATCCAGTCGCCAAGACCTCTCGTATCATCCGTACGACGATACTTGCGACCAAACCAACCATCATCCACCACGAAGAGTTCGCCACCCAGTTCCTTGATGCCGTCCATCATCTGCTCACAAACCTCCTGATTGACATTCATATAAACGCCCTCCCAAGAGTTCAGCAGAATCTCACGCAATGCCTTACCGTTATGCAGTTGCCCGTTACGTCCCCAGCGATGGAAAGCACGGCTCACACCACCCTTGCCTTCTTCGCTATAGGTCAGCGCCAACACGGGGGTCTTGAACGATTCCCCAGGTTTCAGCGTATAAGCCGTATGAAGATCATCGATACCAGCCAAAAGCGTATGGCGATATTTGCCACGTGTCTCGATACGCAATTTGTAATTACCTGTCCAGCAGAGGGCTGCACCAACCACACGTCCACGGTTCTCCTGAGGTTTGCCATCGAGCGAAATCATCACCTCAGCCCTGTCATCCATCGCTGTACGCACACCATCGTGGTTCACAATCGTCTTCAGACCTGCTGTCAACAGCTCTTCCGTCATGCCTGCCTCTTGACCCCATGCCCCATGGAAGTGAGTCAGCCAAGCACCTTCCTGACGAAATGTCATCACACCACTGGCATACTGCTCCAACTTGATAGGCTTCTTCTCACCATTGCGAATCACTGTCCAAGTCTCAATCACATCGCTCTTGTCATTGGCTTTATAGTAGAGATCCACAAAGAAATCATACTTCTTGTCCTTCAATGAGATGATGGTCTCATCACCCTTTTGCTGACAACCCGTCACCACCAGTTCCGTACTCATATTCCCATCAGCATGGGTCACACTCAACGCCGTCTCATCAAAACTATTGCGTCCAAAGGCTGGATAAGCATCGTAGTTGATACTCATGGCGTCGTACACTTCATGCGCCTGTTCTGGTTTGATGCGCGAACCATAATAATGAATACGTGGTGTCTGACCCTCATTCACAGCGAGCATCAGCGTGGTCTTTGGCGTGTTCACAAACACATCCTCGGCACTGGCACTCAGGCTCAGCGTCAAGGCAACAATGGAAATCAGTAATTGTCTCATATCATTCTAAAGTTATCGTTCAGGCAAGTTGATTGTTTTCTCCTCCAGGTTTCGACCACAAAGGTACGAATTATTCAGGTAAGTGAGGGAAAGAATGCTTATTTTCTTTACCAAATATGCCATTTTTCTCCAATTATTGCTACCTTTGCGGCATAATCATCCACACATGATGAATAGAATCCTCATAGTCATTCTCACCTTCGCCTTGCATTCGGCTACTCTTCTGGCAGAAGACTGGATGAGCAGATTGCCTGATGAGGCGTATGTGGCAGCACTCTCCATTCCTGGCGCACATGATGCTGCCACAGGATATGGATTCAGTGGATGGTTAGGAATGTTTGGCAATCGCTATGCCCGCACCCAAGACCTCAACATCGCCCAACAATGGCACATCGGCGTGAGAGCCTTCGACCTGCGTCCCAGCGTCTATAAAAACTATATCAACATCCATCATGGCATCGTGCCCACCAAGATGCGATTCGACCACGCCCTGCAACTCCTCTGCGATTCGCTCCAAGCCCATCCCACCGAATTTGTCATCATCCACATGCTTCATGAAGCCGAAGGAGACAAAGTGAAGAATGCCTACGACACACGGATTCAGCAGTTGCTCAGGCAAGACCGATTCCGACGCTTCCTCATCGACTATCGACCCAACCTCAAAGTCAGCGACATACGAGGGAAAATCCTCATCCTCAGTCGCAACTACTATAGCGATGAACCTATCGGAGGCATCTTCACGAACTGGACGGGCAGCCTCAACTGGCAACGGCAAACAGCAGGAACCATCGTGGGGATTCATGGTGCCACAGGCAAATTCTATGTACAAGACTTCTCCGCCACCCATTTCTCTGGAGGCGTAACCCTCAAGGTCAATGCCATCGCCCAGATGCTGGACAGCAGCACCCACATGAACTATTCAGACCCACAACACATCGTCTGGGTCTTCAACTTCGCCTCCGCCTATTCCAAAGTGGAATCTCTCTTCGGCAGGAAAATCTCGCTCAGCAACGGCTATCGTGACAATGCCACCCACACCCACGAAGCCATCCTCAATTATCTCGCCACCCATCCCGCAGGTCCCACAGGCATCATCCTCATGGACTTTGCAGGCGTTGACCACAGCAACGGTTACCCCACCCGAGGAGCCGAACTCGTCCAAGCCCTCATCAACAATAACTTCCGATACCTCAGTCTCAAGAAATAACGTATCAGAATTCATAGCCGAGGTTGAGGAAGAAGTATGGCTCTTTGGTGTAGTTGCTGTAGCCGAAGGTGCCACCCAGAGGGCCGAACATAGTTTTATAGTAGTAGCCAGCTTGAACGCCAAACAAGGGACAGCCATCGAAGAGATTCGCTGTCTTTTCGGCTTGTTGTGCGCAAGCCAGACGGAGCAGCACATAGTGACTGATGCCGATTCGTTCCTGTGCCTGCAGCTGGATGGCCACGAACTTTTCATCCGCATACTCCATGTGACCAATGCCAACAAAAGGCATTTGCTGTTCCATCTGGCGACCGAACCAGTTGCCGCCAATGGTGTTGGCCATGATGCGTGGGGCGAAGGAGCCAAAGAGCATGCGCCCGTAGATCATAGGTTGGAGCGTCAAGTGCTTGTTGAGGGCGAAGGAGATGCGCCAGTTCGCATTGATGTCGCTCATGCCTGTCGTCTTGCCAAGCTTGGTGCCGTCATCAGCCCGTTTGTTGAGATTGGCAAAGTCGCTGGTCACATAGGCATACTCACCATTGAATCGTGCTCCACGTGTGGGAAAATACCAGTCGTCCTCGCTGTTGTAACTCAGACGGGCACGATAACTGATGAAGTGTTCATTCTCCAGCGATATCTGTTGTGCCGTTGCCGAACCCAACTTGTTGCGATAGTACAAATAGTCCCACCGCAGGCCTCCCTGCAGGTTGAAGTGGCGCAGGTTGAAGTTGACGGGCACGAATTCGGCCTGCGACTGGTTGTAACGAATATTATAGTCGATGTCGCCTTTGACGTACACATCCACGTCGTTGTCCAGGAATGTGTAGCTGAGTGTGGGCCTAGTAAAGCTACTGGGATGGAACGTGATTTCTCCGCGTGCCATCATGCGTTTGCCCAGACGGACGGTGAGGTCGGTATAGATGGGGACAGCCGTCTTGAAGGGGATGGCAAGTCCCAATTGCAGCGCCGCATAGTCCTCCGTGTCATAGCGCATGCCAGCATACAGCTGCACCGACTTACGGTTGCCAGCCGAGAGGATGACATTCACTCCGTCTCCGTCGGGCACAAAACGGCACTCGGCTGTCTGGTAGAAGAGGTCGATGCGCATCGACGTAGTCAGCTCCTGTCCCAGTTCCGCGTCGATACTGTCTATCTTGTTCAAGTGAAACTTCTGACGCAGGAACCGTTCGGCAGGCGGTGTCATGTTCTCGAAGGTGAAAGCCTTCACACACATCTTCTCCGTCATCACCTGCGGACGCAGCGGATGGTAAATCACGGGGCGGAACGATTCATCCACCCCGATGCGCTTCTTCAGAGCCACAATCTCGTCCCAATGCGCCACAGCCTCTTCCTCGCCATAACGAATCAGCGAGTCGATGGCAGCGGCAGTGAAACTGGCAGTGGAGAAATCGCGCGGATCTACATTCATGTAGAGGTCGGTCATCGCCTTGTTCTCCTCATATTTGTTCACACAGTTCATGTCGATAATCTGACCCACGATGCTCATCGTCCCACTAATTTCCTCAGCTGTTTTCGGCTTGCCCGACAGCGTCACTCCAATGACGATGTCCGCTCCCATATCACGAGCCACATCAACTGGATAGTTGTTTTTCAGACCTCCATCTACCAGCACCATATCACCCAACCTGACAGGGGAGAAAGCCGCAGGAATGGCCATCGAGGCACGCATGGCTTGTGGCAATCGACCGCTATGGAACACCACCTCGCTGTTGTCCATAATGTTAGTGGCAACACAGGCGAAGGGGATGAGCAGGTCATGATTGAAGTCGAGCGAATCGGTATAGCCCATGCACAGATGCTGGAACAACTCAGCCAAGTTCTTGCCCTTGATCAATCCACCAGCACTCTTGTCGCGCTTACCGATTGTCAATCCTCTGCTAATCCCATAAGTGTTCTGCTTCTGGCGGTCGCTGAGGCTTTGGTTGCGCAGATCTTCCTTGTCGGTGATGACGTAGCTCCAATCCTGCTTCCTCACCATCGAGTCCAGTGCCTGGGCATTATAGCCGATGGAATAGAGACCACCGATGATGCTACCCATCGACGTGCCCGTGATGATATCGACAGGAATGCCTGCCCGTTCCAGCACCTTCAGCACACCGATGTGAGCCATTCCCTTCGCACCACCACCACTCAGCACAACAGCCACTTTCTTCCGATTGACCGCAATGCTGTCACTCTGGGCGTTCATCACGCCACACACCAGCATAGCCACAAATATGAATAGTATCTTTTTCATATTCCTCTGCCTATGTGAAAATCTCTTCATCTTTTCTCTTTTCTTGATTGATTTGATCATTCTTTTACAATTCGTTTGCAAAGTTACATATTTTATTTTACTTTCTCTCGTTTTTCATGGAAAATACGGAAAAACACTGCTTGTCCACAAAAAATGCTCGAAATTCGTGTGGGATATTTGAAAATGTTGTATCTTTGCGGCATGAATAGTATAAGCGTATGACTGAGATTCACAAGAAATACCGACTGACATCCACAGAAGAACCAACAGATGAGATGCTACACGCCCTGATGGAAGATGTAGCAGCAGCAGCAAGGGAATCAAGTGCAAGAGCAGAAGCGAAGAAGCAAAAGATGCTTCAAGATGCTGCTCAAACGATTGCTGTCAGGCGTGCTCAACGTAAAGCGTCCATTCATGGCTGACAGAAAACCAACCCTTTGTGTGGTTGCTGGCCCTAATGGTTCTGGCAAAACCACGACGACCATTCAACTCCTTCAAGATGAATGGGCTGCCAATAGTGTGTACATCAATCCTGACAACATTGCTCAAGAGACATATGGGGATTGGAACTCGCCAGAAGCTGTTTTGAAAGCCGCCGAACTGGCAACGAAATTACGCTATGAATATTTGGAGAAGAGATGTGACTTTGTATTTGAAACAGTGTTTTCTTCATCAGAGAAACTGGAGTTTCTCAAGAAAGCGAAAGATGCCGGTTTCTTTATTCGATTCTTTTACGTTTGTACATCCGACCCTTCTATCAATGTTTCGCGTATTACGCAACGTTACCTGAATGGAGGTCACGAAGTGCCCATTTCTAAAATCATCTCACGTTATTACAAATCGCTGGTCAATGCCGAAGAAGCCATTTCTTTTGTCGATAGAGCTTATATTTACGATAACTCTATTGACAATCAACTTCCCCGTTTGCTTTATCGCACTACAGATGGCAATCTCTTCAAACAATATACAGAGGACCTACCCGAATGGGCAAAGATGCTGGTGAAGGATTAAAAAGCAATCGGATGTGTGTTGGCACATTCGATTGCTTTATAGTGATATATATTAGAAACCGCCTTATCATACATTATGTAGAATGGACAACTATTTCACCTTTATCTTCAATGTCATCTTTCCTTTCTCCAGACTACTAGGACTAAGTGTAATGGGGAATTTTTGGTCAGCCGTACGACCGATTGTCTCACCATCATGAAGGGTGATGTTCTCGTCTGTTGCATAGATGACAATGTCATACATGAAATCGACTGCCTCTTCCAATCCTCCTTTCCACTCCATCACTTCCATGTCGAACTTACCAAAAGATTCCATACCATTAGTGTAAATATGGACACCTTTTTTAGTAGGTATAAGTCCTACCCAAACAAGATCCTGGATAGGTAATAAATTCTGATCAAACAAAGCTGCACATTCCGTATAATACTCTGGTTGATAAACCGTTCCATTTGCATCCACACCAAGCACTCCTTTCTGTTTACAACAAGATGAAACCACCCTAACTATTGTACTTGCCTCGGGCCAACAAGGTGCATGATGTCCCAACACAGATATCAGTAAATGTGCCTTGTGACGTTTTGCCACTTCGGCAGCTTCTGGCCAATAATAATTCGTCTCGGCCAGATGTACAGATTCATCATTGGGGACAGGCATACGTATTAGAGATACCCCCACAAACATATCGTCATACATAAAAGAATAATCATCTTCTATGTTTTCTCCTGTTGAATCAGGTCTAATTCCCCAATCGGAATCCAGATCCTGAAAGAACTTTTCATGATCAAATGCCACGTCTTCAAGCAACACCATTGCAATAAAGACTCCACTTTCTGGTGGCTCCACCACCTTCTTCTTTTTCCATTTATCAAATAATCCCATATGTGATCCTTCATTTTTTACCGCTGGTACGTTCTCCACGTCAAAGCCTCTAAAGTATTTTTCTATCAGCCAACGTTGATTGTCTGTCATCAACGAAAGACTTATCATTAATACCCATAGTGGATGAAGTAATACTGCTGTCATACGCCTTGCTTTTATTGTTCACGCTGCAAATTTACAGAGAACTTTCCTATCAACAAAAGAACAAGGCGTATTTCTTTACATCTATGGAGTTTTCTTCTCCATAGTTTCTTTTAATGACACATCTTTGTCATCCTTGAAGATTCATTCCCTCAGTATCCATTTTTAGTTTTCCCCCTTATCCTTCTTTCTTTTCCCCTAATGGCAAATAAATTTTGAAAGTTTCAAAAAATAATTTGAAAGTTTCAAAAAATATTTCTAAAGTTGGAAAAAATATTTTGAAACTTTAGAAATTTTGCGGAAAGCCTTGTTTGTTTAAAAAGAATGCGCTACCTTTGCAAAAAAGTATACTAAACAATTTAAGTTTCACATTTGTTCATTTGAACACGAATTACACGAAAATACACGAATCATGAGTCACAAGTTGGGATTTGGCTTCGCCGAGTTGAAGGTTCTCTAAGTGTGCCTACTGCACAACGAATTACACGAACCATCCGGCTAGTGGTTGGCGAAGCATTCGTAAAATTCGTCGCCGTCCACGGCTTCGTGCAATAACATCTCTGTCTGCAAGGCATTCGTAAGATTCGTGTAATTCGTGTTCAAATAAACATCCGAAAGTAGAGTGTATAACTAATTATAAGCAAAGATATGGAATACATTATGCAAGAGATGCCAGACATTCATAAGACTGGCGAAAAGAAGTTTTATCCGAAGGTGAAGCATGCACATTGCATCCCTCACAACACGATTGGGAATGCGTTTGTGGATGTGACGAATATGAGTCGCAGTTGGTTTGAGGGAGTGACGAAAGCGCTGCCCGAGGTGCTGAATTCCTATCTGTCAGAAGGACACTCCGTGAAGATTGATGGTTTGGGCACGTTCGACCTGATTCTGGGGCTGTTGACGGAGGAGGAGAGGAATTCTCCGAAGAGACTGAAGGTTCACGCCAATCAGGATGGAGTGTATATCAAGAAGATCAACTTCTTGCCTGAGAAGGAATGGCTGCGTGATTTACGCAAATCGACGGAGTTGAATCGTACGAAAAGTGCCAAAGAGCAGTTAGGAGGTTCTGCGACGCAGGAGGAACGCAGACAGATGGCATTGAAATATATAGAGGAGAAGGGCTGCATGAGTGTGCGTGATTATATGACCCTGACAGGCTTGGGGCGTGTGAAGGCTGATAAAGAGCTGAATGCGTTCTGTGAAGAGCGAGAGAACGGCATCCGCTGTGTATTGATGGGAAAGAGCAAGGTGTATGTGAAGAAATAAAGACGTCAATTCTGGCAGAAAGTGACATAATGATTATGCCACATTGTCAGTCAGAAAGAAAAGTCGTGTCAGTATGAAAGTGCTGGCACGGCTTTTGTCTTTATGAAGAAACGTCTGCGGCCAGTCAATG
>JAFZVN010000075.1 GCA_017617805.1 Bacteroidaceae bacterium | reverse complement strand
TTACGACCTCCCCAGAAAACTGTGCTCTGTGCTCTGTGCGCATGTCCCTAAAAAACTGTATGTCTGTATACTGTATCCATTTCGCTGTCTTTTGAATTTGGCACATTTGTGGTTGCCTTCATCCTTTTTTGGGGTATTGGCAGGAGTCGGAATGCAGCAGATTTCCATCTATGCAGCCTTCCTCGTTTATGTCGCAGCCACAGTATTATTGGTCTCTGCACCCAAACCACGTGAAGAATGAAAAAAATGGGCATTCGTTTGTTGATATCAAAAAAAAGTCGTATCTTTGCAAGTGGAAAAATGCCGCCACTAACAAATCTCATTCTACCTAATATGAAACAAAACAAATTTGCAATCCATTCATTGTACATTGCAACAAAAGTCAAGACGATTGAAGCAGGAACTGAAAAAGTATACACTTTATCAGGTATGAGATATATTAACGTAAAATAAAAATACAGAATTAATTATATTTATAGACGATGAGAAAAAGTATTTTGATGTTGTTGGGGATGATAGTATCCCTGATGACATGGAGTTGCACAAGCAACGCAAAGAGTGATCAACCTGCAGGTGGTTTTGACAATGTTCTGGGCGTGAAAGTGCCCAAGATAGAGGCGTTTGTGCGAGTGACTTCAGATGAAGGCGCAGACGTGTTCAAGTCTGCCAGTGCCAACAGCCCTTGGCTTGTGATTTGGTTGAGCGAGGATGAGGAAGAAGGTGAGGTGCAAGTGGATGTGACATGGTCTGATGAAGAAGTACCCAGCGAGTGTACTGCGGAAAAGTCTGTAGAGTATGCTGGAGAGACACTTCTTCTATTAGGTGAAGAAGGTGACTTCTGGAAGGTTAACATTTATAAGAATTATGCGCCGGATTTGGAAGTTGGCTACATACGGAGGTCTGATGCTGAGGTGGTGAAGTTTGAACCTCTCACAGCAGATATGGTCAAAGCCCCAAACCAATGGAAGCTGAGTCCGACCATTGTGAAGACCGAAGGGAAATATGCTGGGCTTGTGATGGATATAGGCTCAGATGAAGCATGGGGTGAAGAGTGGATTGATGTTGGTGTACTCGTTGATGGCATGATTGTATCACCAGAATCCAGCGTGGTGACATTGAGGCGTGATGATGAATTGAAGGAGATTGAGTGTGTGTTTGACAAGGAAAACGGCAATGTTTTGCTGCGCTATCCAGAGTCCATGATGATGGACGATGAAGATGGTTTTGGATACTGGTTTGACCCAGCCAAGTTGACCGACAAGCAGATTGGTCAAATGCTGAAGCTGTTAAGCCAGAAAGAAAAATCAGAACGTGTGAGATGTGAGTGTCGAATCCCAATGGGTGATGATTCTCGAAAAACATTTTACTTGAAATACTAAGGACGGAATTTCACAAAAAAGGGGGAAAGAATTGTGGGTGTGAAATAAAATGCGTAATTTTGCAACCAATAAATCTTTGTGAACATGAACGGACAAGAGCAAATGAGGACTGAGAAAGCGATTCTGACCATAGAATACCTTCCCTCTCTTAACTATTCGATGCTGAATAGCGGCGTGGAAACCTGCTATAAGTTTGTGCTGGAAAATATCGAACAGCGTGACTGGCACCAGATTCAGATCACCATTCGGGGGGAACTGATCAAAGAACATGTCCAGCGGCTCGAGTTCTTGCGAGGAGGACAGTCGGTGCAGGTGAGCGCTGTGAAGATTATGCCTGACATCCAGCAGCTCAGCACCATCACGGAGGCTGTCAACACGACCTTCACCGTCATCATTGAAGAGGAGAACGGACTGCTGTTGCAGCAGGAGCTTCCCATCACGCTCATGGCATACGATGAATGGGCGGGTGCGAATGTGATGCCTGAGCATATCGCTGCCTTCGTGGTGCCCAACAACCCCATGCTGTCGAGAATCAAGGTGGCTGCCGCTCAGTTCTTGGAGAAATGGACGGGCTCTTCGCAGTTGGACGAGTATCAGACACAAGACAGAAACCGTGTGCGTGCTCAGGTGGCTGCCATCTACGAGGCATTGCGTTCGGAGGGGATCGTCTATTCGGCTCCTCCTGCCAGCTTTGAGACCAGTGGACAGCGCATCCGATTGGCAGACAAAGTTCTGACTGAGAAGTTGGGCACTTGCATCGACACCAGCTTGCTGATTGCCTCTTGTCTGGAAGCATGTGAGATCTACCCTATCCTGGTCATGATGAAGGGTCATGCGATGGTGGGCGCTTGGCTGACTCCAACCGTCAGTCCTCAGATGGTGGGCGATGATGTGAGCCTCCTGCTCAAGGAAACGGCAGATGGCAACAACAACTTGGTGCTGCTCGAATCGACAGCCATCACATCGTCGGAGAACGTGGGTTTTGAGGATGCTGTCAAAAGCGCGATCCTGAAGCTGAAGGATGACAGCCAGTTCTACTACTATGTGGACATCCATCGCTGTCGTTTGGGCAATATCCGTCCGTTGCCTCAGCGCATTCAGAAGGATGGTGTGTGGACGTTTGACAATGAGGGTGTGGAGCATCAGAATGCCACTTCTTATGTCAATGAGCTGCACCATTATGACTTGCGGCTGGAAGACACAGGACAGCCTACGACCAAGCAGATGATTTGGGAACGTAAGCTGTTGGATTTTTCTCTTCGCAACAACCTGCTGAACACCAGAATTGGCAGAAGAGTCGTTCCGTTCATCTCGTTCGAAATAGAACATCTGGAAGACCATCTGCAGAACAATGAGGACTACATCATCACGCCTTCGCCTGGCAAGAAGATTGAGCCGAATGAGGAAGGTATGTATGACTCGCAACATCAGGCTGCTGAATACCAGACGTTTGTCTCTGAAATGATCAAGGACAACAAAATTGCGTCTTATCTGACAGAAACGGAACTGCAAAGCGCTCTCACCTATATCTATCGTACAGCCCGTACCTCATTAGAAGAAAATGGTGCTAATAGCTTGTTCTTGGCATTGGGCATGCTCAGATGGTTTGAAACGGCCAAGAGCGAACAACCTCGCTATGCCCCTATCCTACTGTTGCCTGTGGATATTGTCAGGAAGAGCGGCAACAAATACGTCATCCGCAAACGTGATGAGGACATCATCCTGAACATCACGCTGGTGGAACTGCTGAAACAGAACTTCAAGATCAATCTCGACATGCTGAAGGAGTTGCCCAAGGATGAAAGCGGAGTGGATGTGATGAAAATCTTCACCTACTTCCGTCGCGCCATCCTGGAACAGAAGAAATGGAACGTGTTGGAAGAGAGCATGCTCGGATTGTTCTCCTTCAACAAGTTCGTCATGTGGAACGATATCCACGCCAATGCTGACCAACTGGCAGCACATACCATCGTGGCATCGCTCATCGAGAATCGTGACAAACAGGAGGTGACGGAGGAGGCAGTCGATGCCCGCATCATCGACAAGGACAACTCACCGATGGACTTCTCCATTCCGTTGGATGTGGATTCCTCGCAGATGGAAGCCATTGTGGAGTCTGGCAGAGGAAGAACTTTCATCCTGCATGGACCTCCAGGAACAGGAAAGTCGCAAACCATCACCAACATGATTGCCAATGCGCTGTATCAAGGCCGCAGGGTGCTCTTCGTGGCTGAAAAAATGGCAGCCCTGTCTGTGGTGCAGTCACGTTTGGAGAAGATTGGGTTGGCTCCTTTCTGTCTGGAACTTCATTCCAACAAAGCCACCAAGAAGCATTTCTTGGAACAGATGGATCAGGTGTTGAATGTGACCAAGATCAAGGAACCAGCTGAGTATGCAACGAAGGCCGCAGAGCTGTTTGCAGAACGGAAAAGCCTGATCAGCTATATGGATGCCCTGCATCAGAAAGGCAGCAACGGGCTGAGCCTGTATGAGTGCATCTCTGCTTATCTGTCCATTCCACACGATGCGATAGAGGGCGGGCTGCCAGAAAAAGATATGCTGACCGCCAGTTATCTCACGAAGTGTAAGGATCAGATGGATTCGCTCGACACCATCCTCGGCATCGTCGGCACCCCTGGACAACATGCATTGTATGGGTTGGAACCTTTGGACAACCGCATAGAAACAACGGATGGCATCAAGACACTTCTGTTGCAATTCAAGCAGACATTGGCGGACTTCCGTCAGGCTTTGGACAAACTGAATGGCAAGACCTCCATGCAGCTGAAGTCCTATAAGGATTTGCAATGGCTGGAACGGTTCGTTGCCTATCTGACCACCCAAAAGCAACAAGACGAACTGCATGAAAGCCTCACAGCTTCCTATAGCGATGACATCCTCCGAATGGATGTGAAAGCCTGCCAGCGCGAATGGGAGGAAATCAAAGCCAAGTGGTTCCTGCCCAGATACTTCGCCAAGAAGAGTTTCATCAAGTCCATGCAGCGCTTTGGAATGATCTATGAATCCAACATCGAAGAGGTGTTGACGCTGGTGGATTCTTATCAGCAGAAGGGGAAGGAACTCAAACAGCAGGAAGAGGAGATGGTTGCCTTTGCCTACCAGTGCGGCTTCAGCCATCAGCAGAAAGTGGCAGCCTATCAAGCCAGCCTTGGTGCAATGGGTTCGATGGGCCGTCAGGAATTCATGCAAGACGCCAATGGCATCCTCAGCTTGCATCAGCAGATGAACGACCTCACCAACCAGCTCGCCAGCAAGACCCGTCAGAAGAACTCGATGGCTGAGATTGTCGGCGCATTGGGCAGATGGCTCGATGGCTATGCCCAAATGAAAGACTGGTACCTTTGGACAGAAAAAAAGAATGAGCTGTGTGAGATGAAACTCCAGACGGTAGTGCAACGAATAGAGAAAGGTGAACAACCACAGGATGTGATACCTGCATTCCTGAAAGGTGTCTACCATCATCTCATCTCCATCGCCATCGATGCGGATGAGCAACTGCGCACCTTCAACGGCACGATTTTCCGTCAGCGCATCGAACAGTACAAGCGAGACACTTTACGCTTCCAGGAACTCAGCAAGGAAGAGCTGTACAGCAAACTCGCCTCACGCGTACCTTCTTCTTCTGCCGTATCAGCTGAGGGGTCGGAAATCAGCATCCTGAAACGCAACATCGCCAATGGAGGTCGTGGAAACTCCATCCGCACCATCATTGACAACATCCCTACCCTCCTCCCACGACTCTGCCCTTGCATGCTGATGAGTCCTATCAGTGTGGCACAGTACATCGACCTGAAATCAGAGAAGTTTGACTTGGTCATCTTCGACGAGGCATCACAGATGCCAACCAGCGAGGCTGTTGGTGCCATCGCACGAGGCAAAGCCCTGATTGTGGTGGGTGACAGCAAGCAGATGCCACCAACCAGCTTCTTCTCTACCACCCAAGTGGACGAGGAGGAAGCTGACATTGACGATATGGAAAGCATCCTCGATGACTGTAAGACGTTGTCGCTGAGAGAGTATTACCTGAGCTGGCACTATCGAAGCAAGCATGAGAGCCTGATTGCGTTCAGCAACTCCCAATACTATAACAACCGACTCTTCACCTTCCCGTCTGTCGATGATCAGGTGGCTAAGGTGAAGCTCGTACCTGTCCAAGGAGTCTATGACAAGGGACGCACACGCAGCAACCCTGAAGAGTCTAAAGCCATTGTCAAGGAGATCATTCGCAGGCTGTCTGACCCTGTGCTGCAGAAATACAGCATTGGTGTGGTGTCCTTCAGTAAGGTGCAGGGAGACCGCATCGAGGATGACCTGACGGAGGAACTCGACCGTCATCCAGAACTTAAGGACATTGCTTATAATAGTAGAGAGCCCATCTTCGTGAAGAATCTGGAGAATGTGCAGGGTGACGAACGTGACGTGATCCTCTTCTCTGTGGGTTATGGCGCCGACAAGAATGGTAAGGTGTCCATGAACTTTGGTCCACTCAACAATGCTGGAGGTGAACGACGTCTGAATGTGGCGGTGTCTCGTGCCCGTTACGAGATGATTGTCTATTCCACCCTCAAATCCAGCCAGATAGACCTGAAACGTTCCAATGCCAAGGGCGTTGAAGGCCTGAAGGGATTCCTTGAATTTGCTGAAACTGGCCGTCTGCCTATGGTGGACAGTTCGGCACATGCGGCAGACACGAACGTCATGATTGCTCAAATCTGCGACATGCTCACAGAACACGGATACATCGCTACCCCAAGTGTGGGACGTTCCAATTTCAAGGTGGACATTGCTGTCTCCACAGCTGAACATCCTGAGAGATACATCTTAGGCATCCTCTGCGACGGCAAGACCTACTACGAAACCAAGACCACACGCGACCGAGAAATCGTGCAGCCAAACGTCATGAAGATGTTGGGATGGAGCGTCATGCGCGTCTATTCCATCGACTGGTACGAGAATCGTGAACGGAGCATCAACCAAATAATGGATGAATTGAAGGCATACGAAGAAGGAACTGTCATCGAAGAACCAGAACCTGACCCTACCCCATTCAAAGCATTCAGTTCTGAGACCATTACGGAAGCGAACGTTGAGGAGGAACCCACCAGAAACCAGGGGCAGAAACCCTACGTTGAGGCTGAAGTGAAAGTCCCCTCCATCGACAAGGCGACCTATGACCCTAAAGCCAGCTATAACGCCAACATCATCCGTCAGATACTGGCTAAGGAACAGCCCATCACGGAGAGCTATCTCTGCAAACGGCTGGCAAAACTGTTGGGATTCGGTCATGCAGGAGCGAATGTCCAAAAGGCCGTCAGCTTCGCAACAGCCCAATGCTTCCGTGACCCCCTCTCATTTGGAGACAATGTTTGCCTGTGGCTGGACGAGGAGAGCGCTGTGAACTATAAAGGCTACCGTTCGCCTTCGCCAAGAACCATTACGGAGATACCTATACGAGAGGTGGTCAATGCTGTGGCGGAAGTGATCGTGGAGGAATTTTCTCTGCCCAAAGAAAAGGTTCCCACCATTGCAGCCCGTAAGCTGGGATTTTCCAGTGCTGGAGCCAAAATCGCTGAGACCATCAATTCAATTCTTGAAATGATGCTGGCCAATCATGTCATTAGAGATGTCAATGGGCTGGTGTCCATCAATGAATCTCAGAAGTAGATGGCAGAGATTTCCTGAAAAACAAGCTTATTTGTGACACAATGTCATACAGATGCCAGAGTTTCATGCGCTGGCATCTGTTTTGTCAGTCAAGTAGAACATAAAAATCATTTGAATCATGGATAAAGACATAAAAAACGAAGAGGTTGACGAGGAAATCGTGAACCCTACTGCCGAAGAAACGGAGGAAACTCCCGATGGAAAGGCAGAAAACGAAGCAAAAGAAGCTGAGGCTCCCAAGGAACTGACACCTGAGGAGAAAATCGCTGAATTGGAGAAGCAGATTGAGGAGTTGAAGAACCAGCAACTGTATAAGGTGGCAGAGTTCGACAACTTCCGCAAGCGTGTGATGCAAGAAAAAGCCGACCTAATCAAGAATGGCGGTTCGAAGGTCATCACGACCCTGCTCCCCATCATTGATGACCTGGAACGTGCACAGCAGAACATGGACAAGTATGAAGATGTGGCAGCCGTGAAAGAGGGTCTGAACCTCATCATCGACAAGTTCTTTAAGCTGATGGCTCAGGAAGGACTAAAGAAGATGGACGTAGTGGGACAGGCTTTCGACAGCGACCTGCACGAGGCCATCGCAATGGTGCCTGGTCAGCCCGATGAGATGAAAGGCAAAGTGATGGACTGCATGACTGCTGGTTATACATTGAACGACAAAGTAATCCGCTACGCGAAGGTGGCTGTGGCAGAATAATCCTATGGCGAAAAGAGACTACTACGAAGTGCTGGGAGTGTCGAAGACGGCTTCCGATGATGAGATCAAAAAGGCCTATAAGAAGATGGCCATCAAGTATCACCCAGACCGCAATCCAGGTGACAAACAAGCAGAGGAGAAATTCAAGGAGGCTGCTGAAGCATACGATGTGCTTCGCGACCCCCAGAAACGTCAGCGATATGACCAGTTCGGTCCTGATGCCTTTGGCCCTGGTGCTGGAGGATTCAGCGGACAAGGCATGTCAATGGATGACATCTTCAGCATGATGGGTGACGTGTTCGGAAGCAGCTTCGGAGGTGCATTCAGCGGCTTCGGAGGAGGCTTCGGCGGTGGATTTGGAGGTGGTGGACAGCGCAGAAAGCCTGTCTATAAGGGTCAAGACCTGCGTATGCGCATCGAACTTGACCTGAACGAGATTGTCAACGGTGTGACCAAGAAATTCAATGTACGTACTGACATCACCTGCCCTCACTGCAACGGTTCGGGCTCAGAGGATGGACAGGAAGCCACTTGCGGCACTTGTAACGGACAAGGCGTTGTGTATAAGACACGCAAGACGATGCTGGGCATCATGCAGACACAAGCTGTGTGCGACACCTGTCGTGGTGAAGGTACAGTCATCAAGAATAAATGTAAGCACTGTGATGGCGAGGGCATCGTGAAGGGAGAGAAACAAGTGGAGGTGGAATTGCCTGCAGGTCTTGTCGAGGGCTATGCCTACAACTTCCAAGGCAAAGGTGGTGCAGGTCGAAGAAAAGGTGTGAATGGCGACTTGCAGATTCTTGTGCATGAGAAACCTCATGCAGAATTGTTGCGTGATGGTGTGGATCTTGTCTATAACCTTCTGCTGACCATTCCTCAGGCTGTGCTTGGCACCTCACTCGAAGTTCCGACTCATGATGGGAAGGCAAAAATCACGATTCCATCGGGCACTCAGCCTGGTACTGTCCTGCGTTTGAAAGGCAAAGGTATTCCTGACATCAACAGCTATGGCAGTCAGCGTGGTGATGAAATCATCAACATCTCTGTCTATATGCCTGAAGCCCTCTCAAAGGACGAGAAGAAGGCTATCGAAATGCTTGCCAATGGTGACAACGTGAAACCTTCCACCAGCATCAAAGACAAAATCTTCAGCCACTTCCGCGCCTACTTCAAGAAGTGACATTCTTTGGTCTGTAACAATCATGATTTTCATCTTTCGGACGCTTTCACCAGTGAGTTCGATCCGGTGTGCAGTATGCACGATTCTGTTAAGTACAGCATCGGCGACAGCAGGATCTCCGATGGCATCATACCAGTTGTCGACAGGCAGCTGTGATGCCAGCACTATGGACTTTCGCTCATGGCGGTCTTCTATGATGTCCAGCAGGATGGGACGTTCCTTGGCGTCCAGCGGTACGAGGAAAGCATCAAAGCCCCCGAAAAGCAATCGCTTCAGGGGATCATTTTTATTTTGCCACAAAGGGTTAATCAAATTTTGCCCGAAAGGGTCAACGTCGCTTGCCCTCGGGGGTCAAACGCGCGCGGCTTTTCCAACGTCCTTTTCTTGAATCCAACAAAGCTTTTGTTCTTTTTTTCGGCATCAAATGAAAAAACCCGTGCGGCGTAGTGCTGCACGGGTGAGTTCTTATTTTTCACGTGATATCTTTATTTCACATAAACCTTCTTGCCCTTGTTGATGTAGAAACCGCTTTGTGTGGGCTTTCCACTCAGTTTCCTGCCTTCGAGCGTGTAACAATCATCACTTGTTTCAGTTGTCGCTTTCGGTAGGTTAATGGCTGTCTCATCTATATCATATTCCACAATGTGAGCAAAATCTTTCCATCCTGAAACGGATGTGTATTTGTTGGCCAAGCCTGTGGGAACGTAAAGCGTCGCGTTTTTCTTCACGTCTTCAGTAAAGGAGTCTGCTCCAAGTTCTAAAGGGTAAGACCATGCCACCTTAATCGAAAGGAGGTTGGAACAGTCACTGAAAGCTTGGGGGGCAACATGTGTCACGCTGCTGGGGATATCTATGGATTTCAGATGACTTTTTCGGTTGAGAAATGAAGAAAAGGAAATGTTTTTGGAAAACAGGCCCTTCTTCCTTACCCCATAGGTCTATAAAAAAAATCGATGAAAGTTTGGTCATTTCCAGAATAAGTGCTACCTTTGCCACACATTATTCATTTATTTAGGCGTTATGGACAGGAAGAAAAGGTCTGGATGGATTTGGATGCTGCTGTGTCTGATCGTGGCAGCAGGTATTGCTGCGTGGTGGGTGTACAGAAGCGGATTCAATGTGGGCGAACCTGTGAGCATCTACATCGATGCGGATGACACAGTGGATTCCATCGCTCAGAAGACGGAAAAAACTGCACAACCAGAGGAGATGCGCGTGTTCCACCTCTTCGCTGGATTGCTGAATCTGAAAGACCATATCCGTACGGGGCGCTATGAGGTGACACGAGATCTGACCATGCTTAACTTCATCCGTGATATCCGCAACCACAACGAGAAGCCCATCCGACTGGTCGTTCCCTCGGTCAGGACGATGGATCAGATGGCCGGTAAACTGGCGAGTCAGTTGATGGTGGATTCAGCAAGCATCGCTGACTATCTGAAAGACGAAAGCAACATCAAGGAATTAGGCTACACGAAGGAATCGTTGCCAGGTTTGTTCGTGCCCAACACTTATGAAGTGTATTGGGATGTGAGTGTGGAGAAGCTGATGGAGCGCATGAAGAAGGAATATGAGCGCTTCTGGAACTCGGAGCGCATGGAGAAACTGAAGGAAGTGAGCGAGTATGCTGGTGAGGAGATGACGCGTGAGAAAGTGATCACGTTGGCAGCCATCATCGACAGCGAGACAGCCAACGACCCTGAGAAACCGACCATCGCAGCCCTCTACATGAATCGCCTGCGCAAGAAGATGGCCTTGCAAAGCGATCCAACGGTCATCTATGCTGTGGGAGACTTCAGCATCAGAAGGGTACTGAACGAGCATCTGAAGGTGGATTCGCCTTATAACACCTATCGCAATCTTGGCCTTCCCCCTGGCCCAATCCGTGTGCCCAGCATCGCTGGCATCGATGCGGTGCTCAATCATGGTCGCAACGACTACTTGTATATGTGCGCCAAAGAGGATTTCTCCGGCACCCACAACTATGCAGTCGCATACGGCGAACATCAGCGCAACGCAAGACGATACATCAATGCGTTGAATGCACGAGGCATCAAGAGATGAAAGACGAAATCAAGAAATAAAAGAATTTAGATTAGATTAGCAATTAATGAAAATGAAACGAGAAATGAAAAGAATTGTTTTACCGCTCCTGCTGATGGCCTCGACCTCAATCATGGCACAGCAGCGACCGAGAGAGTACACACCATCGCCCGTCGTGGGCACAGCCTGGAATGCACCAGGGAATGCCAACCCGTTCATTCCAGGTTACTTCGCTGACCCAACCATCCGAAAGTTTGGCGACACTTATTACTTGTATGCCACGACAGATGGAACTGGTAACGGCTATGGCCCTGCTCAGGTGTGGGTAAGCAAAGACTTCGTGAACTGGAAAAACATCGTGATGAACTGGCCGACCACCGAAGTGGTGTGGGCACCCGATGTGGTGCAGTTGCCAAATGGCAAGTACCGCTATTTCTATTGCGAACCCTGCAACATCAACATCGGTGAAAGTGACTCTCCTATCGGCCCTTGGCACAACATCCTCGGAAAGGAAGATGCGGTGATGGTGCCAGACCGTTATGTTCACAATGTAATCACCCTCGACCCCCAACTCTTTGTGGATGAGGACAAGAGCCAATACCTCTACTTCACCACATGGGGCATCTACAATGGGTTTGGATGTGGAGTGGCCAAACTGAAAGATGGCGACTTCAACCTCGATGCGTTGGCTTCCAATGTGGCCAAAGACGCTCGTCGATGGAACGAGAACAACCCTTTCCCTATCGCTGCGGATGAATTTTTCACAGAGAAACGACTCATTCCCAACACGGAACTGAAAGACATCTTCGAGGCTCCTTTCGTATTCAAACGCAATGGCATTTACTATTTCACCTACTCATCTGGCAGTTGCCACACGGACACCTATCGGGTGCAGTATGCCACATCGACAGTAGGCCCTATGGGACCCTTCGAATATAAAGGAGAACTCTTGACCACCAATGAGGATGAGACCATACATGGCCCTGGCCATCACTCCATCATCGACATCAACGGCAAATACTATATCGTTTATCATCGCCACAACAATCCGAAGTCCATCCACGGTTTCAATCGTCAGGTCTGCATCGACGAACTGAAGTTTGATGCACAAGGCAATATCATCCCTATTATCCCTACGCATAACGCTCAAAATGTGGACATCTTCAAGGGTGCCTCGAAGTACAAGAACCTTGCATACGGAGCCAAAGTCACAGCTTCTTCTTACTATGACGATTGGTTCAAACCTGAATATGCTGTAGATGACAATAATGCCACTTTGTGGAAAGCGAAACGATGCAATTGGGACAGCGAGAGACCCTGTACTTCGCATGAAGAATGGATTCAGATAAACCTTGGCAAACCAATGAAGTTCAACGAGGTATGGACACAATTTGAGTATGCGACTTTCTTCTATCAATACAAGGTGGAGACCTCCCTTGATGGAAAGAATTGGACGATGTATGCTGACCGAACCAACAACATCCAGCAAGGCTCGCCGATGATTGACAAGGGTGCTGTGAAAGCCCAATATATCCGCATCACCATCACCGACACCCAAAAGAACGGACACATGCCTGCCATCTGGAATGTGAAAGTGTGGGATAAAGCCCCGGCTCTGCCTGAAACAAACGTGGAAAGCAACGACGGCTATCCTGGTATGCACAAGAAAGATGTAGAGGCGAACGAGAGAGATATTCCTGCAGCATCCATCGTTCTCAGTGCTGAAATGCTCGCGCTCAAGAGTGCCACAAAACCCTTTGATGTGACAGAAGTGGAATGTACTGGCGAAAGCACCCCATCCATGAAGTTCAAAGCCAATAAGCCCATTCGTGCCCGTGTAAAAGATGGCATGTGGGGACTTTTCTTCAACGGCACCCAGCAACTCGTTAGCGAAAAGCCACTACCTCAGTTCTATCGCTACAATGCCCCCTACTCTATTGCCGCCTGGGTGTTGAGCACGAAGGTGGGACCTGTGTCCACCATCACGTCACTCTCCACCTCTCGTGCGGATCTCGCTACCACAGAACTTCGTTTAGGAACCGACCCATCAACAGGCCTGATTAACCACAACGGCTCGTTCGAGAGCAGTGGCGCTCCCAAGGAAATCAAGGAAGGTGAAGGCAAGTGGCAGTTTTGGGTGGTCACGTTCGATGGATGGATGGAAAAGGTCTATATGAATGGAAAACTGGTGAAGGAGAAGAACAACTTCCTCATGATTCGTCCAGAGGGGCATATTACGATTGGCGCAGATGGTTCTGGCACAAACAACTTCATGGGGTACATCAACTACTTGGGCATCTATCCTCAGGCGTTCACCCCAGAGGTGGTTCAGTTCCTCTACGAATCGCTCCAAACCAATACCCCTTCTCTTGGTGATGATGATTTCGAAGAGATTGACCCTGACAGCAAGTTCACCCTATCGCCTGATATGAAGCCTATCCGAGAAAAGCGAGAGGAGTTCACTCTTTCCACGAAGGAAGCCAACTTCAACGATGACCCATTGGCCAATGGTGGCTTCACCTATGAAGGACCAGAAGGAGACTTTGTGGTGATGGCAATCGTTTCTGATATGGAAGGGCTTTCTTCCCACAACGTGAAGGGTTATAACGAAGGTGGCATCCTCATTGCCGACGGCTATGGAACTTACTACCAGTTGGGGGCTTTTCCACTCTACAATTGTGGCAATATGTTCACGGTGCTCAGCGACCGAGGCCGTCCTCAGTTCCCCAACTACAAGGGTTATGACTTCGACCCATACCTCCAGTTCGAACGTCGAGGCAACCAACTCTTCGCTCGTACCAGCAAAGACGGCAAGACTTGGACAAATATGCCAGGTTCACCCGTCGAAGTGAAAACGCCTGTCCTCCGAGTGGGAGCCTATCAGACCACCTACACGGAGAACCAATCGTGGGTGAAACTCAAAGATTTCGTCATCTATCAGAAGAAAAACTAATAGTAAATTGTAAATGTAAAATTGTACATATATTATTATGACTCTCTATCAGAACATACTCAAAGGTCTGCTGTGCATCGGTTTGATGACCACAGCATTGACAACGATGGCTCAACGCAAAGAGACCGTCTTGCGTGATGGCTGGAAGTTTTCACGTGGCGAAAAGTTGGACGCTACAGCTCCCTCGGAGGTCGGCTTCAACGACAAGGGTTGGCAAACCGTGCAAGTGCCTCACGACTGGGCAATCTGCGGTCCTTTCGACAAGGAGATTGACAAGCAGACCGTTGCCATCGAACAGAACGGTGAGAAAGAAGCTACTGAGAAGACAGGACGTTCAGGTTCTCTGCCTTGGATTGGCGAGGGTTGGTACCGCACCACGTTCAAGGTGGAGAAAGAAAGCCAGCGTGTCCTTCTCAACTTCGATGGAGCGATGGCTGAACCCATCATTTATGTGAACGGCATGAAAGTGGGCGAATGGAAATACGGTTATACACCTTTCATCGTTGATATCACGGGTGTGGTCAACGGCGATGATACACCCAACACATTGGCTGTCCATCTGCAGAACGTGGAAGAAAGCAGCCGCTGGTATCCTGGTGCTGGACTTATCCGTCCTGTCACATTGATCCAAACTCCTCCTGCAGCCATTGAAGAGTGGAGCATCGCAGCCAACACGATGAACATCACGCTCGAAGATGTCACAGAAGAGTTCAAAGCACAAGTGGCTGGTATGAAACCAAATGTGCGTTATGCCTTTGAGTTCACATTGAAGAATGACAATGGCAAGAAACTGACCTTCTTGGCGAAAGCTGATGCCGATGGTAAGGCTCAAATCACAGGTGCGATTCCAGATGTGACCCTTTGGACACCGGAGACTCCTAAGCTCTACGACCTTCTGGTGACCCTCTACACCGTTCGTGATGGAGCTCCAGACCGCATCCTCGACAAGCAGGTGAAGAAGATTGGTTTCCGCACCGTAGAATGTTCTGCAGAAGATGGTTTCCAACTGAACGGTGAGACCCGCAAACTCAAAGGTGTCTGTCTGCACCACGACCTCGGCATGTTGGGTGCCGCTGTCAACAAAGCAGCTTTGATTCGTCAGGTGGAACTCCTGAAGAGTATGGGATGCGATGCCATCCGCACTTCCCACAACATCCCCAGCCAGATGCAGATGGAGGTCTATGATTCCCTCGGCATGATGGTGATGGCAGAGAGTTTCGACATGTGGGTGTACCCCAAATGCAAGAATGGTTATGCCCGTTTCTATAAAGAATGGTGGCAGCGAGACATCCAAAACCTCGTGCTTGCCAACCGTCTCCACCCCTCTATCGTCATGTGGTCGATTGGCAACGAAATCCCAGAACAGGGAATGAAGGACGGCAATCGCATGACCCGTGAGATGCAGAATTTCGTACACAGCCTCGACAAGACCCGTCCTGTCACAGCGGGTATGGATCGCATCGACAATGCCCTCGCCACTGGCTATGCCCAGGTGCTCGACATCCCAGGCATGAACTATCGTACCCAGAAGTACAAGATGGCGTATGAGAAGCTGCGTCATGGATTTGTGTTGGGCAGCGAGACGGCCTCCACCATTTCTTCCCGTGGTGTGTATAAGTTCCCCGTAGAGCGTCTTGATGGCAAGGCATATGACGATGGTCAATGCTCCAGTTACGACACAGAGGCTTGCTGGTGGTCGAACATTCCTGAAGATGACTGGCTCTTGCAAGATGACAACGATTGGGTGATTGGCGAATTCGTATGGACAGGCTTCGACTATCTCGGTGAGCCTACCCCTTACGATGAATACTGGCCCAGCCGTTCCAGTTACTTTGGCATCTTCGACCTTGCAGGTCTGCCAAAGGACAGATATTACCTCTATCGTTCACGCTGGAATAAAGACGAGAAGACCATCCACTTGCTCCCCCACTGGACGTGGCCTGGACGTGAAGGCGAAGTGACCCCCGTCTATTGCTACACCAACTACCCCACTGCCGAACTCTTTGTCAATGGCAAATCGCATGGCAAAATCAGCAAGAATGAGGGTGTCACCGCCCCATCGGGCAAGGATGGTCGCATCACCGACATCAACGACCCTGCTATAGACCGCTATCGTCTTCGTTGGAACAACGTCAAGTACGAACCCGGCGAAATCAAGGTGGTTGTGTATGACGAGAACGGCAAGCAGGTGGGCGAAGAGACTGTCAAGACCGCTAGAGCAGCCGCACAAATCCAACTCACTGGCGACCTCGGCGCAGACATCAAGTCTCTCAAGGCCGATGGTGCCGACATGACCTTCATCACGGTCAACATTCTCGATGCCGAAGGTCATCTCGTGCCCGATGCAGACCAGCAAATCAACGTCAACGTGTCAGGTGCAGCCACGTTCAAGGGCATCTGCAATGGCGATGCCACCAGCCTTGAAGTCTTCACCAAACCCACGATGAAAGCCTTCCATGGCCAGCTTGTCATCGGTATCCAGAGCAACGGAAAAGTTGGTACTGCCACCATCAAAGTGACTGGTAAGGGTATCAAGCCTGCCACCGTCACTATCGATTGTAAATAGTAAACGATTAAATTGTAAATAAGGTTATGAATTACGGTTTTGTGAAAGTAGCGTCCGCCATACCTTCTCTGAAAGTGGCCGACTGCACCTACAACATCCAGCAAATCGAAAGCCTCATTGTGCAGGCTGAAGGCAAGGGTGTTGAGATTATTGCATTCCCAGAACTCTGCATCTGCGGATATTCCTGCCAAGATCTTTTTGGTCAACAGCTCCTGCTTGAGAAGTGTGAGGAGAGCCTCTTCAAGTTGCTCGACTTCACCCGTTCATTACAAATCATTTCCATCGTCGGTATGCCTGTTATGGTAGGCGGATTGCTGATGAACTGTGCCGTTGTGGTACAAGGAGGTAAGATTCTTGGTGTAGTGCCCAAGACCTTCCTACCGAACTATAAGGAGTTCTACGAACAGCGGTGGTTCGCTCCTTCGACAGCCACCAACGACACGCAGGTTCACCTCTGTGCCCAGACCGTCACTTTCGGCCGTAATCTTCTCTTCCACACACAAAAGACTTGCTTCGGCATCGAAATCTGCGAGGATCTTTGGGCACCCGTTCCTCCCAGTAGTGAGTTGGCCTTGAAAGGGGCAGAAATCATCTTCAACCTAAGTGCCAGCAACGAGCTTATTGGCAAACATCAGTACCTACTCTCCCTCATCAGTCAGCAGAGCGCACGATGCATCGCTGGTTATGTGTATAGTTCCTGTGGATTCGGGGAGAGCACCCAAGACGTTGTCTTTGCTGGTAACGCCCTCATTTATGAGAATGGTACCCTTATCGCTCGTAGCAAGCGTTTCAGCCTTGAGGAACAGATGGTGGTCTCAGAGATAGACACAGAACGTCTGCTCACAGAACGTCGTCATAATACCACCTTTGCAGAGAACACACGTCTCAACACTCAGTTCTCCACTGTCGATATTCAATGCCAGACGGTCAATCCTTCCTATGACTTCGAACTGACCCGTTGGATCAATCCTCACCCCTTTGTGCCTGGAGGCAAAGCACTTGACGAACGTTGTGAGGAAATCTTCTCGATTCAGACCTCTGCATTGGCGAAACGTATTGTCCACACAGGTGCCCGCAGCATTGTCCTCGGCATCAGCGGCGGACTCGATTCCACACTTGCCCTCCTCGTCTGTGTCAAGACGATGGACTTGCTCCAGCGTCCTCGTAAGGAGGTCATCGGTATCACCATGCCTGGTTTCGGAACCACCGACCGCACTTACCAAAATGCCATGTCGCTGATGAAGTCACTCGACATCACCATCAAAGAAATCAGCATCAAGGAGGCTTGCATCCGCCACTTCCTCGACATTGGCCATGACATCAACAACCACGATGTAACCTACGAAAACTGCCAGGCTCGCGAACGTACCCAGATTCTGATGGATGTGGCCAATCAGTGCAACGGATTCGTCGTAGGCACCGGCGACCTCAGCGAATTGGCGCTTGGATGGTGTACCTATAATGCCGATCACATGTCCAACTATGGTGTCAACACCTCCATCCCAAAGACGCTGGTGAAATACCTTGTCAAGTGGGTGGCTATGACCAGCGTGGATGAGGATTCGAAAACAACGCTCCTCGACATCATTGAGACCCCTATCTCACCCGAACTCATTCCTGCCAACCTGGACGGAACCATCCAGCAGAAGACAGAAGACCTCGTTGGACCCTACGAACTCCACGACTTCTTCCTCTACCATTTCCTCCGTCTTGGTTTCCGTCCTGCCAAGATACTCTATCTGGCAGAACAGGCATTCATCAAACAAACCTACACGGATACGACGGCTCTCGGCATGGAAGTCGGCAAATATGATGAGGAAACGATTCAAAAGTGGCTCAAGACCTTCTGTCGCCGCTTCTTCACTCAGCAGTTCAAACGCAGCTGTTTGCCCGATGGTCCCAAGGTCGGTTCCGTATCCCTCTCTCCACGTGGTGACTGGCGTATGCCAAGCGATGCCAGCAGTGCCGACTGGTTGGCAGACCTCGATGACTGATTTCCACGAAAAAAGACATGTGGCTTTCATGATGAACTCGTCATGAAAGCCACATTTGGTACGAAATATCATGATATTGTTGAAACTTGTAGGGTGAAAAGGAATATAAATGAGAAGAAAGAGATGATGTTCGGATTATATTTCGTACCTTTGCAAAGTTTTTATGGGAAAAATCGCACGACATATTTGTTTATTGGTGATGTTGATGCTGACTTGCTTACACGTGTCAGCACAAGATTCTTTGCGTCTGGATTCCATCAGCATCTCGATCTTGACCTGCACACCCGGTACGGATCTGTATGCCAAATTTGGTCATACGGCACTGAGGGTGAAAGATTATACATTGCAAAAGGATGTGGTCTTCAACTATGGTTGTTTTGATGGCTCCTCCAACGACTTTGTGTTCAAGTTCATCTTGGGACAAACGGACTATCTGCTGGAGGCTGAGCCATACGACTATATGGTGGCACGCTATGGTTACATGGGCAATGGTGTGAAGGAGCAGGTGTTGAACCTCACCAAGGAGGAGGCCAATCGGCTTCTTTATCTTTTATTAGAAAACATTCGCCCAGAGAATCAGGAGTATCGTTATGTGTGGTTGTATGACAATTGCACGGAACGTGCGCGTGATATGGTGGAAAAGGCTGTGGATGGTAAGGTGGTGTATGAACGAGAGGTTCATCCGCAAACCATCCGTCAGATGCTGCATGAGTGCCTGAAGGATGACCCTTGGGTGTGCTTTGGCATCGACATGATTTTGGGTGCTGAGATTGACCAGCAAACAGACAAGCGCATTCAGATGTTCCTGCCAGACTTCTTCAGCGCAGAGGCTGATGCCGCCTACATCGAAAAGCAGGATGGAACACGTCTGCCATATACCATAGCCACCAACAGCATCATTGAGGAAACGATTGTGAGGAAAGAAGCTTCAACCTTGACATCCCCTATAGCAATGTTCGCTTTGCTGTTGATAGTCACCATACTGTTGTTTATTCAGGAGTGGAAGAAAGGACGATACCATCTTTGGTGGGATGTGGCACTACATGTGCTGCAAGGATTGGCGGGTCTTGTGGTTGGCTTCCTGTTCTTCTTCTCATCCCATCCAGCAGTGGATAGCAATTGGCTGGTGATCCTTTTTAATCCTCTCCCACTCTTCTATGCCGCTTGGTTAATCTATTGTCAGAAGGAAGGTAAGAAGAATGTTATTTCTTACGTCAATTTGGCAGTCATCGCAGGATTCATTGTAGTCATGTTGACATGTCCACAATCGTTCAACCCTGCCATGTATCTGCTGGTGCTTGCTTTGTTGGTTCGTGCCATGTCACAAGTTCACTTTGCCTATCTAAAGAAATGAGAAGACAGATAATTACAACGTTTTTTGCCTCCATCGCAATGGCTGGCACGATGGCACAGACAAGCGCTGTGCCTCGATTAGTTGTAGGTGTGAGCATTGACCAGCTTCGTACAGACTATCTGAATGCCTTCATGCCGCTATATGGCGAAGGTGGCTTCAAGCTGCTTTTGGAGAAGGGACAGGTCTATTCGAATGTGCAATACCAGCACACACCGATTGACCGTGCTTCTGCGATTGCGTCAATCGTGACGGGTACCGTTCCATACAATCATGGCATCATTGCTGAAGAATGGATGAACCGTGCGGAACTACACACCAATTACTGTGTGGATGACCGCAACTACAAAGGCATCAATACCAACGATGGTTCTTCGCCGAAGAATCTTCTTGTCAGCACTATTGGAGACGAACTGAAAGCAGCCACCAAGGGAAAGGCACTTGTCTATAGCGTGGCTCCCTATCGTGAAGCGGCAGTGCTGGCCGCTGGACATGCTGCCGATTGGGCAATGTGGATTGACAATCAGAGTGGCAAGTGGGCTGGAACCAATTACTATGGCGAAGCTCCTGCTTGGTTCCGCTATTTAGATTCAGGCGTATTGTCAGATCAGATAGCAACCATGGTCTGGAAACCCTCCAATGATTATGTTGGAAGCTATAACTATTATCTGACCACTTCCCAGAAACCCTTCTCACATCGTTTTGTGGGGGATGGGAAATATAGAATCTTCAAGACGTCAGGGTTGGTGAATGAGGAGATAACGAAGGCTGCTCGTTACTGCATGGAATCGGGACAAGCTGGCATTGATGATATGACGGACTTCTTGTCTATCTGCTACTATGCAGGCGATTTCCATACTGACTATGCCGTTTCCACCACCACCGAACTGCAAGACACATACGTTCGTTTGGACAACGAATTAGCCACACTCCTACAGAAAATAGACCAACTTGTCGGTTTGGATAAGACGCTCATTTTCGTCACTTCCACAGGATATGATGAGGTGGAGGACACTGACGATATAGCAAACTACCGTATTCCGACAGGCGAGTTCAACATCAATCGTTGCGCCACTTTGCTGAACATGTATCTCTGTGCGATGTATGGCAACGGGCTGTATGTGGAAAGCTATTTCGGCAATCAGTTCTATCTGAACCATCAACTCTTGGAGCAGAAACAGTTGAAACTGGCAGAGGTGCTGGAGCACTGTGAGGACTTTCTTTTCCAATTCAATGGCGTGCGTGATGTGTTCACCTCCCATCGCATTACACAGGGTGCATGGACACCTGGCATCAGCAACATCCGAAACGGCTTCAACCCCAAATGCTCTGGCGATATCATCGTACAGGTTTCACCAGGGTGGAACCTTGTGAACGAAGACAGAGGTTCCAAACGGATACAACGTGATTCCTTTTTTGAATTTCCACTAATATTTTTTGGTTATACCATCAAACCTGAGAAGGTCGCCACACCAGTCACAGTTGACTGCATTGCACCGACAATCGCACATCACATCAGAATCAGAGCACCCAATGCCTGCTCTACTCCACCGCTCTTTTAAGAGTACTGATCATAAAGAAATGAATATAAGAAATAAATTGTAAATCGTTAAATAGAAATAAAGATATGGGATTTTCACTCAACAAATTGCTTGGCACACTTTTTGGCAATAAGGCAGCTCGTGACATCAAAGAGATTCGTCCTATTGTGGAGCAAGTGCTTGCCATCGAACCAGAAATTCAGAAACTGAGCAACGATGAACTTCGTGCAAAAGTGGATGAGATAAAAGCACAGCTGCAAGACAGAGTAAAGGATAAGCGTGCTGAAATTGCTGAACTGAAAGAAAAGGTGCAGCAAACAGATATTGATAAACGTCAGCCACTTTTCGAGGCTATCGATAAGAAAGAAAGTGAAGTGCTCGACCTCTTTGAGGAGGGATTGACGGAGGCACTGCCTACCGTTTATGCCATCGTGAAAGATACTGCCCGTCGCTTTGCACAGGCTGAGAATGGCGATGTCATCGTGACGGCAACCGACTTTGACCGTGACATCTCCATCGACCACGACTTTGTGGACATCGACGGAGATAAAGCCATCTGGCACACTCACTGGACAGCAGGCGGCAACGATATTAATTGGAACATGATCCATTACAATGTACAGATATTTGGTGGTATCGTACTCCATCAAGGCAAGATAGCTGAGATGGCAACTGGTGAAGGTAAGACCCTTGTGGCCACGCTGCCAGTGTTCCTCAATGCGCTGTCTCGCAATGGTGTGCATGTGGTGACCGTGAACGATTATCTGGCCAAGCGTGACTCGGAATGGATGGGTCCACTCTACATGTTCCATGGATTGAGCGTGGATTGCATCGACAAGCATCAGCCTAACTCTGAAGCACGTCGCAAAGCATATCAGGCGGACATCACTTTCGGTACTAACAATGAGTTTGGCTTCGACTACCTACGTGACAACATGGCGATGTCTCCAAAAGACCTCGTGCAGCGTATCCATAACTTCGCCATCGTCGATGAGGTGGACTCCGTGCTGATTGATGATGCCCGTACACCACTCATCATTTCAGGTCCTATTCCCAAAGGTGATGTGCAGATGTTTGAAGAATACTGTCCTATTGTGGAGCAGTTGGTGGAAGCTCAGCGTCGCCTGGCACAAAACTACCTGACAGAAGCAAAGAAACTCATTGAATCGGACAACAAGGACGATGTGACAGCTGGCTTCCTGTCCCTCTTCCGTGCCTACAAGAGTCTTCCCAAAAGCAATGCACTCATCAAATACCTCTCTCAACCAGGCATCAAGACCGGACTTCTCCAAACAGAAGAAATCTATATGGAGAACAACAACCGCCGCATGCCAGAGGCTATCGAACCCCTCTTCTTCGTGGTGGATGAGAAACTGAAGTCGGTTGAGATGACTGACAAAGGTAACCAACTCATTGCCAACATCGTGAAGGATGACACCTTCTTCGTATTACCCGATATCACCACTCAGCTCTCTGCCCTCGAAAACGAGAAATTTGAGAAAGAGGATGATAAACTCGCCAAGAAGGATGCCCTTATGCAGGACTATGCACTGAAGGCAGAACGTGTACACACCATCCAACAACTGTTGAAGGCATACACCATGTTTGTAAAAGATGACGACTACGTGATCATGGATGGCGAAGTGAAGATTGTCGATGAGCAGACAGGCCGTATCATGGAAGGTCGCCGTTGGAGCGATGGACTCCACCAAGCAGTGGAAGCCAAAGAGCGAGTGAAGGTGGAAGCTGCCACACAGACGTTCGCGACAATCACCTTGCAGAATTACTTCCGTATGTATCACAAGCTTTCAGGTATGACGGGTACTGCGATCACGGAAGCTGGTGAATTCTGGGACATCTACAAGCTCGATGTAGTGGAGATTCCAACCAACCGTCCCATCGCCCGATTCGATCTGAACGACCGTGTGTATAAGACAAATCGTGAGAAATATAATGCTGTGATTGAGGAGATTGTGAAGATGCGCAACAGTGGACGCCCCGTTCTGGTGGGTACCACTTCTGTCGAGATTTCCGAGTTGTTGTCTCGTATGCTCAACATGCGTAAGATTCCTCATCAGGTGCTCAACGCCAAGCTTCACCAAAAAGAGGCTGACATCGTGGCACTCGCTGGTCAAAGCACTTTAGGTAAATACATGGAGAAGGATGCCAACGGCAACATGGTGGAGAAGGAAGGCATGTTGGGTGCTGTGACCATTGCCACCAACATGGCAGGTCGTGGTACCGATATCAAGTTGACAGACGAAGTGAAAGCTGCTGGCGGTCTCGCCATCATCGGTACGGAACGTCATGAGAGCCGACGTGTGGATAGACAGCTACGTGGACGTTCTGGACGTCAGGGAGACCCCGGTTCTTCTGTGTTCTATGTCTCATTGGAAGACAAACTCATGCGTCTCTTTGCCAGCGACCGCATTTCGAAAGTAATGGACCGCCTCGGCTTTGAGGAAGGTGAGATGATTGAGCATAAAATGATCAACCAGAGCATCGAACGTGCCCAGAAGAAGGTGGAGGAGAACAACTTCGGTATCCGTAAACGTCTGCTCGAATACGATGACGTGATGAACAAGCAACGTAAGGTCATCTATGAGCGTCGTCGTCACGCCCTGATGGGAGAGCGCATCGGTATGGACATTTCCAACATGATTTGGGATCGTGTGGTGCACATTCTTAATAATGGTGACTACGAAAGCTGCAAGGAGGACTTCCTCCGCATCTTCGCAATGGAAATTCCATTCGATATGGAGAAGTTCGAAGCCAAGAGCCGCCATGAACTTGAAGACGAGGCCTTCGATATCGTGATTGATTCGTTCAAGAAGCGTAGTACACGTTTGGCATCAACCGCCTTCCCCGTCATCAAGGAGGTCTATGAAACAAAGGGACAGATGTATGAAAACATCCTCGTGCCCATCACAGACGGACGCCGTGTTTATCAAATCAGTATTCCACTCAAGGAAGCCTATGAAAGCGAAGGAAACTCCATCCTTGTCGCTTTCGAGAAGGCCATCCTGCTCCATACCATCGACGATGCATGGAAAGAGAATCTGCGTGCGCTCGACGAACTGAAGCAATCTGTACAGAACGCATCCTACGAGCAGAAAGACCCACTCCTTATCTTCAAATTAGAGTCAGTCAACCTGTTCGATAACATGGTGAACGAAATCAACGATGGTACCATCTCTGTGCTCATGCGTTGTTCCATCCCAATCGCTGCCGAACGTGACGTACAACACGCACCCTCTGCAGACATGGAAGAGCCTTCTCTTGAACATCTCACAGAGACCCATCAAAACCTAGATGAGCCATCGGAGACCCAACGCCAACAGGCACAAGCCGCAAGTACAGACACACGTGCCCGTCAGCCTATCACGCCGATTGTGAACAATGGTCCAAAGATTGGTCGTAACGATCCTTGTCCTTGTGGCAGTGGCAAGAAATATAAGAACTGCCACGGGAGAGGATTATAATTGTTGAGACAATTTTATCTTTTCCGTATGAAAAAAACAGCCATCCACATTCCTCTCCTCATCAAACAGGAAGACGAATTAACGACGCAAGAGTTGAGATTGCTTAACGAAGCACGTCTGGCTACTTATCGCAGCTACGCACCCTACTCCCACTTTTCGGTGGGAGCAGCGGTGGAGCTGGCGGATGGCACGATTGTTAGTGGCAGTAATCAGGAGAATGCAGCCTACCCTTCTGGACTTTGTGCAGAACGGACGGCTGTGTTCTATGCCAATTCACGCTACCCAGATGTTCCCATACGTCGTATTTGCATTGCTGCACGCAACACAGAGGGAAAGCCTCTGAAACGTTTTATAGCTCCTTGTGGAGCATGTCGCCAGGTACTGCTCGAAGCGGAGCAACGTGCAGGACATCCCATTGAAGTGCTCTTGCATGGAACCGAAGGCACATATTTCATACGAAGCATCAAAGATTTGCTTCCACTCTGTTTCGATGACACGTTCCTCTGATTTGAAGAACTTCACGCCTGATAGATGAAGATGAAATCTCCTTACAAAATCATCGCCATCGATTTGGATGGTACATTGGTAAGAAGCGACCAAAGCATCTCACCACACACGATTGATACACTCATTCGTGTGCAACAACAAGGAGTGAAAGTAGCGATTGCTTCAGGAAGACCCACATTCGGAACAGCTCATGTGGCTGATGCTCTTCACTTAGAAAATTTTGACGGCTATGTAATGAGCTATAATGGAGGCGAGATCTACAATTGGGGCACAAAAGAGCGGCTGCATGCACAAACATTGGATCGTGATGTGATTCCTTATATATATAATATGTGTAAAAAGAAACAAGGCATGCACATCATGACATATATTGACCGTGAAGTGATTAGCGAGGTGACGGACAATGATTACATCTGCTACTCATCCATGCGTAACCGTATGCCCATTCGTCAAGTGGATGACTTTGTGACAGCAGCTCAAAGCACTGGCATCGTGAAGTGCATCATTGTGGGAGAGCCAACTCTCTTGCCTTCTTTGGAGAAAAAAATGCAAGATACCCTGAAGGGAAAGGCCGGTGTATTCCGTAGCGAACCATTCTTCCTTGAGATTGTGCCCGAAGGTATCGACAAGGCCAAAGGACTTGAGATTTTGCTCCAAAAGATAGGCCTGTCCAGAGAGGAACTCGTTGCGTTTGGAGATGGCTACAACGACATCCCCATGCTGCAATTCGCAGGTCTTGGAGTAGCAATGGGCAATTCAGCAGAGGAGATAAAGAAAGCCGCCGACATAGTTACCTTGAGCAACAATGACGACGGCGTGGTTAATGTATTAGAAAGTCTTATTCTTCGTCCTCTGTATAAGCCTTATTGACAGCCGTGAGGGCATTGAGTGTTTTCGGGAATCCAATGTATGGAAGCATACCTGTAAGCACAGCCACCATTTCTTTCTTGCTGATTTCCATATTCTTGCAACCGAAACCATGTTGTTCAAGCTGTGGCTGAGCAACACCCATCGATGCAAGCAAACAGAAAGTGACGAGTTCACGATGCTGCATGTCGATACCATTGCGCGTGTAGAAGTCACCAAAACAATAGCTCTCAAGGAATTCCACGATATGCTCCTGACCCTTGGGCGCAGTCTTCTCCATCTTTTCGGCAGTACCTGCACCAAAAATGCCATCAATGTAGTCACGTCCCTTCTCTCGGCGAGTCTCAGCTGTAGTGGTACTTTGGTCATCAAGTGGCAACTTAATGTCATTGTCTTCGAACACCTCATTCATCTCTAACAAGAAGTCAATCATCTTAGAGAATCCCACATAGGGAACAGTCTGATAGATGACCTCACGGATTTCGCGTGGCTTCACACCCACATTCAGACATACATCCACATACACCTTGAACTGTCTCATGGCGTTACATCCAATGGTGCTGGCAAGGATGCACATGCAACGCGTCTTCTCCAATACAGGTTCCTCTGTCAATTTGAGCGCCTCGTCGAAAGCGAAGTTATCGAAAATCTGTGTCAATTCCGGATCACGCTTCAGCGTATTGACCGAATTGCGCTGCGAGAAGAGTTTGCGAATCTGCTGTCTCGCATAGTCACTAATCTTAATTTCCTTCATGGTTATTTGCAGTTTTGATAAATTGATGTTGCAAATATAAGGCTTTTTTCTATGAGAACGAACTATTTTGTATTTTTTTCACTTTTTTTTATGCTTACAAGGCATTTCGAGTGGCATTTCGGGACAAAACAGACACCTTTTCGCCTTTTCTTTTTTTCGTTTCAAGATTTTGCCGTACCTTTGCACCATCCTATTTAAGGATGCTTCAAACTGATAATCCACATCGATTCTACAAAGAATATGGATACCACAAAAAATAAAGAAAAGAACAACACTAAAACCGGTGTGAACAAAGTTCTCAAAATCTGCTGGGTCATCACGGGCGGCATCATCTTTCTGATGTTCTTAAGTGTTTTTGCCATCTCACAGGGCTGGCTTGGCAAGCTTCCTCCAGTAAGCGACCTTCAAAATCCTATTAACAAATATGCTTCACGTGTCTATTCTGCTGATGACAAGCTGATTGGTACATGGAGTTATGCAAGTGAGAACCGTGTGATGATTCCATACGATTCACTTCCTGAGAATCTCGTTCATGCTTTGGTGGCAACAGAAGACGCCCGCTTCTATGACCATTCTGGCATTGACATGAAAGCCATCGGACGTGCAGTCGTGAAACGTCTGATGATGGGACAACGAAGTGCTGGTGGTGGTTCAACCATCACACAACAATTGGCCAAACAGCTTTACTCTGACGTGGCAAGGACAGACGGTGCCCGTATGATGCAGAAGCCCATTGAATGGTTCATCGCTGTACAGTTGGAACGTTACTACACCAAAGAGGAAATCATGACGATGTATCTCAACTACTTCGACTTCCTCTACACGGGCGTGGGCATCAAGAATGCTTGTCGTACCTATTTTGGCAAGAACCCCATCGACCTTGATCTGAACGAATGTGCCATGTTGGTGGGTATGTGTAAAAACCCATCACTCTATAATCCATATCGCAAGGAAAACGGACAATATACGACTAACGAACGGTGTGTTGAACGTCGCAATGTGGTGCTCTCGCAGATGGAGAAAGAGGGCTATATCACCCACGAAGAGATGGAAGCGGTGAAAGCCCAACCCCTCAAGGTGCTACCCAGGCCTAAAATTACGTCCCACAAAGAAGGTGCTGCTCCTTACTTCCGTGACCATCTTCGTATCATCATGATGGCAAAACGTCCAGAGCGCAGCCAGTATGCATCATGGCAGGGACAACAGTATCATGATGACTCTGTGGCTTGGGAAACGGATCCATTATATGGTTGGTGTAATAAAAACACCAAGAAGGACGGTTCACACTACAACATCTATACAGATGGTCTGAAGATATACACCAGCATCGACACACGTATGCAGAAGATGGCGGAAGAAGCACTCTTCGAACATGTGGCTAAATATCTGCAACCCGCTTTCGAGAACGAAATCAAATATTCGAAGACAGGACCATACAAGCAGATCACGATGGACAAAATGAACAAAATCATCGACAAATATGTGCGACAGAGTGAGCGCTATCGTGTGATGAAGGCCGATGGAATGAGCGATGCGGAAATTATGAAAGCTTTCAACACACCCATCGAGATGCGACTCTTTAAGTATGGAAAATCATATGATGAGCCTGAAATGATAGAAGCACGTATGAGTCCTCGCGATTCTATCATCTATTATAAGAAGTTCTTGCGTGCAGGCGTTTGTGCCATCGACCCTCAAAATGGACAGGTGAAGGCGTACGTTCCAGGTTTAGACTTCGAGCACTTCGCATTTGACAACGTGTTGGGTCCTGGACATCGTCAGGTGGGTTCTACCATCAAGCCCCTGCTCTACTCGTTGGCACTTTCCAGTCAGGGTTTCACCCCATGTGATGTGGTGGATGCAAGTCCAAAGAACTATGGCGGTTGGACACCTAAGGGAGGTGCATTGGGCATGGTTCCTCTGAAGACCGCACTCGCCCATTCCAACAACCATGCATCCGTCTATCTGCTGAATCTCATCCGTCCTCAGAACTTCATCAATTTCCTTGATAAGCAACTGAAGATTTCCACCTATTCGATGCAACCCAACCTGACTATCGCACTGGGGTCAGGCGATGTGAGCATCGGTGAAATGGCCAGTGCTTACACTATCTTCCCCAGCATGGGTATCCACTACTCACCCCTGTTGGTTACTCGCATTGAGGATGCCGAAGGTAACATCATCGCCAATTTCACCCCACGCATGAATGAGGTTCTTTCGAAAGAAAAAGCAAGTCAGATGATATATATGCTTAAGGCCGTTATCAACGAAGGTACAGGTAGAGCTCTACGTGGTGGTGCCTACCACATCAGCGGCGACTTAGGTGGTAAGACGGGTACAACGAACAGTAACGCCGATGGTTGGTTCATTGGCTTCTGTCCTAAACTGGTGGTGGCCAGTTGGGTCGGTGGTGAAGACCGCGACATCCACTTCGGCAGCATGGCATTCGGTCAGGGTGCAAGAGCCGCCCTGCCTATCTTTGGCAAATTGATGCGTAAGATATACAACAGCAAACTATTCGGCATCAACGAGAGCGATAAATTTGATATTCCAGAGGGCTATCAACCCTGCGATAATGAACTGATGGGCTTGCCAAGTGCAGAGGCCATCCTACATCCAGTGGAAGAAGACCAGGTCGAATATGACGAAGAATTCTTTTAGTATGAAATTCATTGGAATTATACCTGCAAGATATGCCTCCACACGTTTTCCTGCCAAACCTTTGGCCATCTTAGGAGGTAAAACCGTCATTGAACGAGTGTATCGCCAAGTAGAAGGCATACTCGACGATGTGTGCGTAGCCACAGATGATGATCGCATCATGAATGCCGTTGAAGCCTTTGGAGGCAAAGCCGTGATGACCAGTGTGAACCACAAGAGTGGCACCGATCGTGTGTATGAGGCTTTCACGAAGGTTGGCAACGGTTTCGATATCATTGTCAACATCCAAGGTGATGAGCCCTTCATACAGGCACAACAATTAGAAGCCATCCGTCAATGCTTCGACGATGATACAGTTGATATAGCCACACTCGTCAAGCCTTTCAAACCTGGAGACGGATTTGAAGCGTTAGAGAATGTGAATTCCCCTAAAGTCGTGGTCAACAAACGAATGGAAGCTCTCTATTTCTCTCGAAGTATCATCCCTTATACACGAGGAAAAGAGAAATCTGAATGGCTCTCAGGCCATACCTATTACAAACACATTGGTCTCTATGCCTATCGTGCCAAGGTGCTCAAAGAAATCACTTCTCTTCCCCAGTCAAGCCTCGAATTGGCAGAATCTCTGGAACAACTCCGCTGGCTTGAAAACGGCTACAAAATCAAAGTTGGCATCAGCGAAATCGAAACCATTGGTATCGATACACCGGAAGACCTCGCCAAAGCCGAGCAATTCCTGAAATCGCACGAAACCTAAAATTCCTCACGCATTTTATTATATCATTTTCCCCTTTTTGTTTTGCCTTCACTCAAAATATAAAGAGGATATCTTTTCCAGTCTGGATTTGAGGCGGGGCATGGAATCTTTGCGGATGCGAAGGGTCATGGAACAGTTGTTGTCGAAGCCCTGGGAGATGATTTGGGGATTCTCTTCCTTGATGATGCGCATGACGTTGTTCATGAATGGGTATTCGAAGAAGAAGGTGACGTCTTCATCGACGGTTTTCTCGATGATCTCTGCCGCCTCAATGGCTTCTGCTGCAGCAAGACGATAGGCGACGATGAGCCCAGAGGTACCCAATTTCACCCCTCCGAAGTATCGGACGACGATGATGAGAATGTCGGTGAGTTCGTAGGAATTGATTTGGCCGAGGATGGGTTTGCCTGCAGTTCCAGAGGGTTCTCCATTATCGTTGGCTCGGAACTCGGTACGTTCAGCACCCAACATGTAGGCATAGCACACATGACGAGCATCATAGTATTTCTTCTGATACTCTGCCACCAATTGTTTGACTTCATCCACAGAACGTACAGGCATAGCAAAAGCGAGAAACTTGCTGCGTTTCTCGCTATAAGTGCCTTCTGATAATGCTTTTATCGTTCTGTAGGAATCCATGTTTAAGGTAAAAGGGAATAGTGAAAAGTGAAAAATTTGCTACCGCAACAGATTGCTAACGGTTGAAATACAAGTGCGGTAGCAAATTTTTAACTTTTCATTTTTAACTTTTCATTTTCATGAAAGTTTATGTATCACCAGTCCGCTACGCAGTTTGGGTTCAAACCATGTGGCTTTTGGGGGCATGATGTTGCCAGAATCGGCGATGTCCATGATTTGTTTCATGGTGACAGGATAGAGTGCCAGAGCGGTCTTCATCTCGCCACTGTCCACACGACGTTTCAGTTCACCAAGTCCACGAAGTCCACCTACGAAGTCGATACGCTTGTCGCGACGGAGGTCTTTGATGCCGAGAATCTTGTCAAGAATCAGCTTGGAAGAGATGCTGACATCCAACACCCCTATGGGGTCATTCTCGTCGTAGGTGCCAGGCTTAGCTTTCAGCGAATACCATTCGCCTTCGAGATAGAGCGAGAACTCATGAAGCTGCTGAGGACGGTACTCTTCCTTACCCTTCTTCTCCACCACGAAATCTTTCTCCAATGCCTTAATGAAACCTGCAGGAGTCAATCCGTTGAGACCACGAATGACACGGTTGTAGTCGAGGATGGTCAGCTGGCTGGCAGGGAAGCACACCGCCATGAAGTAGTTGTATTCCTCGTCGCCACGATGATTTGGATTCTGCTTTGCCTTCTCAGCACCCACAAGGGCTGCTGCTGCACTACGATGATGTCCATCGGCGATGTAGAGGCTTGGCATCTTCGCAAAACGCTTCGTGATGGTACGGATGTCTTCATCGTCGCTTACCACCCAGAGTTTATGACCGAAGCCATCAATCGGAGCCACAAAATCATATTCAGGAGTGGTCTTGGCGTATTTGTCAATGAGCTGCTGTAGCACTTCATCATCAGGATAAGCGAAGAAAACGGGTTCGATGTTGGCATCGTTCACACGCACATGCTTCATGCGGTCTTCCTCCTTGTCAGCACGGGTCAACTCATGCTTCTTGATGACACCACGCTGATAGTCACCGCTATAGGCTCCAACCACGATACCATACTGCGTTTTCTCTTTATTACCGTTGGCAGGAAGACACGAGGTTTGGGCATAGATGTAATACTGCTCCTTCTCGTCCTGCACCAACCAACCTTTTTCTTGGAACTTGGCGAACTGGCGAGCAGCCTCCGCATACACACGAGGGTCGTACTCGCTGGTGCCAGGCTCGAAGTTGATTTCTGGTTTGATGATATGATAGAGCGACATTTCGTTGTCGCCTGCTTCTGCGCGTGCCTCCTCAGAGTCAAGCACATCGTATGGGCGGCTCTCCACTTTCTCCACAAGTTCCTTCGGTGGGCGCACACCCTTAAACGGTTTAACAATAGCCATTGGTTTTTATATTTTATATGTGTATTTACTGATTCTGAGTGCAAAGTTAGCAAAATTTGGGCAAACTATTCAATATTGGAAGTTAAAAGTTCTAATTACACACAAAAAAGCACGTTCGAGGATTTCGGACGTGCTTCTTATATATATAAAGATGTGTGATTACTTGTTCACCTGGAACTTGGTGATGCCCTCCTTGATGAAACCAACAATCTGGTTGGCAGCTGCAAGACCTGCGTTAGTGTTAGCCTCTGCGGTCTGAGCACCCATCTTCTTAGGAGTGCAGAAGTAGCGACCCTCGAACTTGTCAAACTCTTCAGAAGCGATTGGCTTGATGTCAGTGATGTACTTGAGGTCAGTACGCTCATTCATCAGCTCGATGAGTTCAGGCTCATTGATGACTTCCTTACGGGCTGTGTTGATGAGGATTGCGCCCTGCTTCATGCTGCCCACAAGTGCCTTGTTGATACTTTCACGGGTCTCGTCTGTAGCTGGGATGTGGAGAGAAACGATGTCGCAAGTCTCGAAAAGTTCAGCCTGTGACTTGGCAGCGTGAACACCTGCAGCCTCAATCACCTCAGCAGGACAATAAGCATCGTAAGCAGACACTTCCATTCCGAAGCCCTTGGCGATACGAGCCACATTGCGACCCACGTTACCAAATGCGAGGATACCCAACTTCTTACCCATCAACTCAGAACCAGCCTTACCGTTGTAGAAGTTACGAACGGTGAACACAAGCAGACCAAGCACGAGCTCAGCCACAGCGTTGGCGTTCTGACCTGGCGTGTTCATCACCACAACCTTGTGAGCCGTAGCAGCCTCAAGATCAACATTGTCATAACCAGCACCTGCACGGACCACAATCTTCAGATTCTTAGCAGCATCGAACACCTCTGCGTCGATGATGTCAGAACGGATGATGATGGCATCCACATCAGCCACAGCCTCCAACAACTGTGCTTTCTCAGTATATTTTTCCAAGAGTGCCAATTCAAAACCAGCACCTTCAATAATTTCTTTGATACCATTAACAGCCTGTGCTGCGAATGGCTTCTCTGTCGCAATTAATACTTTTGCCATGATATGAAAAGTTGAAGAATTGAAAGATTGAAAAATTGAAGTTTTTTCAATTAGTGTTGAGCTTCAAATTCCTGCATGCACTTCACAAGAGCCTGAACGCCTTCGATGCTCATGGCGTTGTAGCAAGAAGCACGGAAACCACCCACATCACGGTGACCCTTCACGCCAACCATACCCTGGCTAGTAGCGAACTTCAGGAACTCATCCTGCAACTCCTGATACTCTGGCTTCAGCACGAAGGTAATGTTCATGAGAGAACGGCTATCCTTCTCAGCAGTACCCACGAAGAGCTTGTTGCGGTCGATTTCAGCGTAAACGATTTCAGCACGCTGCTCTGCCAACTTCTGCATTGCAGGAACACCACCATGAGCCTTGATGTAGCGGAGGTTCATCAGCGCTGAATAGATAGGCACTACTGGAGGTGTGTTGAACATAGAACCCTTCTTCACATGAGTGCGGTAGTCAAGCATCGTTGGGATGTGACGAGAAACCTTACCCAGAGCGTCTTCCTTCACGATAACGAAGGTGAGACCTGCCATAGCGAGGTTCTTCTGAGCACCACCATAGATGAGGGCATACTTGCTCACATCAACAGGACGGCTGAGAATATCAGAAGACATGTCAGCAATCACAGGGATTGGAGAGTCGAGGTCTTCACGAAGTTCAGTACCATAGATGGTGTTGTTGGTCGTGATGTGGAGATAGTCAGCATCAGCTGGAATCTCGAAATTGCGTGGGATGTAGGTGAAGTTCTTATCAGCAGAAGAAGCAACTTCCACCACCTCACCAAATGCCTTGGCCTCCTTCTCTGCCTTTGTTGCCCAAACACCCGTGTTCAGGTAAGCAGCCTTCTTCTCGAGGAAGTTGTAAGGAACCATGCAGAACTCAAGGCTTGCACCGCCACCAAGGAAGAGCACGGAGTAACCCTCTGGAATGTTGAGAAGTTCCTTGAAGAGTGCTACTGCCTCGTCAACTACTGGCTGAAAATCCTTTGCGCGGTGGCTAATCTCCATAAGGGAGAGTCCTGAACCATTGAAATCAAGACAAGCCTGTGCAGTCTGCTCAATCACTTCGCGAGGAAGGATAGAAGGTCCTGCATTGAAATTGTACTTTTTCATCTTGTTTGTTATTGTTAGATAAATGATATTACCATACAAAGTACGGGAACTTATTGCCCTAAAAAACTTTTTTTTTACCAAATTGAGCGGCAAATTTACTAATAATAAATAAAAAAGCACGCATGTTGGCCAAGTTTTATGTCATAAAGCATGAAAAATCGGACATACAACGGCTATTTGCAACCTATAATGTACAAATAATCCATTCTTTTGCTCACAGCCACTTCTTCCTCCTGAACCACCAAAGCGACACCGCCGTACACACCACACAAGCAATGATGGCAATCGGGAATCCCATCTTCCAACCCTCCATTCCGTTGATGAGGTTCATACCAAACATCGACGTGATGAACGTCGGGAAAAGAATGATCATGTTCAGCGACGTCAAGAGTCGCATCACTGTATTCATATTATTATTAATAATGTTCGCGTAGGTATCCATTGTCGAATCAAGAATGTTGATGTAGATGGCTGTCGTCTCACGCGCCTGATTCATCTCGATATTCACATCCTCGATGAGTTCTGCATCCAATTCATCGACAGGCAGACGGAACTTCAACTTGCTCAACAGCGACTCATTTCCACGGATGGATGTGCCGAAGTAAGTGAGCGAATCCTGCAAGCGAGAGAGATTTACCAAATCCTTATTATCAATGTGCTTGTCGAGGTCACGCTTCGCCTGCTCAATGATGCCATTCACCTGCTTCAGATACTTCAGATACCACACAGACGCACTCAAGAACACCCTGAACACCAAGTCGGCAGCATCAGTAAAACCTTCAGCACGTCGCATCTGATGATTCACAAAGTCGAGCATCATCCTCGTTTCCTGATTGCAGATGGTGATGATTTTGTCCCCTTTAATCACGATGCCCAATGGGATGGTCGTGTAAGGGCTTCTCGACGAGACGCTCTTCAGGTGAGGAATACGCAGGATGATCATCAGCCAACCCTCATCCATGTCGTAACGGGCACGCTCATCAGCATCCGCCACGTCCTCCATGAAGTAGTCGGGCATGCCGAGTTCCTGCTCCAAAAACTCTCTATCTTCATCTACTGGGCACGTCACCTGCACCCAGCAATTTGGCTCCCACGCATCAATGTGCTTGATGCCGCCATTAAAATTCCAGAATGTCCGCATTGTTGTCTGAACCTTTGCTTCTTGTCTGATTGTGAACAATAAAAAGGTGGGGCAAAGACTCATGTCAACTCCGCGTGAGAGGTGAGTCTTATCCCAGGCACTTCATACTATTCGCCGGATAATCGTCCATAGTTTTTTCTATTAGTTAATACTCTCTTTTCTGTCCGATTCGAAGAGAACTCCTCAAATCGGGTGCAAAGTTAGCGAAAACTGAAGACAATACAAAATAAAAGCCATTTTATTTTCATTGTGGAGGAGCATCCTGCCTTTGAGCATGGCACAATAGTACAATTTAGTGAGCACAAAACCAAGAAAAATTGCTCATTCATTTTGTTTTGTTCTCACTTATCCGTACCTTTGCACCGCAAAGAAATTTGGAACTTATGAAATACAAACTTATCATGGCTGCTTCGTTGGTGGTGCTGATGGGCGCATGCCGCAACGCTTCCCCTTCCTCAGATGGACAAGATGAACAGCAACCAAAGGCGAAAGCTGAAAAAAAGAAGAACATCATCAGAAGGAACATCAACATTCCCCAAGACTTCACTTACCTCACGAACTTAGGAAGCATTGATGTAATCTACACGCAAGGGAACTACAACGTGGAAGTGGAGGGCGACAGCACAACACTCAACTACGTGAAAGCAGACTTTGACAGCAACCTATTGACCGTCAGCATCCAAAACGATGGAAACCAGGACTACAACTTCTATGGTAACACAAGCAATGTGAAGATGTATGTGTCGTGCCCAGACTTGCAATGCGTAAGCGTGTGCGGCAATGGTGGGTTCACCAGTCAAGCAACATGGCGAACGGAAAACTTGCAGTTGGGTGTACTGGGCAAAGGCTCCATGAATATAGGGAAGGTGGAATGCACGACATTCAGCCTCCAATCTACTGATGTAGGAGACATCAACATAACAGACCTTCACGCTGAGGATGCGGCCATCTACTCACGTAGTTCTGCCCACATCAATCTCAACGTGAATGTGGATGTTCTCACCATTCTCAACGATGGTTCTCAGACCATGAAGTTGACAGGCAAGGCAAACAAGACGCTCATCAAGAATCCAAATGACAAAAATCTGGTGAACGAGTTAAAATCTGAATCCAAAGGTAGCTAAGAGCTGAGAGCGATTTGCGCTGACAGAGGTAGGCTTGAGATTTTCATTGTCGAAAGCATAGAAGTCACCTTTCTGTGCTTGATACTGCCATGCGAGATCGACATAGCCGCTCTTATAGCGATAGCCGAGACCAACAGCGAAGCGGTTGATGGCTTTCCAGTTGGTGTAATCAGTTTCTGTATAGATGTAATCGTAGCCGACAGTACGGAAGGCGTTGCTCTTAAAGGGAGATGATACGAAATTGTAACCTACACGAATGGAGAATGCCTCGACAGGCTTGAACTCGGCTCCGACCTTGAGGGTATGCTGACCACGAAGAATTTCTTTTGTGATAGCGTTGGTGTTGCGGAAGTAAGGGTTAGCGTGCCCATCTATGTCGCCGTAGTGGGTCGTGCTTAAATCCTGAAATTCATACTCTGCTCCGATGGCAAATTGATTGCCAATGGTGTGACCGAGGCTGAAACCGAACTTCCAAGGAGTACGGAAACGGTAGTCATACTCAGAATTGTAGGCATCAGAAATGAACGCATCATCCATATAGAGTTGGGCACCATTAGCGTCAGTCATGCGATACCATGTAGGAGTGTGGACATAAGCACCGATGCGGAAAGGACTTTCTTCGATGGGACGGCAAATGAAGCCTAACTTGACATCGAAACCGTCGCCCGTGGTCTTGTACCAGTTGGTGAAGTCATAGACATAGCCATCGACTCCCTTCTCCTGATAGAACGACTCACGGCTGTAATCAATGTCGTAAACGCCCACCGATGCACCAATGAAGAACTGGTCACTCACATTGAAGGAGAGGTTGAGGTCAGCCTGAACATTGGCACCAAAAGTGGCTCGCTCATAATAGGCCTTTTCGGCTCCGATGCCTGCATAATGGATGTATTTCACATTATTTTCATTGGAAGGCGAGAGGTAATCAGGATTATTGACAAGATTGCCGTTTTCATCCTTGTATTTCTCGCTGAACAAATCGCTGCCAAGATAATTATTGTTGGCATCATAATATGACTCATAGAGTAGGCCTTCACGACGATTTCCCTGAAAGACACATGCACTCATGTTGGCCAACGAACCGTAGTAGTCATTCTTCCAAGATAAATCGCAGAGGTCAGCAATCTGGAAGGTCTGGCTGAGAACACCATTGAGATTCTGCACATCAAAAAGATGGTTACCAAGGAAGTTGCGCTTCTTTTGATAATTCACACCGAAATTGACATATTGCAATCCCTTGCTGGTAGGCTCGTCCATATCGAAAGCGATGAGCACACCACCCTGATCTAACGACATGCGTGAACCATCATGTCCCATCGCTCCATCGCCAGCAAAGACGCCACTAAAGCTGACGGCGGCATCGCTCTTGCGATACATACCCGTGCCGGCAGGGTTAGTACTCATCACACTGATGTCGCCTCCCAATGCGCCCAATGCGCCACCCATAGAGATGAAACGTGCCGTTCCATTCAAATCGCTGTTGGTCATCGTATATGCATCATAGCTATCCTGTGCATAAACCAAGCCTGATGCCCCCAAAAGGGCGCTCACCAAGATATATTTTCCAAATGATTTCATGTGTCTATTATTATATAAATATATGTATAAATCCTATTTATCTCATCTCAGAATACTGAGAGGTGAGGCATCAACGGCGTCCGCCACCACGTGCACCTCCTCCACCTCCTCCGAAGCTGCCACCGCCACCACGGCTTCCGCCTCCACCTCCAAAGCTACCTCCGCCCATAGAGGAAGAAGAACTGCGAGTGGAAGGAGTATAGGTTGTACGAGGCTGAGACTGAGTCTGGGTACGGGTTTGAGTCTGAGTTTGGGTACGAGTTTGAGTCTGCGTGTTGTTTGGTGTATAGGTGTTTGTACGGCTGCTGCTGTTCTGATTGCTGTAAGATCGTGTGGCTGAATTGACCGTACCACGATTGATGGTGCTGCGCTGGTTGGCACCTTCACGAACACGGTTGTACTCTTGTGGGCGAGCTCCTTCGGCAGACGTACGTCCCATGCGAGCATTGGTGTAGTCTGTGTATGAAGTACTGCGGCCGCCACGAATATCCTGCGCATTGGTACGTGTGCCAGTAGCACCTGTGCCACCTGCAGAAGCGGTGGTACGACCTACGGCAGAAGTGCGATTTGCGGCAACGGCTGTACGACCAGGTGCCACCGTTGTACGCCCATCCATAGCGTTGGCACGAGTGCTCACTGTGCGTCCACCCATTGCATTAGTACGGATGCGGTTGCCTGCAGCCATGTGTCCACGAGAGGAATTGAACTCACGAGGCACTATATTGCGGCGATATGCGGTATAATGGACAGGAGCGCCCCAACTGGGTCCCCATCCCCAATACGACCAAGCATAAGGATGATGCCATCCCCAGATGCTGCCATACCAGCAATCCCATGGCCCCCATGTCCAACCATAACTCCAGCCATAGTGCCAATACCAAGGATCCCATGGATCATAGAGGTAATCCCATGCACCATAGCCATAGTAGAGATCCCAATAATAAGGACTTGCCAAGGCATAAAGTCGAGGATTGTGGAACCGTACAATGCGACGCGAGAAGCGGTAATCCAGTTCGGGGTCGTTCATATCGTAACGAGGTTCAACAGAATCAATCCTTGCAGCCAACGAATCATCGGCATACGCCCCACCTGCATTCTGGTACTCACCACCATACACATAACGGCGGTTATACTCATCCTCACTACGCGTACTGCTGTTGTAGTCCACAATGGTAGGAGCAACGACAGTTTGTGTCCTTGCAGTCATCGAAGTCGAAGTGGTTTGCTGACGCTTTTCCTTCTCTTTCTTCGAAGAGGTGAAATAAAGGTCGTCTTGTGCCATGCTGAGCAATGGAACAATCGCCAAAATTAAAGTCAGTAATCTTTTCATATCGCTTGTCTTTTGTGCTAATTTGTTACAAATATTTTTTACCATTGCAAATGTAAGGACAATCCTATTTTCTGCCATGATACAAATCCCTACTGTGAGGGGGGATTTCCCTAAAACCTCACTCATCAGCTGCAAAGTTAGGCAAAATAATCCAAAAAGATAAGACAAAAATACGAAAATCCCCTTTTTTCATCTTCGCATACTCCTTATGTCATCTGAAACATCTAATTTTACCAAAAATTTTTAACTGTTAGACTCACAAAAATGATGAAGAACTTCAAACTTATCCTCTGCGGAGCCGTAGGACTTTGCCTCTCCTTGCCCATGTCGGCCAAGGAAACCGCAACTCCCCATGGGGCACCCCTAACCGCATCGAAATCCAAACAACGTACCATTGTGAATGTGGAGCCGATTCAAGTGGAAACACCAGTCGGCACAGCACCTCGTCTTCCTTGGCAGGTGTTGGTCACTTATAGCGACGGCACCCACGAATGGCGTCAAACCAAATGGACGAACTCGCTCCTCTCCACCGAACAGCAAGAGGCCAATCCAGACCTTACGCCTGTTGGAAAGACCTACACCGTCAATGGGTTCATCATCGGTGACAACACCACCGACAATGGCTACCCCATCACTGCCCACGTCACAGTGACGAGCAAACCTTGGGATGCTCCTCAGCAAAAGCCACTTGCACAACCGCTCCCATTAAATAAGGTTTTCTTGCAGAATAACAATAGGTTATCACACAACAGAGACTTAGATATAAAAGCTTTGCTGTCATTTGATATCACCCAACAACTATATAACTATCGGGATACCTATGGGTTACCCACCGAAGGTTATACGCGGTCTGATGGATGGGACTCTCCCACCACCAAACTGAAGGGACATGGCTCTGGACACTACATGAGTGCATTAGCTTTTGCTTACGCATCTGCCACCAACCCATCACAGAAAGCTGAACTCAAGAAGCGTATCTGCCGCATGGTGGACGAACTGCGTTTGTGTCAGGAACGCACCTTCGTGTGGGACAGCACTTTGAACCGCTATTGGGAGGCACGTGACTATGCACCAGAGGAGGAACTCAAAGAGATGAAAGGCAATTGGAAGGCCTTCGACGAATACAAGCAAGACTACCGCCATTATGGCTATGGCTATCTGAATGCCATCCCAGCAGCCCACCCTGCCCTCATTGAGTGCTATCGCGCGTACAATAATGAAGATTGGGTGTGGGCACCCTACTATACCATCCACAAGCAACTGGCAGGTCTCATCGACATCGCCAACAACATCGACGACAAAGAAGTGGCAGCCAAAGCCCTCCTTATCGCCAAAGATATGGGGTTGTGGGTGTGGAACCGCATGCACTACCGCACCTATGTGAAGACTAATGGCACCAAAGCCGAACGTCAAGCCAAACCAGGCAACCGCTATGAGATGTGGAACATGTACATCGCAGGCGAAGTGGGAGGCATGGCAGAATCATTGGCCCGTTTGGCTGAGATGACCAGCGAACCTACAGAAAAAGCACACCTCATTGAGGCCGCCAACTGTTTCGATTCCCCAGCATTCTTCGATCCTGTGGCAAAGAATGTGGATGACATCCGGACACGTCATGCCAACCAACATATCCCTATGATTGTCGGTGCATTACGTTCATACATCACCAACGGAAATCCCTATTACTACAATCTTGCCTACAACTTCTGGAATCTCGTGCAGGGACGTTATGCCTATGCGATGGGTGGTGTGGGCAATGGAGAAATGTTCCGCCAGCCCTACTCTCAAATTCTCTCTATGAACACAAGTGTGATGAGTGACCATCAGCGCAACATGTACCCCAACCCTGACATCAACGAGACTTGTTGCGCCTACAACCTCGCCAAACTCACGAAAGACCTCAATTGTTTTGACCCCGACAATGCAGCCTATATGGATTACTATGAGCGCATCCTCTACAACCAGATTGTCGGTTCTGTGCATCCAGACTACTGGGGTGTCACTTATCAGTACGCCGTGGGCATGAACGCCATCAAGCCATACGGCAACGAGACCCCACAAGCCACCTGCTGTGGTGGTACAGGTGTAGAGAACCACGTGAAGTATCAAGAAGCGGCTTACTTCGTGAATGACAAGACGATATGGGTGGCACTCTACCTGCCAACAGTGGCTCAATGGGAAACCCAAGGCGTGACTATCGAACAGCAATGCAATTGGCCTGCTGAAAACAGCACACTGATTGTCAACCGCACGGACAAGACAAAGAAGGCCACCTTCTCGATGAAATTGCGTGTTCCATACTGGGCCACCGAAGGTTTTGATGTAAAGTTAAATGGTAAATCCATCGCAAAGAACTACCAGCCCTGTTCTTACGTGGAGATTCCAAGCCGTGAATGGCAAGAGGGCGATAAGATCGAAGTCATCATGCCGTTCACCAAACACATCAATTGGGGACCAGACAAGATGGATCTTGCTGCCACAGGCAAGAACGAAACTCGCACGCCGTTCGATCCACAATGGGTGGGTGCAATCATGTATGGCCCATTGGTCATGGCTACCCCTGATGTGAAGGAATGGAAAGAGGCGGACTTCACCCTTTCCTCCAACCTCAACGAAATCCAGTTGAACGGTGCTACCTTGGACAGTAAATATGGTGACAACCTCTTCACTCTCACCCTCAACGACAAACAGTTCCAACCAGATTATTATCAGACCAAACATTCCACCCACTACTTGCGTCTGAACGTCTTGACAGGTGCCAAACAGAAAGCCAAGAAGGGTATCGACAAGACCAACCTCGAACAAGCTCTGCAGATTGCCAAGGAGCGCGTGGAAAGCCAAAACGCTTGGAATGCCCTCGCTGTGAAGGTGCCAGCCTTCTCACCATGGGCTCCCAACGGCTATGCACGCCTGCTCACTCAGATGGAAACAGCAGAGAAGTTGACCAGCAAGTCTGCCAAGGAACTGACACAGGAAGAAGTCAATGCGGTCACTTCTGCCCTCAACATGGCCATCAACACCATGCGTCCTGGCAACCTCGCCGAACCAGAAGACCTGAGCGAACTGCTTCCTCTGCTCACCGAGACGAAAAACATCCGAAACAAGACCACAGAACTGCGTGAAGCCATTGACTATGCAGACATGGTGGTGCAATATGTGAATGATGGTTCTGGTACGCATGACCTCATCGAAAAAGCCCTCAAACGACTCAGTGAAGCACAGAAGACCCTAAAAAAATGAATATTTTCAAGAAAAATCTTTTTCATTCCAACAAAATGTTGTAATTTTGCATGATTTTTGTGCGAATTAAAATTAAAATTCAAAACATATTATGGCAAAAAACAAAAAACAACAAGTAACCGATGAGCCTATCGCACTTGACGTACAACTGAGCAAGGGCGAGGCTTTCATCGAAAAGAATTGGAAGAAAATCGCTATTGTGCTCGCTGCCGTCATTGTGATTGTCGCAGGCTTTTACGCTTACAGACATTACATGAATGGCAAGGAGAAAGAGGCTCAGAAGGCAATCGCCAGTGCTCAGACAGCATTCGCACAGCAGCAGTATGAACAGGCACTGAAAGGCGAAGGCAACAGTAAGGGTTTCCTGAAGATCATCGACGAGTTCAGCGGTACTGAGACAGCCAATCTGGCTAAGCTCTACGCAGGTTTGGCTTATGCCAAGACTGACAAGGTGGACGAGGCTATCAAAATGTTGGAAAGCTTCTCTACCCAAGACGATGAGATGGTTTCACCTGCAGCTATTGCAGCATTGGGTAACCTTTATGTACAGAAAGGCGACAACGAAAAGGGTCTGAAGACACTCATCAAGGCAGCTGAAAAAGCAGACAACGATGCAGTAAGCCCTGTATTCCTGTTGCAGGCTGGTGAGATTTACGAATCACTTGGCCAGAACGACAAAGCTGTGGAACTCTACAACAAAATCAAGAAACAGTATTTCCGCAGCCCTCTTGCACAAGAAATTGACATGTACATCGAAAGAGCAACTAAATAAAAAGAAATAAGAAAACTAAAAGTGAAAAACTAAAAACTAAAAGTAAAAGTTACCACAGCCTTCTGTAAGCCAAGTAATCTTCACTTTTAGTTTTTAGTTTTTCGCTTTTTTAACTTATTAGTATTATGGCAACAAAAAATCACAACCTCTCCGACTACGACATCAATTCAGTGCCAGACGCAACAGGCATGAAGATAGGCATTGTCGTAGCTGAATGGAACGAGAACATCACCGCATCGCTGTTGGACGGTGCAAAACAGACGCTGATGAAGAACGGTGTCTTTCCAGAGGACATCACCGTCCTGACTGTTCCTGGCAGTTTCGAACTGGTGTATGGTGCATCGCAGATGGTGAAAGCTGGCATGGATGCAGTGATTGCCATCGGTTGCGTCATTCGTGGCGACACACCCCATGACCGCTACATCTGTCAAGGTGTGACCTACGGATTGGCTCGTCTGAACGCCATACAGGACGTGCCTGTCATCTACGGACTCATCACCACTCTCGACATGGAACAGGCAGAAGAACGTGCTGGTGGCAAGATGGGCAACAAGGGTGACGAATGTGCTATAACAGCCATCAAAATGGTGGACTTCAAGAAGAAGATTGAAAAGGCTTGAGAAAATATTAGTGAACGTAGTAGGCATCCTCATTGCCATCTATGCCGGCATCGTCCTACTATTCAGTTTGCCCTTCATGCAAAGCGCATTGGCAAGCTGGACCGCTAATATACTCTCTGAACAGCTCAAGTCGAAGGTCGAAATCGGAAGTGTCAACCTCGGTTTTCTCAACCGTGTGGTGGTCAACGACATGACCATCTATGAGCCTGATGGCCAGAAGATGACAAGCATCGCCCGTGTGTCGGCAAGCATCAACCTCTTCTCTCTGATGTCAGGACAGGTGAACATCGGCACTGCCCAACTCTTCGGAGCCAGAGCCACCCTCTACAAAGATACGCCCGACAGTCCACCCAACTTCCAATTCATCATTGATGCGTTCTCCAAAGAAAAGAAAGAAGAACCCACCCCACTGAACCTGCACATTGGCTCACTCATCATGCGTCATTCGGATGTGACTTACGATGTGAAGTCTGCGGTTCCCCAATCCGGTAAGCTCGACCCCAATCATCTGAGCCTGCATGACTTTGGCATGAATGTTGTGCTGCGATGCCTGACTGATGATTCGCTCAACGTGAATGTGAAGCGTCTGCAAGCCCAAGAACTTCATTCTGGGTTGACAATTCATGACACCCATTTGAAGCTCATCGGCAACCGCCAACAAGCCACACTCACAGATTTTGCGTTAGAGATGCCACACTCACAAGTGAAGATGGACACGCTCATCCTCACTTATGGACATTGGGAAAGTGACAGCACTTTCGCTTTCCACACCAGCGCCATCAACGGTCACATCACTCCCAACGACCTCTCCTCTCTTCATGGAAAACGCTTTCCTCTGACACCAGCCTTGAACTTCAGCATTGCAGCAGAAGGAAACGAACAAAGGGTGGACATAAAGGACTGTCAAATAGGAACGGAAGATGACGGCTTGATGCTTCGTGCCACCTCGTGGGTCACTCAACCTCTTGATAAACAAAATCGTGTCATTCATGCTGATATCAACACTTTACGCATCAACAGCAACGAACTTCTGACATGGGTTGATGCATTAGTGCCAGAACATCACCAAGGCCTCCTTCTCCATGCCTTGAAAGATGTGGCCTACGAAGGTACCATCGATTATGTGCAAGGGGTACTGATCTCGCAAGGCAATCTCACTACAGGTCTTGGAGATGCCTCTTACGATCTGACTTATGACCAAGACCATTTCCTCACAGGCACCCTCAATGGCGACAGCATCAATATCGGAGCACTGCAAGACGATGAGCAGTTTGGCACCACCTCGTTCGACCTCGACATCGCCATGAACCTTGATGCCCTCAAGCCCTTCCCTGTAGGCAAGGCGACAGGCACCATCTATAATCTTTACTACAACGGCTACAACTACCAGAACGTCACCTTGGATGCACGAAGCACCTCGACGCAAATTGAGGGTACTGCCAGCATTGATGATGAGAACATCAAGGCCGATGCAGAATTCGCCTATACGGATAGCCCCATCAAGGACATTGACCTGAATTTGGTGCTCGAACATTTCAAGCCCCACCCTCTCCATCTCACCGACGACTTTATCGACGAGAACCTTTCCTTCCAGAGTGCAATTCATCTCCAAGGCACCGACCTCAATCATCTCTATGGCAATGCCACGATGCAAGACATCAGCTTTGTCACCCCCTTAGACACTTACCACCTCAACAGCATCCTGTTCAATGCAGAGAAACAGGAGAATGGGGAAAGCCAGTACTTCTTGAACAGCGACATCCTTTCAGGCAATATCCAAGGAAAGACCTCGCTGACGGAAATCGCTCAGAGTTTCATCCAACAGATGTCACATCATCTGCCCATCATCTTCAAGCCTCAGTCAGGAAGCATAGCCTCCACGACCCGCTTCACCTACGACCTGACGCTGACAGATGCTCCCATTCTGCACCATCTCATCGACGCAGATTTCAGCATCGAATCCCCCATCCGTATCTTTGGAAATTTGGATGCCGCCGAGGAGAAGATGTCCTTCCAACTCGATGCGCCCAACGTCATCTACAACGAGAAACCATACGAGAACATCGCAGTGGCCTGCAATTCCTCCGTTGACAACATGAATGTGCATGCCATTGCTTCCACCATCAAACAAAGCGACGATGATGACACGCCCTCCACCTCCACCAAATTGGACGTGATGGCGGATGTGCACAACAACCGTATTGTCAGCGACCTGTACCTGAACACAACAGGTGCCAACAACATCATGCTCCAGCTCCTGCCCATCATCCAGTTGAGCGATTCTGCAGGCAGCATGAAGACAGATATCGCCTTGAGGAAATCCACAGCAGTCATCAACGATACGACATGGACCGTTTCCCCTTCACGTATCGAACTCTACAAGAAGAACATCGAATGTCACAATGTTCGATTCGCCAACGACAACACCAATAGTTTCCTTGCCATCGATGGTAAAGCCTCCAATCTGCCTACAGACTCGTTGGTGGCTACGCTGAACAACCTCGAGATCAAATACATCATGTCGTTGGCCAATTGGAATGTTGTACGATTTGCAGGAAAAGCCTCGGGTCGTGCGGTGGTGAACAATGTGTTGGGTGGTGGTGTGCCTGATGTAAAGACTCGCCTGTTTGTCGAAGACCTGTCTGTACAGGAAGGTCCCATCGGCGATGCAACCATCACAGCTCATTGGGACAAGGAAGTGGATGGCATCTCTGTCGATGGACGAATCGTTGACCTCTACAAAGTGCCTGATGGATTGACAGGACGAGAGAAGAGCGTGACGGGCATCACGACGGTGAACGGTTGGATTTCCCCCTCCAAAAACGACATGCGTTTAGATGTCAACACCCTCAACACCAATGCCGCATTCATTCATGGTTTCCTGGGTGGCGTGTTCAAAGAGGTGTCAGGATATGTTACTGGACCTATCAGCATCATCGGTCCTCTCAACAACGTCAACATTGTGGGCGATGCAGTGCCCAACATGAACCTCCGTCTGAGAGCAACCAACGTGCCCTATCACATCGAAGGTGACACCCTGCGTCTGCGTCCTTATCTCTTCGATTTCCCAAACATCAGCATCTATGACCGCTTCGGACACCGTTCCACCATCAACGGACAGGTGACGCATCGCAACATGAAGAACTTTGCCTATCACTTCAAGGCCGACCTCCACGAACTGTTGGCTTACGACGAGACCACCTTCAACAGCGACAAGTTCCTTGCCACCGTCTTTGCCGATGGCGACTTGACCATTGATGGTTCTGACGGACATCCACTCTATGTCAATGCCAGCGTCACTCCTACTCGTGGTTCCGTCTTTGCCTACGATGCAGCCACACCTGATGCCATCACGGGCAGTTCCTTCATCCAGTTCCGCGACCGTGACTCCGTGATGATGCTCGACCCTCAGTTGGTGGATTTGCGCCTGCAAGAGTATGAGAAGCCCATTCAGAAAGATTCGCTCACCATTGTGAAGGAAGCCAAGAAGAACTACAACAGCGACATCTTCATCAATTTCGATATCAACCTCACCCCCGCTTGCGAGGTGAAACTCCGCATGGACAACATCGAGGACGGCTATATGCGCACCTTCGGCAATGCCCAAATTACAGCTCGCTGGTATAACAAAGGTTCGTTCCAGATGTTTGGCAACTACAATATCACCTCTGGCTCCTACAGGCTCTACCTGCAAGACATCATCTTCCGCGACCTTGCCTTGCAACCAGGCTCAATGGTGGAGTTCAACGGCAATCCGTTCGATGCCAACATCCACCTCATTTGTCACCACACCATCAATTCTGTGCCGCTGAGTGACCTGACCAACACGACGGCATTCTCCCAAAACAACAAGGTGAAAGTCATCTGTATCTTGGACATCACAGGCAAACTGGGCAACATGGATTTCGCCTTCAACATGGACATTCCTAACGTCAATGAAGAAGTGCGTCAGCTGGTTCGTTCCATGATTAACTCAGAGGAAGAGATGAACACCCAGATGATTTATCTGCTTGGATTAGGGCGTTTCTATCCCAACGAATATGCACGAGCTAACGGCAATGGCAATTCAGAACAAGCCATGAATTCCCTACTCTCCTCCACGCTGAGCGGACAAATCAATCAGATGCTCAGCAACATGATTGGACGTGAAAGCAACTGGAACTTCGGTTCGTCGCTCACCACGGGCGAACGTGGCTGGAACGACCTCGATGTGGAGGGTTTGCTCGAAGGTCGTCTGCTCGACGAGCGATTGCTCATCAATGGCGCTTTTGGCTATCGCGATAATGCCCTGACCAACAACACCAGCTTCATCGGCGACTTCGAGGTGAAGTGGCGCATGGACAGAAAAGGTTCGCTCTATCTGAAAGCCTATAACCAGACCAACGACCGCTACTTCACCAAAGCCACCCTCAACACGCAGGGTGTGGGTCTCTCATGGCGGCACGACTTCGAGAGCATCCGACGCCGACTCAAGAAAAAGAAAGAAGAGAAAGAAAGGTAACTTCAAATTATATTAATCATTTTATTAATCACCTAAACATCCAAAAACAATGAAAAAAAGCTATTTAGCAGCTCTTGCGCTGCTCGTTCTGGCAACAGCCTGCAACCAAAAACAACAATCAACACCTATGGAACAACTATTTACCGAACAGGCGATGGAGTATCTGAAGACAGTACCCTTCGACATCAATCGCACATCGCTCTACAGCGCAGAAGAGCTTTATGCTGGCTACGACCCAGCCAAGCCTGAGACCTTCGATTCCTGCTATGACACCAAAGTCTATAAGCATTACATCGAGAAAGGCAAACAAGCCCAGGATGTGGAAGAATCACTCGCCCGCACCCTCCACGACCACGGCATCCATGTGGCACTTGACGAATTTTTCCGTGAGCACAATTCCCGTCTCTGCATCGGCATCATGGGTGGACACGCACTGTTGCGCACCGACCCCATGTACAAGCGTGTGGTACTCCTCAGCAAACGTCTCACCGAAGAAGGTTTCATCATGCTCAGCGGTGGTGGTCCTGGCGCCATGGAAGCTACTCACCTCGGTGCTTGGATGGCAGGACGTGAAGAAGCAGATGTGGATGATGCTGTAGAAATGCTTGCAAAGGCTCCATCGTTCAAGGATGAAGGTTGGCTGGCCTCTTCCTTCGAAGTGATGAAGAAATACCCACGTCAGGGCGACTATGTCAGCCTCGGCATCCCCACTTACCTCTATGGCCATGAGCCATCAGCGCCATTCGCCACCCACATTGCCAAGTTCTTCGAGAACAGCATCCGCGAAGACCTCATCCTCACCGTGGCCTTCGGAGGTATCATCTACACCCCAGGCAGCGCAGGCACCATGCAGGAAATCTTCCAAGACGCTGTGCAGAACCACTACGAGTCCTTCGGTTTCGCAAGTCCTATGATTTTCCTCGGCACCGAGTTCTGGACCAAGGAGATGCCAGTTTATCCATTCCTCGAGAAGCTGGTTGAAATGGGCAAATACAAGAACCTGCAGCTCACCCTCACCGACGACTTCGACGTGGTGGCTGATGAGCTCAACAAGTTCAGAAACAGCGCAGAGAAATAAACAATCGATTTAAACCTTAAAAAGGATTGATGCGTCCAACAAGAAGTATCAATCCTTTTATATTAATATCTAATCCAACAAACAACAATGAAGAAAATTTACGTTGCAGCATTGTTCTCCCTCTCACTGATGGCAGCCAATGCACAAGAGCCAAATATCCCAATGGGCATGTTTGGCGGACAGCAGAACATTGATGTAAAATTCGACGAGTACAAGGCAGCACCTCAAGGCTTCGACCAAGAGCGTGCTGGAATCGAGCACGGCACCGTTCAGCTCATCGAGTACCAGTCTGAATCAGTAGGAACCGTACGTAAGGCAAATGTCTATCTGCCTCCTAAGTACGACAAGAACAAGAAGTACAGCGTGCTCTACCTGCTCCACGGTATCGGTGGCGACGAGAACGAATGGTACAAGGATGGTGGTGTGCCAAACATCATCATGGATAACCTCTATGCCGACAAGAAGGTGAAAGACATGATTGTTGTGATGCCTAACGGCCGTGCTGCAAAAGACGACTCACGTGCAGGAGGTTTTGGTTCAGCACCTGCTTTTGGAGAGTTCGACCAAGACCTCATCGGAAGCCTCATTCCTTATATCGAGAAGAATTTCAGTGTATATACAGATAGAGATCACCGTGCTATCGCAGGTCTGTCAATGGGTGGCGGTCAGTCCCTCAACTTCGGCCTTGGTCACATGGATGTGTTTGCTTACGTAGGCGGCTTCTCCTCTGCTCCAAACACCATGCGTGCAGCACAGCTCATTCCTGACGTTGACAAGGTGAAAAAAGAGAACAAGCTCCTTTGGATGGTATGCGGTGGTGCCGACGGTCTGATGTTCAACAGCACACAGCTCAAGGCATTCTGCGATGAGAATGGCATTCCTTGCACCCTCATCAAATATCCCGACGAAGGTCACAACTTCGTTGTCTGGAAGTACGGTCTCTACAACTTCGCCCAACTCATCTTCTGAACAAATCAAATAAATTGATAGTGAAAGGGAAGGCTGCCTCCGCAACCTTCCCTTATTCATTAGCCACCGAAACTTTTGAAGTTCAAACTTGTCTATCATCATACTCGAATCTTGAAACTAAGAAATCCTCTTGCACAAAAAAAGGAGGAAAACACAAATTCACGTGCCTTTTGGAACAAAATGAAGTAAACAACTGATAAAAAAGAACTTAAAATTTTGAAGATATAAATAAAAAAACTACCTTTGCAACGTATTTGGTTTAGTGATATTTATCGACAACAGATAACAATTTTTTCAACTATTACTATTTATTACAAATTAATTAAAGTATTATGGCTTATCAAGAAACGAAAACCACGGGTTATGGAACCCGTGTGGGAAATTCTTTGAAGAGTGTTCTCACAGGACTTGTCCTGCTGATTGGTGCAACCATTCTGCTTTTCTGGAATGAGTTCAACTATGTGAAGCAAGACAAGAAGTTGGATGCAGCACAGGAAGCTTGTGTGGATATGCCCAAGCCCGACAAGAAGAGTGCTGAGTTCGAAGGCGAGCTCGTATGCGCCACAGCATTGGCAACGACCGACGAGGTGCTGACCGACACACAGTTCGGCATCAGCGAAAACGCTATCGGCCTGAGCCGCAAGGTGGAATACTTCCAGTGGGTTGAGCATTCTTCTGAGCAGAAAGAAGACAAGCTCGGCGGTAAGGAAGTGACTACCACTACCTACACTTACACACAGGAGTGGGTCAGCAGCCCTGTCAACAGCGGCAACTTCAAAGACCCTGATTATCAGAACAAAAACTACACCTGGGCACAGGTGGACAACGAAGAGTATTGGGCTGAGAACGTCGCTTTCGGCGCTTACAAACTCAACGAGTCACTCATCCAGTCCATCCGTTCTACCGAGGCTGTTGAGCTCAACATCAGCATGGCTATGTTGGAGTCCATTAACAAGAACGTAGCTGACACTTACGCAGTCAGAAAGGGTCTCCCAACAGCTGCTGCTACTGAGCCAGCTGTTGCTGACAGCGCAAAGACTGTCATTCCTGATTCCATCGCACAGGACAACAAGGTTGACCTCGAATACGTTCATCAGGCAGGCAATGTGCTCTACTACGGTCGCAGCGCCAACGCTCCTGAGATTGGTGACGTTCGCATCACTTTCGAGAAGGTGGTTCCTGCCAAGGTGACTATCGTTTCTCAAGTTGACGGCGACACATTCAAGCCTTACAAGACCAAGCAGGGTTCTTACCAGACACTCGTGATGGGTAAGAAGACCTCTGAGGAAATCTTCGAGGCTGAGCACGAAGCCAACAGCATGTGGACTTGGATTCTCCGCATCATCGGCACGCTCCTCGTGATTTCTGGTATCAGAAGCCTCTTCTCCTTCGTGGAGACGTTGCTCAAGGTGGTTCCATTCCTGTCCAGCCTCTTCGCATTTGGCGTGGGCATCATCGCTACCATCATCGGTATCGTTTACTCGCTCATCGTGATTGCCATCGCATGGATTCTCGCACGTCCTCTGATCGGCATTCTCATCTTAGTTGTTGCAGGCTTCCTCGTTTGGGTATTCGCCTTCAACGGTAAGAAGAAGCTGGCTGAGCTCACCAACAAGAAGAAAGCAGAACCAGCTGCGGCACCAGCCGAATAAACCATCAAACATCAAGATAGAAAGGTCTGGGTAGCCTCAGGTTATCCAGACCTTTTTCAAATACAAAATACATGATATCATATACCACCAAAACAGACATGAAAAAAGTATTGATCAGCATAGGCATCGTGGGCTTTCTGATGTTGACCGCTTGCGATGGCAAGAAGACAGAGAATGACAATGGTGAAGGTATAGATTCATTGTCTGCGGATACCACGCTGATAGCTGAGCCAAGCGCAAATCTTCATACAGAGGATGCCATCAAGGCGCAAATCCAAAGCTACTATGACGAACTGAATAAGGTGAATGATGGTGAGATGAGAATGAGAGCGCTCGATTCCATCGCTTGCACCAAGAGTCTTTTGGCAGAGATGAAGGAAGTGGAAGACAAGAGCATCAAAGCCTTCGAACAAGGCAGTGACGGCTACTTCGAGGACGAAGGCTTTCGCTGGTTCCAGGGACTTGGTACCCCTTTCGACGTGACATTTGACGATATCACCGACCCTGAGGCTAACCGCGTGGAAGTGTACCTCACACTCCAATGGAAAGGCCAAACCAGTCAAGTACGTCTTCGTATGGAACTGGAAGACGGCGTGTGGAAGATTGACGACTTTGCCGATTACGACTTGGATGGCGTAGGCTTCCGCACCGATATGGACGAATATTTAGGAAAGAACACTAATGACATAGCATCATGAAGAAAAAGACAATGCTCATCGTGGCAGCATCACTCATGCTGACCACCAGCTGCACTTTCAGCGGCAAAACCGAAATCACCGAAAATGTGGATTCAGTGGAGGCGAATGCCCTCGTGGACACCCCAGAAGCAAGGACTGCCGACGAACCACAGATGCAGGCCGACGGCGTGGATGTGGCTCCTGCCGACCAATGGACAGAAGACGCAGTCGCCCAGCAACTCAAGAAAATCTATGCCGAAGTCAGCAAGGTGTATGCACCCAGCAAGGACGGCATGGAGAACAACACCGACCTCGACGCCATGTTCTGCACCAAAGACTTCAACGAAGTGCAGTGTCAGGTGCGAGCCATCAATGCCAAGAAGAGCTCGGGTAAACGCTTCGAACGCGACGACATCCGCTGGACCTACGGCATGGATGTGCCAGTCACTCCCAAGAACATCAAGGTCGATCTGCTGACAGGCAACACCGCTGAAGCCACCTTCGAACTCAGCTCAGGCGAACAATGGATGTACACCAAGCTGACCCTTGACTGGGAAGACGGCCAATGGAAAATCCGCTCCTGGAATGTGGTAGGCGATGACAACAGCGACCTCCTCGACGAGATGTATAAATATGTGTCAGCCAACTGATAACCCATGAAGACAATGAGAAAGACCCTCCCCTTGCTGCTCCTCACGCTCCTGGCCCTGAGCAGCTGCAATGGCAACAAACTTCCCTTTGGCAAGGATGGCTTGTTAGGCGACTCCGCCATCATGCTCGATGGCCCAGGTTCCGTGTATGTCCCCACAGAGGCAGAACTTGGAGAAGCTGCCTTAGAGACCGTCAAGGAAGTCTATGATGCTGTCGAGGAAGCCTACAAAAGCACCGATTGGTACGAAAAGGCCTCAGCGCTCGACAAGACATTCTGCTCACAAGACTGGCTTGCCACCGTAGCAGCCGTCAATGAAAAGGACTCAAAACGCGAAGGCGAAATAGGCTTTTTCGAGGCAGACTATTGGGTGATGGGGCAAGACTTCGACCAAGCGAATCTCCATGCCTCCGACTTTGTCCTCGAGAAGATACAGATCGAAGAATATCCATGGGAAGCCTCTGTCACATTGAAGCTCCACAACTACAGCGAGATACCCGTTCGCGTCAACCTCCTCTATGAAGGTGAGTGGAAAGTGGACGACCTCACAGACCTCAAAAACGACTTCGATTGGAAAAAAGCCATGAAAGAATATCTGGCAGAATAAAACGACTCCCAAAACATCAAAGATTGATTGACCCCCCAAAAAAGGGAAGGCTGCAAATTACTGCAACCTTCCCTTTTCTTCTCATTAGCCACACCCCGCATGGGCTCCCTCCCCATTTACGGGGGTAGTGACCGTTCAGCGGAGAGACTAAATGTCTCTCTGTAGGGAGCGACCGAAGCAAGTGCTCTTGCTGAGGACGGACAGTTGGGGAGAGGGTCTTCCTTTATCCTCCGAAGTCGCCAGCGTCTGGGTCGCCACCATTGTTACCGCTGTTGTCGCCTCCGGTGTTACCGCCAGGAGTGACGGTGCCAGTGCCTGAGCCGCCACCATTCGATTCATTCGTTGTTCCGCCCTGATTCGTGCTGCTACCAGTCTCAGAGCCTGTACCAGCGTTCGAGGTGCCACCCTTGGCAGCTGCAATCTCGGCCTTGGTCTTGTCCGTCCACGCCAGCTTCACGTCCTTCTTCAGTTCGTCGCGGGTGAACTC
>JAFZVN010000074.1 GCA_017617805.1 Bacteroidaceae bacterium | reverse complement strand
GTCACGAGAGTAACCGAAGGTCATCTGAGTGAGGTCGTTCGTACCGAATGAGAAGTACTCAGCCTCCTTGGCAATCTTATCAGCTGTGAGGGCTGCACGTGGAATCTCAATCATCGTACCGATTTCGAATGGGATTTCAACGCCTTCCTCAGCGAACACTTCCTTAGCCACCTTCTGGATGATTTCCTTCTGCTGCTTGAGCTCGTAGAGGATACCAATGAGTGGCACCATGATTTCAGGATGTGGGTCGAAGCCTTCCTTCTTCAGCTGGCAAGCTGCACCGAGGATGGCGCGAGTCTGCATGGCTGTGATTTCAGGGAAGGTGATACCAAGACGGCAACCACGATGTCCGAGCATTGGGTTGTTCTCTGCGAGAGAAGCCACGCGCTGCTGAATCACCTTGATGTCAACACCCATAGCCTCAGCCATTTCCTGCTGGCCCTTCAGATCGTGTGGTACGAACTCGTGCAATGGTGGGTCAAGCAGACGAATGTTCACGTGGAGACCATCCATTGCCTTGAGGATTCCATAGAAGTCAGCCTTCTGATATGGGAGCAACTTAGCAAGAGCCTTCTCACGACCTTCAACGGTGTCAGAAAGAATCATCTCACGCATTGCAATAATCTTCTGATCGTCGAAGAACATGTGCTCTGTACGAGTCAGACCAATACCCTTGGCGCCGAATGCACGAGCAACCTGTGCATCGTGTGGTGTGTCAGCATTGGTACGAACCTGAAGCTTCGTATATTTGTCGCAGAGATCCATGAGAGCCTTGAAGTCGCCTGAGAGTTCAGCAGCCTTCGTCTGAATTTCGCCTGCATACACCTGACCAGTAGAACCATTCAGAGAGATGTAATCGCCCTCCTTATAAGTAACGCCTTCGATTTCTACAGTCTTAGACTTGTAGTCAACGTTGATGGCACCTGCACCTGACACGCAGCACTTACCCATACCACGGGCAACAACGGCAGCGTGAGAAGTCATACCACCACGAGCGGTGAGGATACCTTCAGCTGAAGCCATACCTGCGAGGTCTTCTGGAGAAGTCTCGATACGTACCATAATCACCTTGTGACCATTTGCATGCCATTCCTGAGCATCGTCAGCGTGGAACACAATCTGACCGCAAGCAGCACCTGGAGATGCTGGAAGACCCTGAGTGATCACCTTTGCCTTCTTCAGCGCGTCTTTGTCGAATACAGGGTGAAGGAGTTCGTCGAGCTTCTGAGGCTCACAACGCAAGATTGCAGTCTTCTCGTCAATAAGTCCTTCGCGAACAAGATCCATCGCAATCTTCACCATTGCTGTACCTGTGCGCTTACCATTACGAGTCTGAAGGAACCAGAGCTTGCCTTCCTGTACGGTGAACTCCATATCCTGCATATCCTTGTAGTGCTTCTCGAGCTTGTCCTGAATGTCGTTCAGTTCAGCATAGAGAGCAGGCATTGCCTCTTCCATAGAAGGATACTTGGCAACACGTTCAGCCTCAGAGATACCAGCACGCTCAGCCCAACGCTGTGAACCAATCTTGGTGATCTGCTGTGGGGTACGGATACCTGCCACCACGTCTTCACCCTGTGCATTGATGAGGTACTCACCATTGAAGAGATTCTCACCATTACCTGCATCGCGAGAGAAGCAAACACCTGTTGCAGAGGTGTCACCCATGTTACCGAACACCATTGCCATCACAGACACAGCAGTACCCCACTCGTCTGGAATACCTTCCATCTTACGATAGAGGATGGCACGCTCGTTCATCCAGCTGCGGAACACGGCGCAGATAGCACCCCAAAGCTGAACAATTGGGTCGGTTGGGAAGTCCTGACCTGTCTGCTCCTTGATGGCAGCCTTGAACAGTTCCACCAACTTCTTCAGAGACTCTACAGAGAGATCCTTGTCAAGGGTCACACCCTGCTCTTCCTTCACCTTTTCGATGATTGCCTCAAATGGATCGATGTCTTCCTTGTTCACTGGCTTCAAGCCCATCACGACATCACCATACATCTGTACGAAACGACGATAAGAGTCATACACGAAGTGAGGATTGTTAGTCTTCTTAGCCATACCTTCAGCCACCTCATCATTCAAACCGAGGTTGAGGATTGTGTCCATCATACCTGGCATGGAAGCACGGGCACCAGAACGTACAGAAACGAGCAGTGGGTTGTTCACGTCACCAAACTTGCAGTTCATAAGGTTCTCCACATGAGCCACAGCAGCGTTCACTTCATCCTGAAGGAGTTCCTTGATTTTCTCCTCTCCAACTTCATAATACTCATTACAGCAATCTGTTGTAATGGTGAAGCCAGGAGGTACGGGCACACCAATAAGGTTCATCTCTGCAAGGTTTGCTCCCTTGCCACCGAGTGCTTCGCGCATTTGCGCATTACCTTCTGCCTGACCATTGCCGAAGGTGTAAACTCTTTTTTGAGCCATAACTTTCTTTTTTTTTAATTATTTAAGGTTATTACTAATGATGAATTTAATTGATTTTCTTGATGAGTGAGGAAGCATATCTAATAGTTAGAAAAGCTCTTTGTTTCACTATTTTTGCAAAAATAGGACTTTTCTTTCAATCTTGCAAAATTTTTCCGTCTTTTTTTTAGAAAATCGTATTTATTTGCGCGAAAACTTACGAATAATGTCTTTATTGAGCAATGTGATGCGTTGTCGCTTGCGAATGTTAGTCTGTATCAAAGCCTCTGTTTTGTAGTACATATTTCGGAAATGTTCAGTGATGAAACTTTGCACTCTTTCCTCTACAGCGGGCACCCCTTCCTTGATGGGCGAGAGACATTGCAAACCACTTGGAACAATCTCCACATTGACGATGGCATCCGTTTCCATAGGGTCGCCATCGAAGTGCACAACCCCTTCCTTCGAACGCCGGATGACGGCTTTCTGGCACTGGAAAGTCTTGATGCGCGAGTTTTGTTCAATCGTTCCGTTGAAGAGTTGGATGGCCAACTGAGGCGCTTCGATGGGAAGGAATGGCTCGATGAGGGTCACATCCATGATGCCGTCACGCACAGATGCCGCTGGAGCGATATAGGCGTTGTTGCCATATTGGGAGGCGTTGGCACAAGAAATGAGAAAAGCCTTGTGTACCTCGCGTACTTCCTTACCCTCTTGATGATTGATTATTTCGATGTCGTATGTCTCTGGATGATAATTTAGACTGCTGTTGAGCACGTTCTCAATGTATGAAACAGGACCGCGTTTGCCCGATTCGGCAAATTTCTGGGAAATGAAAGCATCGAACCCAACCCCACAAGTACAGAAGAAAGGGCGCCCATTTACAATACCGTAATCCATAGCCTGAGTCTCTCCGCTGTTGATGATCTTGAGAGCGCTCAATGGGTCTGTCGGAATACGCAAATGACGAGCCAAACCATTGCCAGAACCAGAAGGAATAATAGCCAAAGACGTGGGGGTATGTATCAATCCGCTTGCTACTTCATTCACCGTTCCATCTCCTCCAATGGCACAAACAACCTCTACATTTTGTTCAGCTGCAGACCTTGCTAATTCTGTCGCATGCCCCACATATTCTGTCTTGGCCACATCATACGAGTATAACCCTTTGTCCAAATATTCATCGATAAGTTTCAAGACAAAGTTTTTGCCCGATGTGCCCGAAATAGGGTTCACTATGAATAAAATCTTCTTGGTCTCTGTCATTATATATAAATAATGTGTATGCAATCTCTACAAATCAAAATGCACGTTGGAGTGAATTGCGACGCAAAATTACGACTTTTTTACACCAAATACACGCTTTCTACCCATGTTTTTTATCAATATTCATTTTTTTTACAAAAAGATAGGGTCTAAACGTACAATTTTTACTAACTTTGCATCGTTTTTGTATTAACTTGCTGAAAAGCATTAGAAACATTCAATAAAAAATATCGTGTCTCTTTCGGCGTGGGAAATGATGATTTCTATCTGATGACGCACTCATCGAGCGCCCCAAATAACGCTGAAATGCACATTTTAACTATGGGTTTATTACAAGAAAGAATGAAAAAGTATAGAGAGCCGCAGAAATATATCAATGCGGGTGTCTATCCTTATTTCAGAGAAATTGACAGCCATCAGGATACGGAGGTATTGATGAGTGGGAAGCACGTCCTCATGTTCGGTTCCAATTCCTACATGGGATTGACATATGACAAACGCATTTGTCAGGCTGCCATTAAAGCAATTGAGAAATACGGAACTGGCTGTGCTGGTTCACGATTTTTGAACGGCACACTCGACCTTCACATCAAGCTTGAGCATGAATTGGCTGATTTTGTGGGCAAAGACGAGGCACTTGTCTATTCCACAGGTTTCACAGTCAATTCAGGTGTGGTTTCCTGTCTGACTGGACGCAACGACTACATTATTGGTGATGACCGAGACCATGCCTCCATTGTAGATGGACGCCGACTATCCTTCTCGCAGTTCTTCCATTACAAGCACAACGACATGGAAGATCTTGAGCACCAGCTCATGCGATGCAATCCGGATTCTCTCAAACTCATTGTCATCGACGGTCTCTTCTCAATGGAAGGTGACCTTGCCAAACTCCCTGAAATCATTGACCTCAAGAAGCAGTACAACGCCACTGTGATGGTGGACGAGGCACATGGATTGGGGGTATTTGGCAAGCAGGGACGTGGTGTGTGCAACCATTTTGGCGTGACTGATGATGTGGATCTCATCATGGGTACTTTCTCCAAGAGCTTGGCATCCATCGGTGGTTTCATCGCAGCCGACAGCGACACCATCAACTGGCTCCGTCATAATAGCCGCACTTACATTTTCAGTGCATCCAACACGCCTGCCGCTACTGCAGCTGCACTCGAAGCACTCCATATCCTCAAGTCAGAGCCTGAGCGTCAGGAGAATCTTTGGAAGATCACCAACTACGCTCTTGAACAATTCAAGCAGGCAGGTTTCGAGATTGGCGACACCGAAAGTCCTATTATCCCACTCTATGTTCGCGATGCTTTCAAGACTTTCCAAGTTACCAAGATGGCTTTCGACAAAGGCGTGTTCGTTAACTCTGTGGTTCCCCCAGCATGTGCACCACAAGACACACTCATCCGTGTGGCACTCATGGCCACTCACACCAAAGAGCAAGTTGACCGCTGCGTAGCCATTCTTGTAGATACATTCAAAGAATTGGGACTGCTGAAATAAGACAATCATGTTAACACTCAAACTTATCACTGAAGAGACCGAACGAGTGATTAAAGGTCTCGAGAAGAAGCACTTTCAAGGTGCTAAAGAAGCGGTGGAGAAAGCCATCGACATCGACAAGAAGCGTCGTGAAGCTCAAACCAGACTCGATGCCATCTTAGCTGAGAGCAAAAAATATGCGGCTCAAATAGGACAGTTGATGAAGGCTGGCAAGAAAGAGGAAGCTGAAGCTGCTAAAGCAGAAGTAGCGAAACTGAAACAGAGTGCAGCCGAACTGGAGAACATCAAGGCTGAGGCAGAGAAGGAACTCACCGCTCACCTCTGCACCATCCCCAATATCCCATACGAAGAAGTGCCAGAAGGCTCTTGTGCCGAAGACAATGTGGTCGTGAAGTCTTCTTTGCGCGAATGTAAGCCAGGTGATACGGTGGGCAATTGGGACACCATTCCAACGAACGGAAACGCCAAGCTCCCACATTGGGAACTGGCCAAGAAATATAACCTCATTGACTTTGATTTGGGTGTAAAGATTACAGGTGCAGGATTCCCAGTCTATATCGGCAAGGGTGCTCAGCTTCAGCGTGCCCTCATCAATTTCTTCCTTGCCGAAGCCAACAAGGCTGGCTATACGGAGATTATGCCTCCAACGGTAGTTAATGCAGCCTCTGGTTACGGAACTGGACAGTTGCCAGACAAGGAAGGCCAGATGTATCATTGCGAGGTGGATGATCTCTATCTTATCCCAACAGCCGAGGTGCCTGTCACGAACATCTATCGTGATGTCATCCTCGATGAGAAAGACCTTCCCATTAAGAACTGCGCTTATACCGAGTGCTTCCGTCGCGAAGCAGGTTCCTATGGTAAGGACGTGCGTGGTTTGAACCGCCTGCACGAATTCTCCAAGATTGAGATTGTGCGCATCGACACCCCAGAACACTCAAAAGAGAGTCACAAGGAGATGCTCGACCATGTAGAGGGTTTGCTCAAGAAGCTCGAACTCCCTTATCGCATCCTGCGTCTTTGTGGCGGTGACCAGAGCTTCACCTCAGCCATCTGCTACGACTTTGAGGTGTATAGTGAAGCCCAAGGACGTTGGCTCGAAGTCAGCTCAGTCAGCAACTTCGACACCTATCAGGCCAACCGTCTCAAGTGCCGTTATCGTAATGCCGACAAGAAGGTTCTGCTCTGCCACACCCTCAATGGTTCAGCCCTTGCCTTACCTCGCATCGTGGCTTCTATTCTCGAGGACAATCAGACGCCTGAAGGCATCCGCATTCCCAAAGCGCTTGTGCCCTACACAGGCTTCGAAATGATTGATTAATCAAGTTACGATAAAATATCTCACAAAGAGTGCCCATCCACACGGATGGGCACTCTTTTTCATTTAGTCTGTATAATTTTGATTCAATTTGAGAGAACCTCAGATTGAGGAATCTTTTTTTGCTTCCATCTTGGCAAAGATGCTGATAAGCAAAGCGCCAAGAATACCAGCACAGAGGGAACCAAGCAAGACGGCTATTTTGCCTGAAGAACGAAGCATGTCGGTAGTGGCTGGATCGAGTTCACCAAAGGAGAGTGTATCGACGAATATGGCCATTGTGAAGCCAATACCACCCAGGCATGCCACAGCGAAAAGCATCTTCCATGATGCACCTTCAGGCATAGCCCCAATCTTGCACTTGATGGCAATGAATGAGGCCAATGTGATGCCGATAGGTTTGCCGAGTAGCAGTCCGAAGAAAATGCCCATCCCTACAAAACCGACACCTTCGAGCGGAAGAGCCTGGAAGATGTTGAAGAAACTGATGTCTGGAATGACCACACCCGCATTGGCGAGAGCGAAGATGGGCATGATGAGGAAATTGACCCATCTGTCGAGGGCGTGTTCCAGACGATAGGACATGCCGATGGAGTTATTGTTGATGTAACTCATGCGGCGCAGACAATGACGCTGTGGACCGTTGGGGAAAGGGGTTCCCTCTTCAAACTCATCATGGTCGTATCGCTCCATGCGCTTGAGATATTTCTTGTTGCTACGATCGAGATAAGAGCGGCTGAAGCGTGCATCCATAGGAATCATAAAAGCCATCACCACACCTGACATTGTAGAGTGAATGCCTGAATAGTAGAAAAGGAACCACACGACGATAGCAGGGATGAGGTAGAACATCATTCGCTTTTCGCCCAGTTTGTTCATGATGAAGATGCCAATCAGCAAAAGAAGTGCGATGAAGAGCAGGGGGAGGTTGATGGCACCACCATAAAAGAATGCCACCACCAGTATGGCGCCAAGGTCATCAGCAATGGCAAGTGCCGTGAGGAAAACCTTGAGCGAGACGGGCACTTTGTTACCCAAGATGGACATGATGCCCACAGCAAAGGCAATATCAGTAGCTGTTGGAATTCCCCATCCACCAGCAGTAGATGTGCCGAAATTGAAGAATGTGTAGAAGAGGGCAGGGACTGCCATACCACCAGCGGCTGCGATGACAGGCAGTAGTGCTTTCTTCATGCTACTCAACTCACCACAGACTACTTCGCGTTTGATTTCGAGTCCTACTGTAAAGAAGAACACGACCATGAGAATGTCATTGATAAACTTCTCAACAGTCATGTCTTGTGGAAAACTGATGGAGAAATTCTCGTTGCTGATGGTCATGGAGAGATTAGTCTCCAGCACTTCATGATAGAAATGGGCGGTGGCAGGTAAATTGGCGAGCAGCATCGCTACGATGACACATGCCAATAGTGTTACACCTCCGGCCCAGGGCTGTTTCATGAAGTTCACCTGAGAAAGCTTCATGTTGTGGAGCCCCTTATTCCACGTATAAAGGGGAATTAATCGCATAAAACAATCTTTTTATCTGTTGATGATTATCTATTGTATTTTGTTATTGCTGCTTTTTTTGCATCTTGAGGAATTCCTTTGGAGTCATGTTTGTGACACGTTTGAAATAGCGAGTGAAACAGCTGACAGTCTTGAAATGGAGCGCAATACTCGTTTCTGTAAATGTATAGTTGTGGACCATAATCAGAGCCTTTGCCTTTTGAATGACAGCTTCATCAATCCATGTCGAAGCGTTTTTCTGACTATAACAAGTGCAGACATACGAGAGATATTTACTGGAAATACCGAGTGCTTCGGCATAGTAGCTGACAGTACGGTGCTCGCTGATATGTTTGTTCAGCAGGGTGAGGAAATGGCAATAGACATCGTATTGACGTGAATTGCTGTCGCCCTGCAAGGGCATCGGATTGTATTTATAGATATTGATGCTCTCAATGACAATCACCTGAAGAAGGCTGTGGATATAGGTCTCTTTCTCCATGTATGGTGGGGAAAGAAGGTCGGATTTGATGTCATTGTAGAGTTCACATATACGTTGTGCCTGCTCATGGGTTAAGTGGGCAATGAAATGTTTCAGCGTCAGTTTTGTATTTGTATAAGTGACACCAATTTCATTATATATTTGGTTGGAAAGTCGTGGATAGACGACCATCATGCAGTATTTCAAATCGTTCGAAGCGGAAGTCAAACTGATGGTGTTCTCTGGCATGATGGAGATGAACATGTTTTCTTTCAGCGTGTTGGGCTTTCCATTGATTTCAATACAGGCCTCTCCACGCATGAGATAGATGTACAGTTTCTGATACATCTTGAATTTTTCCTTGTAGGGGAAAATTTGCAGAAGTGGGTTATTGCCTTGGAACGTGTCGAACAGCAGCAGGTTCTCTCGAACAGCTGCGGCAGGGATGATGTTCTTATCGGCAAAAACATCAGTATATTCCACATATCGTGTATTGTGGATGCTGGATGGAGAAGTTTCGTATGGCATGACTTAGTCTTCTACTTTTTTATCTGTGGCAAAGTTAATCGATTTAATATTGTTCTGTTTGATATACTGATGAGGCGAGACGCCAGAGACACGTTTAAAATAGCGGCCAAAGAAACTTTGGCTTGGAAAGTTAAATACCTCGCTGATCGCTTTGATGGATAGGTCGTTTTTGTATAGATATTGTTTGATGGAATAGACGACATACTGGTCAATCACCTGTGATGCTGTCTGTTTCGTGAATGCCTGCACAATGTTAGAAAGATATTTAGGGGTAATCTTCAGTTCTTGAGCATAATAGAAAACAGAACGTTCTTGTTTGTACTTCTCGTTCAGCATGAAAATGAATGCATTGAACAGCTCATATTGTCGTTTGTTACGTTGTGTGTTATAACGGATGATATTCTCTGTCGTGGCTAAGGAGAAATATTTGGCGATGTAGGCACTCTGATAAGCTCTGAGCACAATTTCCTTCATGGGATAATCTTCACGCTGATGCTCCTTCTTGATGCGTCGGTAACAATCGAGCAGTACTGCGATTTGTCTTGGCTCAAAGTGCATGTGGCGGAACTTGAATGCATTGAAATGCAATTTTTTCGTCACATTGGTGCGTGTGTATATTTCGCCCATGAGGTGGCTGAGTGTCAGGAATGAAAAGAAAAGACATTTGGATTCTTTTATTTCCACACTCATGCATGGCATGACAGCAAGGTATTCGTTGGCTTTTACTTCTAATTCTGTACCTCCAACGATGATGTGAAGTGTTCCCCTGAGCACGATGGTCACATACACGTAGTCGGCATTATAGACTTGTGGACGAGGTGGTATGATAGGTTCTGCCTTCTCATCCAAATTGTCTACAATGATGTATTTCCCCTCATAGGAAGAGAAATAGGCGTAGGGGACGTCTTTTGCAGTAAAGTGATCTCCTTTTAATGTTATCATTGTTAGTACCTTGTGTTAAAGTATAGGGAACAGTCTTTGTTTAGTTGGTTGCTGCACGTAGTATCAACGTTGTTGCACCGATAGTGATGATGGCTCCGTCTTCCAAATTGATGCGATCCACATCGCGGAGGATATCATTCATGTAGAAAGTACCTGTGTCGCTTGGTGCATCACGCAGAATGTATTGCAACTTGCCCTGTTTGTTCTTCTTCACCGTGATGGCGCAATGGAAAGTGTCAATGCTCGGATCACGGGTCTCAATGGGTTTGTTGATATTGGTGCCTTTAACGTATCTGCCAAATTCATTCTCTCCCAAGTCCAACGGAATCACTTGCTTGAAGGCGAAGCGGTTCTCTACCACCACGATACTTCCATAGTCCTGGCTGTATGCCTGTTCATCAAGGGTTTTCTCCTCGTGTTTATTTGCCAGCTTCGATTTTCCGATTCGAATGCCAAACTCTTTCTTGCAATGCTCGCAAACGAAAACCAATGATTGTCCGTCGGTGTACTTTGTCTCGTCAAAAACGATGTAATTGTCACATTTGGGACATCGGACTCTTTTCATGCCTTCCCTCCTTGCTTACAACTCCAGAATCCATGCTTCAGCAAACTCTGCGTTCTCTTTGCGAAGCGTCTGCAAAGCCTTCTGGGCATCAGCTTCTGTCGCATAGTCAGCGTAGAGAATGCGGCTCACTTTCCCATTCTTGACATATCTCCCTTCGCGATAGCCAGCTTTCGCCAGTTTGTTGATGAACGTCTCCGCATTCGACTGACTGACATAACTTGCCAGCACGATGCTGAAATGGGATGCTTCTGAGGCTACGGGCTGTACCTTCTCCTCGTTCACAGTCTTCACTTCGCTCTCCTCTTTCACCTCACTCACATTCTGTTCCAGCGTTTCTTTCTTCTCCTTGTTCTCCGCTACCTTTGTGGCTGGTTTAGTGCTGCTTGCCTGTTCCTTGCTCTTGATGGGGACTTTCGGCATGGGGGTACAAGTTGCTACCACGGTGTCGGTTTCATGTCCCACATTGTTCATGGCAGGGTAGGAGAAGCAGAAGAGGAGTACGGCTGCAGCCGCAACTGAGATACCGAAGTCTATCCAACGACGGTTCAGACGTATAACCACGTCTTTGGGCTTCTTGGGGACTTTCTTTTCTTCCTTTTCTCCGTCATCAACAATGCGCATAGTGGCAGCGGCTATCTGCAATTTCTGCTCAATCTCTTTTGCCTTGACGACGCTGCTCAGCGATTTGATGTTGTATGAGTGAAGTCCATAAAGCGCTGGCGTCAACACACCCGATTCAGGAGACACGAAAGTGATGTTTTGGTTGATGCCTTTTTTCAGCGTTCCGATGTTCTCAAGTGTGTATTCACCCGTCATTTCCAATTCATGCAGCATCTTCTCCAAATCTTGTTCCATCTGGAGATTAGCGAAAGGATAGGACGTGTCGTATGCCATCATGTAGGACTGCACCAGCAGACCATCGTTCACTTGCAGCTGTTGGTTGAATCCAATGGTGCGATAGGGGGGCTGGAAGAGTTCCTCTTCTCCACCATAATTTGCGTCAACATGGTTGGCGATGAAGCCTCCCAAGCCTGGCACGATCACACAATCGTGGTCAAGCAACAGCAATTCTATGTGTTTTGCCAAAGTAATCATGTTACAAAGATATTATCTTTTTTTCAAATATCGGCAAATTTGATACAATTATTTTGCAAAAAAAGTCAAATCCTTACAAAGGGAACAACAATTTGACAAAAAGAGCCACATGGGAAACATGCAGCTCTTCTACTTTTGTGTCGTTCTTGTTCTTTATTCGGCTGGAGTCTGAGTACCTGCAGCAGGGAATGTGGGAACATTTGATGCATCCGTTGACTGAGCGGGTGCGGTGATGTTGATAGGTGCTTCTTCCACAGTGGTTTTTGTTACGAACGCTGCTGACAAGATGCTGAGCACCACCATAGCGACAGCCAAGCCCCAAGTGGCCTTCTCCAGAAAGTCGGTTGTCTTACGCACACCCATGATTTGGTTTGAAGAGGCGAAGCTGGATGCAAGACCACCGCCCTTTGATTCTTGAATAAGAACGATTCCGCACATCAACACGGATGCGATCAGAATGAGTACAATGATTAATGGGTACATTTTAATTTATTAGTTTTTGTTATTATTTTCTGTTGTTCCGACGCATGTCAAACCACCCGAAATTTACTTCTGTCCATTCAGTATGATTTCGAGCAGATTGATTTGCGCTGCAAAGTTAGGACTTTTTTTCGGATTATTCAAAGAAATTTTGCGTAATATTTCTAAAGCTTGCTGATATCGACCCTGTTTGATGTAAATATTGACCATACTTTCGGTATAAATCTCCTCTTCTTCCTCTGAAAACTCTGGCGACGAGAATTCTTCATCGTCGATGTTAGGCATCTCAAAACGTTGTTTGCCTTTGGTCTCTTCGATGAAGGAGTCGATGAGTTTTTCACCCTTCAGTTTGGGAGATTCTTCAGCCTTCTTCGAATCATCTTGCTGATTATGTTGCATGAGGAAAGAGGCATAGTCGTTGGTCAGGTCTGCAACCGACGGCACATAATTCTCCTCTGCATCGTTGTCATCCGTCTCAATCCTGTTGCCAGCCAAGAAACCATTGATGAGGGAAATGGTTCTGTTGCCATCGCCTTCAGTTTCGATGTCCACATTCTTCACTTCTGTGGGCAATTGGTAGTTGACGCCTTCCGTCATTGTGAACAGAGCCGTACGGTCAGGTACAAACACGCTGGCTTTCCTCAGTTCAGTTCCAAAATCGGGAGCGTGTAGCTTGTAGAGATTGGCGATATAGAGCAGCCGAACCACTTGGAAGAAAGGGTATTTTTCCAAGAGTTCCTTCAACTCGGGAAGCGTCTCTGCGTTGAGTTTGGATGTGTCTTCTATCAATTCATTTATATTGATCATATACTCCAAGTGAAATCATTTTTCTGTTTGGTTACCAGTTAGCTACAGTTTTGTTGAATATCTGGTCAACAATATCATCGATAATCTCTTGTACCAGTTTCTCCTGTACGGCAGCCAGTTGTTGTGAAGAGTCATACTCGGCTGTGGCGCTGAAGCGTTCCTCGAAATCTTCCTCATGTTTCACGTTGTTCACAAACCTGACGTTCACTGTGATTTTCAACTGCACCTGTGCAGAATATCCATCCGAACTGATGCTCTTGTTCGTTTGGCTGTATTCCACGATTTCGCCTGCCAGCTGCAAGTCTCCGCCACGTTTCAGCACTTTCAGCTTTGTCTTTCTTGCATAGGCATCGCTCAGCGTATTGTAAAACATCGACTCCATCGGGCTCCACACATAGTTGGCACGGATGGGGAACTTGTCGAGGCTAATTGTCTTTGTCTTCGTATAGTCGATGCTCGTACCCGTGAACTTGTAACTGATGGTGCAAGCCGACAACAGCCCCACCAGCAGGCTCAGTATGATGATAGATCTCTTCATTTCTCTTATAACTCTCAACTGTCAATTATCAACTGTCAACTGACTAAAAGTCCAGTCCGTAGTCCCTGATTTTCCTGTACAGCGTCCGTTCCGAGATGTCCAGCTCCTTAGCAGTCTTCTTGCGGTTGCCGTTGTTTCGCTTCAGCGACTCGATGATATTCTTCTTCATCAGTTCCTTGTTCGACATCGGCGTGTCCTCAATCGCCTCAATATCCACCTCCTGAATATGACGGTCGGAGTAGGGCATGCCTCCCTGTGGCTGATAGCGTTGCTCATTCACAATGTATGGTTGTGGCTGTTGCACAGAACCTTGACGCCCATACTGTACAGATGTTCCTATGTTAGGTGTGTCCTCTTCATACATCCGATAACTCTCCGCAGGGACCGTTTGCATAGTCCCCATATTGCTGTGTACCAGCTCCTTCAGGTCTTTCACCTCTTTGCCGATGCTGGAGAGCAATTGGAACAGCAAGTCACGCTCCTTCTCGTAGCTGTGCGTGTCTGCCGTGTGTTCCATGCGGTTGGCACCATGCAGCACCAATCCCGTTTCACCCAACGAATCGTCCGTCACCCCATAACTTCTCAGCATCTCCGACGTGATTTCCCGTTCCTGGCTGATGATGCTGATTTGTTCCACCAGATTACGCAGCTGGCGGATATTGCCAGGCCACTTATATCTTAATAATAGTTCGCGCGCGTCATCAGTCAATCGCACAGGTTCGATGCGGTATTTCTCGGAGATGTCGTATGCAAACTTTCTGAACAGCAGCTCGATGTCTTTGCCTCGTTCACGGAGTGGGGGCATGTTGATGGGGATGGTGTTCAGTCGGTAATACAAGTCCTCCCTGAATTTTCCCTCACGGATGGCCTTCTGCATGTTCACATTCGTGGCAGCCACGATTCTCACGTCCGTCTTCCTCACCTCGCTTTCTCCCACCCGGATGTATTCCCCCGTCTCCAGCACACGCAGCAATCTCGCTTGTGTGGCTAAAGGCAGTTCGCCCACCTCGTCCAAGAACAGTGTACCCTTGTTCGCCACACCAAAGTAACCCTCACGGTCGTCCAATGCCCCTGTGAAAGCACCCTTCTTGTGACCGAAGAGTTCAGAATCGATTGTTCCTTCAGGCAGAGAGCCGCAGTTGATGGCGAAATACTTGTTGTGCTTTCGAGCCGAGTTGTCGTGAATCACCTTGGGCAGCACCTCTTTACCCACACCGCTCTCACCATAGATCAGCACCGACAGTTCAGTCGGTGCCACTTGAATGGCCACATCGATGCTGCGGTTCAATCCCTCATAATTGCCCACAATGCCATATCGCTGCTTGACCTGTTGTATAATCTTTTCGTTCATACGCTTTTTGAAAATCGTGACAAAGTTACTGCTTTTCTCGCAAAGCGCAATGACTTTCTGTCAGTTTTTGAGAAAATTAACCTTTTTCTCATTTTACACATTTCCCAAGTACACGTGCTTGATTCCCTCGTCTTCAGCAATGCGCTTGGCTGTCTGTAGTGTTCGGAGAGGTGTGGGTGAAACGTCTTTCATCTTGTAGCGAGGAAAGAAACGGCTGAAGTGGAGAGGAGCTTGGGCAAGATGATTGTCTGCGAGCCAGTGACACATCTGACGAATCATCTCCATGTCATCGTTGATGCCAGGAATAACGAGGTTTGTGATTTCCACCCACACCCCAGCATCACGCATGGCGAGGATGGTGTCGAGTACGGGTTGAAGGTGACCGCCACTGATGCGTTGGTAGATGGAGTCGCTGAACGATTTCAGGTCGATATTGGCTGCATCGAGGTAGGGTAGGAGATCTGCCAATGGTTCAGGGTTGACGTAGCCTGCTGTGACGAGGATGTTCCACAAGCCTGCATCGTGAGCCAACTTGGCTGTATCGGTCGTGTATTCGATGTAGGTGAGAGGTTCTGTATAGGTATAAGCGATGCCAGGACAACGATGCTTCTGACAAAGCGCAACCACATCTGCGGGAGACAGTTCGTAGTGGTCAACGGCTGAGGGTGCAACCTGAGAGATGTCGTGATTCTGGCAATTCAGACAGCGGAAGTTACAGCCTGTACAAGCGATGGAGAGGCATTGGGTGCCAGGATGGAAATGGTAGAGTGGTTTCTTCTCCACAGGATCGATGGCCAGTGCGCAAGGTTGAGCATAGACCTCGCTGATGAGTACACCTCCTTGGTTGCGACGGCTGTGGCAAATGCCCGTCTTGCCGTCAGCTATGTGACAGCGATGAGGACAGAGTTGGCACTCAACAGCACCACTGTCCAATCGTCGGTAATATCTGCACTCATACACAACCATCATTCTTCACTTTTAACTAAAACACGATGGCTTCATAAACATAAAGTTCTGCATTGCGCCAACCGTTCCACCCAAGTCCAGCCTTGTCTTGGGAACAATGACCCACAAACTCCTCTTTCGTCCAATCCACCTCGTCAGCCACTTGTGGCAGGAAAGTGCCACTTCGATAGCCCTTGCGGATGTAAATTCCGTGACGATGCAATTCAAATTCATCGAGGCTCTGGATGCGGCGCATGGGGGTGAGCACAGAAATCTCGATGTTGATGTCCTCCAGTTCTTCATGTCTGACAGGAGAAAAACGGGGGTCTTCGAAGGCTGCTGCACGAGCCATCTCCGCCACAATTTCATGCAGCGGTACATCTTCACCAAAGTGTCCGATGCAGCCGCGTAGATGTCCGTGCTCGTGAAGTGAAACGAAAGCACCACATTTGGCATGAAGCGGTGAGGAAGAGGATATTTGAGAAGAGAAATCTGTTACGGGCTTGCCTTCCAGTCCATCCTTGATGCTTTGGAGGGCAATTTCTTTCAATTGCAGCTTGTCTTCATCGTTGAGCACAAAACCTTCTTCCGATTTCTCTTGACGAAGGAACACGAACGAGTGATAACCCACCACACGGCTCTGGATTCCCGAGCCTTGCTCGCCTACCCGTAGCCTTTCATGGTTGTCGATATCGCCTGAGTTTTGGTACATCAGGTGCTTGATGTCGTAACGCTTGTCAAGCATCAGCATCAAGGTGATGATCGGAAACTCACCACAAGCACTCGTGTCCAGATTCCTCATCCCACTACGGGCATTGGCTTCGATGGTGGCGATGAACTGCTCCACATCACCTGTCTCTATGGCTTTTCCTGTTCGTGCATCCACCTCACAGGCATCCTCATATTTTGGATAGTGGGAGAAGTCGCTGCTGATGATGAAAAGGTTGTCATCATTGAAATACGGTTTCAGCACCTCTGCCATCCGCTTCAATTTCTCGTAGTTGTTGGTAGAGATGATGATGGGCACGATGGGAGGCACCTCGCCTAATCTGCGTTGGAGGAAAGGCAGTTGCACTTCCAGACAATGTTCTTGTGCATGAGCTGCTGATTTATAACTAAATACCTCGTTTTTCTCTACCAATTGTTGAGCTGTTTCACGATCCACCTTCACATTGCCCAAGGGCGTAGCGTAAAAGTCCACCTTCGTATTCACAGAAGCGCCATCGAGCCATATTTGGTGGCTCGGACCAAGCAGGAAAATCCGTTTGTACGTTCTCTTGGGGTCGAGCGACATGTATGCCGATGCAGCCACATTGCCAGAAAAATAATAGCCAGCGTGGGGCACAATGAGTGCAGCCACATTGGAATAGGTGGCACCCTTTTTGTGACGAGCCAGAAATCCGTCCACCTCTTGTCGTAGTTCCTTGGGATTGCCTGTATAAAAGCGATTCGCCTGAGTGGCTGGTCTCACCACTGGCTGCTTGTTTTGTCCATTACAAGAGTTCATCATGATGATAGCTGCGATGATTGTTGTGATAATTCTCATCTTCATGATGGTTACCATCCTTTCGGAAGCACGATATTCTCAACGTCATGTGCCTTCGCAAACAATGGCGAGATTTCTTCATCCGTGAATCCAGCGATGCCACAGCCGATGCGAGTCACGAGGAAGGTGAGGGTAGGGTGCTCCTTGGCGAACTGGATGAACTCATCCACATACGGTTGAATGGTTTCCACGCCGCCCTGCATCGTGGGGATGCCGTAGCTTTGCCCTTGCAAACCTACGCCCTGACCCATGATAGCCCCAAACTTACGGTAGGCAATATAAGCTGCACCACCGCCATGCATTCCTTGCAGATTGCTGCCAAACACAAAAATCTCGTTCGGCTGCAACTCCGTTATAAACTCTGGTGTTGTTCTTTTCTGTTCCATATATGTTTTGAACTTGTCTGACGCGTTCCATGCGTACCATCTCAGCTTGCTGAGCACTACAAAGGTACAATCTTTCTCCGAACCAACCAAATAATTCACTTAAAAATAATGAACCAATGAACCAAATAAACCAAACAGGGAGCCGATTCTTACGAACCAGCTCCCTTTTCATTGTTCAACTTTCAACCTTTTAGTTTTTGTTTTCACTACATGAGCCTCATGCAGCTCGTGGTGCCCAGTGCAGTCAATGCTGCCGTCAGAATCGATACCGCAATCTGAATGATTGCCTTCCAAAGTTCCTTGTTCTTCATAATCAAAAAATTATTAGGGTTAATTTTTGAAGTGAACCTTTAGCTCGACGGAGTCAAAAGTGAAGAGTGAAAAGTGAAAAATCTGAGTTACTTTAGACTGATGTGGTTTGCTTGTTGATTTACTATCCGGATGGGGGATACTTAGATTTTTGACTACGTCGAGCTAAAGGTTCACTATTCACTTTTCACTAT
>JAFZVN010000073.1 GCA_017617805.1 Bacteroidaceae bacterium | reverse complement strand
CATCGTCTGGTCGTAGAGGGCTTCACCCAGGGTCAATTCTCCCAGCATCTCAGCGATGATCTTCCACTCGGCAGGAGCATCAGGGCGATTCACCTCGATGGCCAACTGGCGTTCCTCCTGTGGTGAGGTCTCGCCTTCCATATATTTATCGATGAGTCGATTGACGTCTTTCTGAGTCATAAGTTCATCCTCCTTTTCATTTCGTTAAACACTTTCTTTCTAGCCATTGCCACCATGCTCTGCACAGAGGCTTTCGGGATACCCGTCTGTTGGGCGATTTCTTCAGTCGAGAGTCCGTTTTGCTGTCGCATCTCGAAGAGTTGGCGTTCGCGGGGTTGCAACTGCCCGATGGCTTCGTCCAAGGCTTTCAGTCCTTCCTCCCGTTCCACTTCTTCATGTGGGGAGAGGTGTGGTGATGGATTGGTTTCGCCCATGCCGCCCGTTTCTCGCACCAACGTGAGGTGTTGCCGTCGTTTCATGTTCACACAGCAATTTTTAGCCACCCTCACAGCCAGTGCCTCGATGTTTCGGCTTTCGTCCAGCTGCTGACAGTATCGCCACAGTTGCAAGAGCGTCTCTTGAGCCACGTCCTCTGCATCGTCCGCTGAGCCGAAGAAGTCTCTTCCGATGCGGAAAATCAGAGGACGCAGTCGCGCTGCAGTCTGTTCAAATGCGGTTCTGTCCATGCTGTTTTTGAGTTGCTTTTACCCTCTTTACGCAAGAAATAGGAAATACTTAAGTTGAAAAACGCGACAAAATTACAAAAAAATAAAAAAAAGTCGTACCTTTGCCGCCGATTTTAACTAAAGGGGTGCTCGCTTTGGCGGGCTGAGATGATACCCATGAACCTGATGCAGATAATGCTGCCGTAGGAACGATTAGACGGGACATGCCCTTTTAGCATTGTTTAATCTTTAGTTAAATTAAAGTAATGGTAAAAAGATTTTTAGCCTCATGCCTCCTTTTGAGTTCAATGGGCATGATGGCGCAAAGCCAACAGGATGGCTTGAAAGAGATTGACCTCGACGAGGTCAGCGTAGTATCAACAAGAGCAGGAGAAAAGACTCCTATTGCCTACACAAACGTGAGCAAAGAGCAGATTGCCAATCTCAACAGCGGCAAGGACTTGCCCTTCTTGCTCTCGACCACACCCAGCGTGACTCTCTCCAGTGATGCAGGCAACGGCATTGGCTACACAAGCATTCGCATGAGAGGTGCTGACCCCAGTCGCATCAACATCACAGCGAACGGCATTCCGCTGAACGATGCCGAAAGTTCAACTGTATTCTGGGTTAACATGCCCGATTTCGCATCCAGTGCTGATAACATACAAATTCAACGTGGCGTGGGAACATCGACCAACGGTGCAGGTGCATTCGGTGGAACCATGAACATTCAGACAGCCAAGTTGACCAAGGAACCTACACTGGGAGTAGATGTATCGGGAGGTTCGTATGGTACGAATAAAGAGACATTGAAGTTTTCTACCGGCTGGCTGGGTAATCATTGGGCGATGCAAGGACGTCTGTCGCACATTGCCAGCGATGGTTACATCGATCGGGCACAGACAAAACTGAACTCCTACTTCCTGCAAGGGGCCTATGCCGGCAGGAACAGCGAAGTGAAATTCATCACGTTCAACGGACAGGAGAAGACCTACCATGCCTGGAACTACTCGAGCAAGTATGAGCAGAGCCTCTACGGACGCACCTATAATTCCTGTGGAGAATACTGGGATGCTGATGGAAACCAACACTACTACAACGGGCAGACAGACAACTACCATCAGCAGAATTACCAACTATTGTGGAACCAGACATTGACGCATGTACTGAACATGAACGTAGGTCTGCACTATACGAAAGGACAGGGTTACTATGAACAATACCAAGCTGGAACACAGTGGATGCATTTTGGCATGAGCACTGACCCTGATTTTTACGAGGATTTGGCGGATCAGCAGAAGATGGACAACGACTTTTATGGCATGGTGGCTTCGCTGACATACGACAATCACAAGAATGCTTCCATGAATCTGGGTGGAGGATGGAACCAATACGAAGGTGATCAGTTCGGAAAGATTGTCTGGGCGAAGCCTGGAGTGGCAACGACAATGTCAGAAACAGCAGCTCTGACGCCTGACTTTGAATATTACCGCAACCACGCGAGAAAGTCAGACTTCAATGTGTATGGCAAGGTGAACTACGAGATGGTCAAGGGTGTGAATGCCTTCGTGGATCTGCAATACCGACATGTGATGTACAAGATGCAGGATCCAACAGTGGCATATGGAGTGAATAAGAACAAGCACTACGTCATTGACAACCACTACGACTTCTTCAACCCAAAGGTAGGCATCAACTACGACATCACATCTCAGCATAAGGTGTATGCCTCTTATGGTATCGGCCACAAGGAACCCGTAAGAAACAACTTTATGCAACAGATTGCCAATCCCGATAATGACGATGCCAAGGCTAAGGCCGAAATGTTGGGAGACCTCGAAGGGGGCTACAAGTTCCAAAGCAGCCACTTCTCGGCTGGAGCCAACATCTACTGGATGCACTACAAAGACCAGCTGGTGCTGACAGGAGAATTAAATGCCATCGGTGAGGCATTGACCAAGAACCTTAGCAGAAGCTATCGGTTGGGAGTTGAGTTGGAAGCAGCATGGAAACCTGTGGATTGGTTCCGCTGGGATATCAATGCCACCTTGTCACGCAACCGAGTGCAAAACATCAACGTAACCCTTGATGATGGCAGCACCGAATCGATTGGCACTCAACCGCTTGCTTTTTCTCCCGATGTCATCTTCAATAATAATTTCACCTTTGCATGGAGGGGATTGACGGCAAGTGTTCAAACTCAATATATCGGCGAACAGTATCTGACCAATACGGGATTCAAGACTTTCAGAGGATGGGATGCCGATGGCAACGCTACCTGTGAAACACTGATGCTGGACGATATTTTCACGACCAATCTGGATGTGACCTATCAATTCAAGGCAAAATCCTTGGGCATCAAAGATGCCACTATCGGTATGACCCTCTACAACCTCTTCAGCGCCAAGTTTGAAAACAACGGATGGGCAGCACCAGCCTATACTAAAGATGGAGATCAGGTCATAGCATACAATCCTAATTATGCCACTTATGGGGCACTACGTGACTGTTGGGCTGTGGGCTTCGCTCCGCAAGCACCCTTCCACTTTATGGCTCATCTGTCACTCAATTTCTGAGGTGCCACCAAAAAAACTGAAAGATGGACGCTATACAAGCATACATTTCCCACAACTGGATTGAGATACTCGGCACCATTTGCGGTGTCGTGTATCTCTATCAAGAGCTCAAGGCATCCATCTGGATGTGGTTGACTGGCATCATTATGCCCACGCTCTCTCTCATTGTTTATTATGAAACGGGATTGTACGCTGATTTCGGCATCAACATCTATTATCTCTGTGCTGCTGTATATGGATTCTTTGTGTGGAAATACGGAAAACACAGCCACGAAAAAGAACGTCCTATCACTCACACCCCGAGAAACAAATGGCTGCCGTTCCTGCTCACCTTTCTCATCTGCTTCTTCGTCATCGGCATCATCCTGCAAACCCAGACGGATAGTAGCGTGCCTTGGTGGGACAGTTTCACCACAGCCCTCTCCATCGTAGGCATGTGGATGCTGGCACACAAGTGGATCGAGCAGTGGTGGACATGGGTGGTTGTTGACGCTGTATCTTCTGCGCTCTATGTTTACAAGGAAATTTACTTCTTCGCCACCTTATACGCGCTCTATACAATCATCGCAATCTACGGATATTTCAAATGGAAAGAAATTATGATGCTGTCATCCTCGCTGCAGGAGACTATCCCACTCACCCCAGAGCACTCGAAGTGCTGAAAAACACCCCTTACATCATCTGCTGCGATGGAGCCGCACAGGCACTCATCGCCCACGGCATCATGCCCTATGCCATCGTAGGAGATGGAGACTCTCTGCCACCAGAAGTCAAGGAAACGTATCCCCATCTGGTTCACACCATCCATGAACAGGAATACAACGACTTAACCAAGTCCACACGTTTTCTGATTCACTCTCCACTCTCTACTCCTGGCATTCCCATGAAGGTCGCTTATCTTGGCTGCACAGGCCAACGTGAAGACCACACATTAGGTAACATATCCCTGATGACCTTCTATCATCGGGAGTTCCATGTAAACCCCGTCATGTACACAAACCACGGCTATTTCTTTCCCGCCTGTGGCACACAAACCTTTCCCTGCCTCCCTCGCCAGCAGATCAGCATCTTCCGAATGCACTGCAACCAACTCTCCTCGGTAGGACTCCGCTGGAACGCTTATCCTTATGATGAATGGTGGCAAGGCACCCTCAACGAAGCTATCGGCGACACCTTCACCATCCACAGCGATGGTGAATACATCATCTATCAAACTTATACCCCCAAGCCATAAGAACCAAGAGCTACTTCAAATGGAGACAAATGATGAAAAATGAAGAGTAAAAAGGTGCAAAGCATTGATGTCAATGTATTTTTTCACCTTTCTCTTTTCATTTTTCATTTCTTTTGTTTATCTTTGCCCCGAAAACCATAAACTACCTCAACTATGACGAATGAAACACAACTTGACCAACTACAACGACTCGTCCGACTCATTGCCGACGACAACGAGTTGCTGAACCGTGCCAACGATTTCATGCAAAACCTTGTGAATGGGAAGTTTGACTATCGAGGCAGAGAGGACATCTCTGCTGAATTGGCAGCGAAAGAAAAAAAGAGGGAAGAAAAGCATCAATAACTTTCTTCCCCCGTTTCCTTATTTTTTGTGGGCACT
>JAFZVN010000072.1 GCA_017617805.1 Bacteroidaceae bacterium | reverse complement strand
TGAACGATGTGAAGACGTCGCTCATCAAGACCCGCCGCATCGTGTTCACGCCTGCTGTGGAACTGAAGAACGAGTTGGCCAACACCGCCATCATCATCACCTGCTACGACCGCAACGGCAACGAGGTGAAGCGTGTCACCTCGGCTGACCCTGGCACCGTGGAGGACAACGAAGATGAAGGCACGAACACGGGCACCAGCACGAATCAGGGCGGAACAACGAATGAATCGAATGGTGGCGGCTCAGGCACTGGCACCGTCACTCCTGGCGGTAACACCGGAGGCGACAACGGCGGTGATAATGGTGGCGACCCAGACGCTGGCGACTTCGGAGGATAGTCAGGCTGAGCCTGAAGTTAAAAGTGAAGAGTGAAAAGTGAAAAATCTATTTTATCTGCCATCCGGTTGGTTAGTAACTTAGATTTTTCACTTTTCACTTTTCACTCATAAAGAATTGCAGCCTTCTCTTTTTTGTGTTGAGGTATAATCTTCAAAATCTTCAAATCTGCCGATTTATCGGCGTAGTTTTTGGTGTTCTTTCTCTTGTTTTTTGAAATAATCTGGGCAAATGTGTGAATAATCATGGAATTATCCTTATATTTGTACTCGCTTTTATGTGAAAATATTCAACTTCCGCAAGTTGAGTTGAAGGGAACGGAAAGGAATGGAAAGCGGAACTTAAATTATAGAAGATGATGAAGAAAGCAATCATTTTGATGAGTCTGGTTGTCAGCATGACTGCGGCAGCACAGACCTACACCCACTACACAACCACTGAGGGACGTGAGTGGCAAGAGAGTAAGGCTTCGCTCAGCGGCAAAGCTGCCACAGAGCCAGTGTTAACGATCACGGGCAAGGAGCAGGGTGTCGTATTTCGGGCTTGGGGCACCACCTTCAACGAGCTGGATTGGGATGCTTTCAACCTGCTCTCGCGTGATGAACAAGACGAGGTGATGCGCAACCTCTTCTCTCCCACCGGCGACTTGAGGTTCACCCATGGACGTGTGTCGATGAATGCCAACGACTATGCCCGCAGTTGGTACAGCTGCGACGATGTGGTGGGTGACCTCGGACTTCACTATTTCAATATAGAACGTGACAAGCGCAACATCATCCCCTTGGCACGTGCGGCACAGAAGTATTGTCCTCAGCTGCAACTCTTCATGAGTCCCTGGAGCCCTCCCACATGGATGAAAATCAATCAAGACTACTGTGTGCTCAGCAGTCCCTACAACTCCCAGCCCAAGGAAAAGGACTATCTGCTCTACATGGAGCAAGATACCCATTACGATGCTGATGAGATGAAGCTCTTAGGCGATAGAAATGGCGTTTTCCCACGTCGTTTGGCTGCACAGGACTACTTCATACAGGAGCCCCGCTACCTGCAGAGTTACGCCAATATGTTCTGCAGATTCATCGACCTCTACGCTGAGCAGGGGCTTCCCATCACCAAGGTCATGTACCAGAACGAAGCCTATTCTTACACCCCCTATCCGGGCTGTGCCTGGACAGCCGAGGGAACCCTTCGCTTCAACAACGAATATCTGGCGCCCACTCTTGCCAAGCTTCATCCAGAGGTGGAGCTGTGGATCGGCACCTTCAATACCAACCGGCTCGACTATGTGGAGAAAATCATCGACAATCCCACCCTCCAAGCCAACGTGAAAGGTATCGGCACCCAATGGGAATGTCGCGAGAACTTGCCTCAGATGCGCCTGCGTTATCCTAACCTCCGCTTCATGGTGAGTGAGAGTGAATGTGGCAATGGAGCGATGGACTGGGCTGCTGCTGAGCACACCTTCTTCCTGCTCTCCGACAACCTCGGCAATGGTTGCGACGAGTACTACAACTGGAACTTCATCTTGGCCGACAAGGGACTATCCACATGGGGATGGACACAGAATGCGCTCATTCAGGTGGACTCCCAAACACGTCGCATGCGCTACACTCCAGAGTATTACGCCTACAAACATTTCAGCCATTTCATTGCCCCAGGCAGCAAGATGCAGGGCTATGTGCCTCGTGAGCAGACAAAAGGAATGCCTGTCATCGTGTTCCAACGTCCTGACAAACGCTATGTCATCATTGCCGGCAACCAAACCGACGAACAGCGCACCGCCACCATCTGTCTCGACAAGAAATATCTCAATATGACACTCCCCGCACATTCAATGCATAGCTATATTGCAAAATGAAACGATGGAATGCGGATTTTTCTTGTAATCTTTGTTATATTGAACACAAATAACGATATACACTTTAGGTATGGAATATAAGAAGATTGGCGAAACGTATTATGCCAGGATGGATCGATGTGATGAGATTATCAGCAATCTCCTTGAGATTTGCCGTAAAGAATCTATCGCGTCTGCCATTTTCTCTGGCATTGGTGGGTGCAGTAGTGCCGAATTACAGGTGTTCATCCCTGAAACAGGAAGCTTCGAGACGGAAAAGATTGAAGGGATGCTGGAACTGGTATCGCTCAATGGTAATATCGTTTCTGGTGATGACAATCAACTCTATCACCATACCCATGCCTTGTTCTCTTTCAAGAAAGACGGTCAGCATGGAATGGCAGGAGGTCATCTTAAATCAACAACGGTACTATATACTGCCGAGATAGAACTGCGTCCAACGGTTGGAGGATCTATTGGAAGAAAATTTGACCCAGAGACAGGAACTGGATTCTGGGATTTCAAAAGGACATACTGATTCAGGACTACCTCGGGTGTTGCTCCCTTTTTGCTGAATGTTTCTGGGTCAAAGACCGACAATGGGACATGGAAATACTGGAAGTTATGACTTGAAACAATTTCCAACTGACGTGCAACATTTCTCTATGGGTGTTGCACGTTTTTTTTGTACCTTTGCAGCCGAAAAGTGACTTGCGGATGTGGGAATGGGTGGAATGGGCAAATGTAACTGTCCAATAAATATCTGTAACGTTGCAGAAAGGATGGCCGACAAAATCCCACTAACTTTGCAGCACCAAAACTTCAAAATATGAAAAGGATACTGACAATATGTATGGCATTGTTCGCTGTAGTGATGAACATGACAGCGACAGCGCAGCTTGAGCGATTTTGTATTGCCAAGGATGGCAAGACAGCCACCATCGTTGTGGACGAACAAGACTGGAAGGGCGTCATTCGTGCTGCCAACGACTTGGGCGATGATGTAAGGAAGGTGACAGGAACAGCGAGTCCTGTAAGAATTGAAGCATTGAAAAATGGAAAAATTGAAGTTAACTCTCAACTGTCAACTGTCAACTGTCAACTAATCGTAGGTACCATCGGCAAGAGCCGACTCATTGATGGACTCATCAAACAGAAGAAGTTGGATGTGAAGATCATCAAAGGCAGGTGGGAAGCTTACAAGATATGCGTGGTTGACGGCAATCTGGTTATCGCTGGTAGCGATAAACGAGGCACCATCTACGGAATCTATGAGATATCCAAGCGGATGGGTGTGTCGCCTTGGTACTGGATGGCTGATGCGCCAGTAATCCACAAAGACGAAGTATGGTATCAGGGCTACGGCTACGATTATGAATGGCCTGCGGTGAAATATCGCGGCATTTTCATCAATGACGAGTGGCCTTCGTTCGGCACGTGGTGTCAGAAACACTTTGGTGGTGTGAACTCCAAGGCCTACGAGAAGATCTTTGAGTTGCTGCTGCGTCTGAAAGCCAACTACTTCTGGCCAGCGATGTGGGCTACGGCCTTCAACGAGGATGACCCTGAGTCGCCACGACTGGCCGATGAGATGGGTATCGTGATGGGCACCTCGCACCACGAGCCCATGATGCGTTCTCACCGTGAATATCTGAAGCGGAAGGAGGAAGTAGGTCCTTGGGACTATGCTTCGAATCCTGACCGCGTGCGTGCCTTCTTCCGTGAGGGTATGGAGCGCAACAAGGCGTATGACAACCTTGTGACCATCGGTATGCGTGGTGACGGCGATGTGGCGATGGGTAAGGGCGACGATCAGGAGAACATGAACACCTTGAAGAAGGTCATTAACGACCAGCGCAAGATT
>JAFZVN010000071.1 GCA_017617805.1 Bacteroidaceae bacterium | reverse complement strand
TGGATTATCGTGAATAATCGGAATCAGCATGGCATCATTGAGTTCCTTTGCAGCCGATTCACCAAAATAGTGATAAGTTATGCAAAACGAAAATTTGACATTCAACGACCTCCCGCAGGTCGTCGCCCAGCTTCGGGATGAGGTGATGGGCATGAGAGCCTTGCTAACAAGACAGCAGGCAGAGAGTAGTAAACCAGTGAAGGAGAACCGCCACAAGCCAATGACTGTGGAGGAGGCTATTGAGTACACGCACATCCCCAAGGGAACCATGTACATGAAACTGGAGGATGGCACCATTCCAGCCACCAAGCCAGGCAGAAGATGGATCCTGTATCAGGACGAGCTTGACAAGTGGCTGGAAACCACGCGCAGGAATGTCGTGCCTTTGACAGCCGAAGAAGAGAACGCAGCCATCCTTGCCTCGCACAAGCGTAAGCCGGACAAGCATGACTGGCAGGAAGAAGCTGATGCCGTTCCGACGTAACCCTTTTTCAAGTCCAATTCAAATCAAGTTCAAATCACATTATTAACAACGGTGGGGCTGACCAATGCCAGCCCTCACCACAAACAAAAGTAACAATGAAGTACAAAAATGTAAAGTATGGAATCCTGCTGACCAGGGAGCAGCTTGATTTCCTCAAAGATGACAACCAAGGCTTCCACCGCATGAAAGCCTTCGACACGTTTCTCTCTTTGGCGGCTATAGAGCCATTCCACTATGAGAAGAAGAATTTTTCAGCTGACCTTGACATCGGGCAATTTGCCATATCAAAGGTGGAGTTAGCAGAACTCTGGCACTGTGACCGCAAAACAGCACAGAAGATGATAGACCTCTTCAATGAGGTGGGGATTCTCACATCCGTAGCCAACAACCGCACAACCATCCACACCATCCACTGTCTGGCGTTCTGGTTCGTGGACGGGCAGGATGCTCCAATCAAGAATCCGAATTATCATCGGAATACAGTCACTCCAAAACTGGCTGTCCAAGGTAATGCCAGCCCAACCTCTTCTAATGATAATGGCAACAGCCATCCTCAATCGCTTACCTCTAATATACCCGTTTCATCTTTGGCTGATGCCAATGACGATGAAAGGGAAAAGAATAAACTACCTCCATACGGAGAGGATGGACAGCTGCCAGAAGGTTACTTGAAGGAACTTGACGAGCGTTATGCTAACCTGCCGCCAGAAGACGATGAGGCACATGTCACTTCCAATAACGCCACATTGGGCGATACTTCCAACATCCCTAACAGCCCACAGGGTATTGATGAAGATGAAGGCTCGACAGTCCCACCAGCCTCGCCAACTCCCAATATAGTAGCTGTGGATGTGACTGACAATGCTAAAAGCTCACGATATGGCAGCGACTGACAGAAGGCTAAAGCCACGGACAAGCCCGAAGAAGAGTGATTTTTTCTGAGGTCTAAACAAGAAGTCCCAATGTCTGACAGATTTGCTTCGCTGCACTGTCCTTCCACTGGGCTCTTGTGCCGCTCGCAGGCTCGCACCAGGCTGTCCAAGGTTTTTAACTTCACATTCGTTGAATCACCATTTTATAACTTCAATAAACATCAATTTAGAATCATGACTACTCAGAAAAAATCGAAGACCTCTGCCACAAGGCAGAACAAGGGACACCATATTGATGTCCGCTTCACGGAAAAGGAATACAACCTGATTATAACCCAAGCCGCCAAGTGCGGAATGCACAAAAGCAACTACGTCCATGACACCGTCCTTGGACACCAGCCTAAGCAGTTGATGACCGACGAACAGGAAGAGGCATTGAAGAGTTTATCAGCCGCGAGGTCAGAACTTGTTGGCATACGTAACGCTCTTCACGGTCTGCCTCAGGAGGTGAGGAAGCGGTACTTCAAGAACGAGCGTTTCATGACTGCATGGATAGAGGGAGTGAACTACCTCATCCAGCACTGGGACACAATCAAAGATAAGTTTGGAGGATAAGACAATGGTAGCAACAGCAAAACCTATAGCGCATGGCGAGGCAATGACCAACTATGCGACGAAGAACGAACGAGCCGATCTTGTAAAAGTCAACCTGCTTACGGAAGACTTACCCTATATGGGTATGTGGGATGAAATGGTACTTCACATGAACCGCTATAAGCAGAAGTTCGCAAGAAAGCCCATAGACAAGACATCCATACGCATTGAGGTTTCCCCATCTATGAATGAGAGTGATGGGTGGACAATTGATGACTGGCGACGTTTCACGGAAGAGTTTGTTGATGAACTTGACCAGGTGACCAAGACACCAGATGGCAAGCACAAGAATCTCACCCCAACGAACATCAAGAACTCACAGTATTTCGCTGCCCTCCACTATGATGCCAAGTCGGGGATTCCCCACCTGCATCTGATGGTGAACCGCATTGACAAAGACGGCAACATCAACGACTGTCATTTCATTGGAGAACGAGCCGTGGCAGCTGCCCAAACCGTCAACCATCGCCACGGCTGGAAAGACCCGATGGAGATACGGGAGGAACACCTGCAACAAATCACAGATGATTGTATGGAAATACTCAAATTACAGCCACGCTTTGACTGGACTGACTATGAAACCCAGCTGACCAAGCGAGGCTACAAGGTCAAGTTGCAGCGTGATAAGAAGAATGTTGTCAGGGGGTATTCCGTCAGGATGGGCAACTCCACTTACAAGTCCTCGGAACTTGGAGCAGGCAGGAATCTGATGCCATCAACGATAGAAAACACATGGAGAAAGCTGCATCCCATTCAGAATCAAGTTCAGACACCAATAGCAGAACAAACTCGGAAGCCTTTGGACTGCAAGCAGTCCATCATTGATAGGTATGCAACAAGGCAGACTCCATCAATGACGCAAGCCACTCCAACAGCCACATCCACCTATTACCAACAGACATTCATAATCGATGGTGAGCCAAAGATGTTCAGCATTCCGGAGAATGTTTACAAGGAACTTGACAGCAACATTGAGGTTCCAGACAATAGTAACGCCACACATGATGACATTTTGAAGGTCGCTATGCTGCTATTCCTGGGCTATGTTGATGCCGCCACTCAGATGTCAGAATCCTTTGGCGGTGGTGGAGGAACAGGCACTGGTTGGGGAAAAGACAAGGATGAGGACGATTTGGAATGGGCCAGACGCTGTGCCAAGATGGTCAACTGGCTATGCAAGCCAATCCTAAGAGTGAGAAAACGAAATTAACATCAATAACACAAGTAATATCAGCATATGAGTAAACAAAACAAATACGATGACCTCATGCAAACCATTAAGGCTGATGAGGAAAAGACTGCTGCTCAGAATGAGTTGACAGCCACCTTGGAAGGGATAAAGGAAGGACTTGAGGCGTTGAAAAAGATGAAGCAATCCATAAGCGAGGCTATGGCAAATGGTGCCATAGTCCTCAAAGGATTAAATGCAGCAACAGCCAGTACAGACAACATTACAACTGGTATTTGTAATGCTATCGTTAAGGCGCAGAATGCCGAGATAAAAGTCGGCATCAATGATGAAGGACTACAGAAATTGGATGAACGGAATACGAAAGCCATCAACTCTTTAAATGAACTGTTGGACAATCACAAAGCCAAAATCGCCATTCTGTTGGAAAGACAGCGTCAAGAAATTACGGACATCACAAGGCGTACCGAGGGCGTTCACTTCTCCAAGAAGGTTTTCTTTTGGCTGGCAGGAATATGGTTCACAAGCATTGGTGTCATCATCATTGAACTGACACTTGGAATCCTTACCCTATTCGGAATGATGAACTAATCAATATTATCGAATAATCAAAAGCCCCACTGCAATTTGAATGTAGTGGGGCGATTGCTATGCTTTATTTAGAGACCTTCCTGTTGGACACTTGTAAGTTTCAATTATTAGTTTGTTTCAAACTGGGAATTGGATGGTAAAGCGCGTGAGGTGGTCTGTGGGGTCAGTAAGGAGGCTGAAGGTGCAGTGGTGGGCAGTGAGGATGTCACGAATAAGCAGGAGTCCTATGCCCTGACCTTGTGGTTTTGTAGAGAAGAAAGGTGTGAATAGCCCCGCTGCAACCTCAGGCGAAATGCCACGTCCATTGTCTGTGACAGTAAGTTTGTTTGGTGTCACAGAGATGGTAACATTTCCCTTGGCAGTATCAGACTCCTTGATACTTTCAATGGAGTTCTTCACGATATTCACCAGCACCTGCCCAAAGAGAGTGGTATCGAGATGTACTGGAATTGCCTCGTCGGAAAGTTGTAAATCCAGATGCACATGCGCTGTCAGGCAGAGGTTTTCGAGGAACGGGCGACATGTTTCCACTTCCTCGCTGAGGTCGCAAAGCTGGAGTTGGGGCTGTGGAATCTTCACCACATCTGCAAATCGTGTGACAAAGGCAGAAAGCGTTTTGAGACGTTCGGACAATGATCTTCCCATTTCCCACTCCCCGTTTTCCATGATGCTAACCGTTCCAGCCACGCTGTTGTTCACCTCATGTGCAATCATGCGGATAATTCGCTCGTATGCTGCCTTCTCTGCTCGGTGTATCTCTTCGGTAAGGGATTCAATGAGGAAGAAGGGATGACGATAGCCTCTGTCGGGGAATGACAGGTGGCTGATGCGATATAGCTGTGGTCCGCCTGCAAGTCGCACATTGGTTGACTCTCCGAGCTTCAGAGAACGCATCGCTTCCTCTATGGCAGGCGAGAACATGTCCCGCGCCGCAGGATTCATAGAAATGGTGTTGCCCTCCAGGTCGCACTGTATGATGCCCATTGGTGATGCCTCGATAAGAAGACTAAGGAAAGTATATTGCTCTTCGAGGCTCAGATGCTCACTACGCAGGCGATTCAGTAGTTCATTGAACGTGCGGACAATGATGTCCGTCTCGTGCTGTCCCGACGGAGCAAGCCGTGTCGTCAAATCCAAGTCCTTCACCAGTTCCATACCACTTACGAGCGTATCGTAGGGGCGTATGGTCTTCTGATAGAAGAACCACAGGTAACAGAGCATCAATACGATAAAGCCTTCCGTAGCGTAGAACAGCCTGGGGTGTGTA
>JAFZVN010000070.1 GCA_017617805.1 Bacteroidaceae bacterium | reverse complement strand
TATATAATATGTGTGGTGCTCATTTATCTCATCCTTGCCTCGCTCTATAACTCGTGGTTCACGCCGTGGGCCGTGCTGCTCAGCGTGCCCTTCGGATTGATGGGTGCTTTCGTGTGCGCCTACCTCGGCTCGCTGCTCCACTTCCCGGGCATGGACAACAACATCTACCTGCAGACGGGTGTCATCATGCTGATAGGTCTGCTCTCGAAGACGGCCATCCTCATTACTGAGTTCGCCTCCGAGCGCCGCGCCCAGGGCATGAGCATCCGCGATGCTGCCTTCGCAGCCTGCCAAGAGCGTCTGCGCCCCATCCTGATGACCGTGGCCACGATGATCATCGGCATGATTCCGCTGGTCATCGCTGGCGGCGCCGGTGCCAACGGCAACCGCGCCCTCGCCCTCGGCGTCATCGGTGGCATGACCGTAGGCACCATCGCCCTGCTCTTCGTCGTACCCGCCTTCTTCATCGTGTTCCAGAAACTGCACGAGCGGTTCCAAGGCGGCAATGTAGAAGAGGCTCCAGCCGAAATAGCAAGTGAAGAAATGAAAACAGAATAACTTTATTAAATTATTAACGTATGAAAAAAACAATTTATTTAAAATCAATCATCCTGCTATGTACACTATTAGCGGGAGTGGTGAGTGCCCATGCAGAAGATTATGATTATGAATGGGTAGAGACGAGCTTCTCAGATTTAGCATCAGGAGACATTGTTGTTCTTGTGGATAATAACTATGGCTCAATTGCCTTGCCCAACAATGATTCCGATTTTAAAGGAGTCAGTGTGACAGTTAGTGGAGCAAAGCTTTCTGGCACGGTGTCGGAGGGTATCCAGTGGAAATTGACAATAGACGGTAACACAGTCAAATTAAATACAGATGATACGCATGCACTTTGTGTATCATCAAATAAACTGAAGGTACAAGCAACAAATAACCCCACGGCTTTCACTCATAGCAATGATGGTCTGTTGAGCTACAATGGTTATTACATTGCGTGGAGCGCTGCCTCTAATTTTTATCGGGCTGTGCTCCAGAACGGAATTTCTGGGCCTGACTACACCGCCGGCTTTACTTTCTACAAGAAAAAGGCCATCACCTACGTGAAGTGGAAGAAAGTGAATTTCAGTGAAATCGAGAATGGTGATGTATTAGCCATTGTTGATTTGACCACTGCGAATGCCATGTCGAACGATAAAGGAGCGGACAAGGCTCCTGACTTGGTGGCAGTAGAACTAGATTATTCTGGTAACCGCATTATGGGCAATGTAGAAAGCACCATCCAGTGGATAGCTAAAGTAGATGATGGAGGCACGAGTTTCGTTACTCCCTCTGAGGCTGACAAGATGCTTATCGGCAAGAGTGACGGTCTGCGCGTGGGTGCCGCAGCGGACGGCAGTTCCGTATTTAGCTTCACAAACAATTTCCTCTCCACCCAAATGGAATCGAAGACCTACTATGCTGGTGTGAAAGCAGGCTTCATGAGCAACACTTGGGAGCTTTTGGAAGCAGGAACGGAAGGTGCTGTCAGTGACGACATCAAAGACACCCAGATAGCCTTCTTCAAGAAGGTAGAGGATGGGCAAAAGAAAACCGTCCTGAAGTTCGCTTCTGATAACTATGCCGCTGAACTCAGCTCAGATCCCAACAATAATACGCTCGCGCTCAGCATCACTTGTACTGGAGCACCAGCATCAGATATCTTGTGGAGGAGTGAAAACCAGGATGTGGCGACCGTCGAAAATGGTGTAGTGACATTGAAAAAGCGTGGTATTGTGTCTATCATAGCTGCAATGCCAGCGACGGATGAGCACGACTTCACATCTGCCAAATGTACGGTGAGTATCGATGATCCTTTATCGTCAGAACCAGGAAGCTCTGCGTTAAATCCCCTCACTGTAGCCGATGCCAAGGAGTTGGCAGAGAAGGGCAAAGCCACTATTTATGGAACGGAATATACGCTGAAAGAAGGTGTCAACTACTACATCAAGGGTAGGGTAAGCAAGTTGAACTCCGGCATAATGGCCATGTTTGGCGACATGGATTTTGGCGAGATGATGGGCGGTAGCGACAGCGGCATGGATTTTGACGATATGATGGATGACATGGACTTCGATATGGATTCCATGGATGATATGGGCTTCGATATGTCCTCCATGGGCTTCGACTTGTCTTCCTTCTTTGGCTCCTCCGACAAAGTGACCTATTATATCTCTGATGATGGCACAAAGGAAAATCAGCTGAAGGTTGTCAACGGTCTTGGCACAATGACCAATAATGGCGGTGCTGTGGTGTATGGAAAAGCGCCAAATTTGAGTCCTGGCGACTGCGTGGTAGTCTGCGGCCCGCTGGTCTATAGCGAGGATACAAGCATGTTCTCCAGTCTGATGGGAGGTAGCAGTAGCAGTGAACAACCGAAGAAGACGGCGAAGGTTGATGAACTGAACTACCTGGCTAAATACGACCCGACACTGAAAATTGAGGATTGGGAGATATATGTCAACAAGACATTGGATAACAGCTTCCTTTATAGTATAGATAATTATTTTGATTTTTTTAGTAATCAGATAAAGATTACTAACGACATGGAAGTCACTTACAAGTCTTCTGACGAGGAAATTGCCAAGTGGGATGAAGACAGCAAGGCGATTATCGGTGTTAACGAAGGTACGGCCAAAATCACCGTCAAGGTGAAGGTGATTTTACAGGCAGCTGACGACACCGCAGATCCAAAAGTAGAGGAGAAGTCCTACACCATGAAGCGCAAGTTCAAGCTGACCGTGAAGACGAGAGACCTCGACCCCGCTGGTTACTACGATGGCGACTATGTACTGACAACGAAAACCAGTGACTTGAAAGACGGTACCCGTCTGTTACTCGTCGGCACGAGAGTGAAGGACGATACTAATACCGACTACGTCATGGGCGAGAACAATTCAATGATGGGTGGCGGCAAGAGTGGCAGCAAGATCACCATCAGCGGTGACAGGATTCCTTACGAAGATGTTCCCAATGGCACGTTGGAAGTCGTTCTTGAAAAGGTAGATGACACCTTCTGGTATCTCAACGCAGGCGAAGACGAGAATGGCAATAAACTCTACCTCTATGCCTCAGTAAAAGCAGAAACCGAGCAAACGGATCCCGAAGGCTCCGGCAGTGGAACTGGTACTGGCACCGGCAGCGGCAGTGGGTTCAACATGGACGAAATGATGGAAATGTTTAACCCAAGCGCTGGCTTGAAGGTGGGCACCTATGAAAAGGGAGACAGCCTCAAGGCTACTATCACCATTGCAAATAACATTGCCACCATCAAGTTCCCTAAGGTTACTGACGACAAGAACAACACCATCATGCTCTCCAGCGCATTCGACATGGATTCAATGATGAATATGTTCAGTAGTAGCAGTGAAGAAGGCGGAGATGAGCAAGGTGGTGAAGAGCAAAGCAGCACAAGCACACCGTCCTTCGACATGGGTTCCTTCGACTTGTTCATGGCTTCGTTCAACACCAAGAAGCCTGGCGATGAGACTCCCGAAGAAGGCAAGGCAGCTAAGAACTTCTTGCCACGTATCTACTGCTTCGTGCCTGATGAATCATTCGACATTTCGATTGGCAGTACAGACTGGAGAACCATCGTTACCTACAAGGATGTAGTGGTTCCCGAAGGCGTTGAAGCTTACATTGTAAACGACGTAAAAGATGAAGGAACTGAGACCAAGGCGATGCTCCAAACTGTTGAGAAACTCAAAGGCGGTGAGCCCTATCTGCTCTATGCAAGCGGAGGAGACTACACGCTGACCTTGACTTCAGAGATCTTTGATGCTCCCACTAATAACAAGCTTATGAAGAG
>JAFZVN010000069.1 GCA_017617805.1 Bacteroidaceae bacterium | reverse complement strand
TCCTTGCGTTCAAAACTCAGACGCTCCAAGAGCATCACAGGGTTATGTCTCACTTCGTGATATATTTCCACATCGAGCGCACGGAACAGGTCACGTGCCTCATAGTTCCACACCCACCACATGTTGTGAGCGATTTCGTCCAAACACTTCAATTCTTCTGGAAGCGTAGCCTTGACGGTCAGCACCTTCCATGATGGAGCATTTGCATAATCTGCTTTTAGTTTCATACGTTAAATTATTATTTGTGATACAAGTTTTCGCCACAAAGGTACACTTTATTTTTCACATACCAACAAAAAAGCAGCTTTTTTTTGAAAAAACGAAAAAAGAGTTATTTTCTTTTGTTTTATTCTCACTTATTCGTACCTTTGCACAAGAATTCATAATCAACTCACTAAAGTCCATATAAAAACATGAGTAAAGCAAGAGCTTTCAAGGTGTTCTCAGGCACAAAAACAAGGTATTTGGCAGAACGCATCTGTCAAAGCTTGGGCTGTCCGCTCGGCAACATGGTGATTTCTCACTTTGCCGATGGCGAATTTGCCGTATCATTCGAGGAATCCATCCGTGGCAACGATGTGTTCCTGGTGCAGTCAACGTTCCCCAACAGCGACAATCTGATGGAGTTGCTCTTGATGATTGATGCTGCCAAACGTGCCAGTGCCCGCAGCATCATTGCGGTAATTCCCTACTTCGGATGGGCACGTCAGGATCGTAAGGACAAGCCCAGAGTGAGCATCGGTGCCAAGCTGGTGGCAGACCTGCTGAGTGTGGCTGGCATTGACCGCCTCATCACGATGGATTTGCACGCCGACCAGATTCAGGGCTTCTTCGATGTGCCCGTCGATCACTTGTATGGGTCGCTTGTGGAGGTGCCCTACGTGGCGAACCTCAACCTACCCGACCTCGTGATTGCCACACCTGATGTGGGTGGTGCGAAGCGTGCCCGTCTGTTTGCCAAGAAACTGAATGCGCCTCTGGTGCTTTGCAACAAGGTGCGTCTGCAAGCCAATGTGGTGGACAGCATCCAAATCATCGGCGACGTGAAGGGCAAGGATGTGGTGCTGGTGGACGATATGGTAGATACGGCTGGCACTATTACCAGTGCGGCAGACGAGATGATGAAAGCTGGTGCAAAGAGTGTGCGCGCTGTGGCGAGCCATTGTGTGATGAGCGATCCAGCCAGCGACCGTGTGCAGAACTCGGCGTTGGAGGAGATTGTCTTCACTGACTCCATTCCTTACGCGCAGAAGTGTCCGAAGGTGGTGCAGCTCTCCATTGCCGATATGTTTGCACGCGCCATCAATGCCGTTGCTGAACAGAAGAGTGTAAGCGAAGAGTTCAATTTCTGATGAAGTTTGCCATACTTGCAGCTGGAGAAGGCTCGCGGCTGGCTCAGGAGGGTGTGGAACTCCCCAAGCCGTTGGTCAAGATTGTAGGTGAGGCGATGATTGACCGTCTCATCCGTATCTTCGAAGCGTGTGGAGCTGAAAGCATTCACATCATCACCAACAACCTTACTCCCCTCACCCAGCAGCACCTCCGCCACTTGCAAGAGACAAATCCGAAAATCCGACTCATCGTGAAGACCACACCATCGTCGATGCACAGTTTCTACGAACTGCGACAGGTGATGGGCAACGGAAAGTTCTGCCTCACAACAGTGGACACAATCTTCAGAGAGGAGGAGTTCAAGCAGTACATCGAGACGTGGAAACAATCGGACGAGGATGGGCTGATGGCGGTGACGGACTACATCGATGATGAGAAACCGCTCTACATCGCTACCGACGAGGAGCTGACCATCACGGGATTTCTCGATACCGAACCTCAGCACTATATTTCTGGCGGCATTTATGCGCTGGACGAGAAGAGTTTCCCCGTCATCGACAAATGCATCGCCGAAGGTCAGTCAAGGATGCGCAATTTCCAACGCCAACTGGTGAAGGAGGGCTTGAAACTGAAGGCCTACCCATTCAGCAAGATTCTCGATGTGGATCATGCCAGCGACATTGACAAAGCTGAAGCGTTTTTTCAACATCGCAAAACATGAATAATCGATCAATAATTATTTATAACTAACAAACTAATAACCCAACAATGATGAACTACAGAAGTTTACTAACTGCGGCTCTTTGTACCTCGTTGGCTCTGCCCATGATGGCTGGTGACAAAAAGACAGCCAAAGAGGAACCCCAAGACCCTAATGAAATGGTGGCTTACCTGTTCACCTATTTCAACAGTAATGACCCAAAGGATGAGCAGATCTGCTACGCCCTCAGCGACGATGGCTACAACTTTACGCCGCTGAATAACGGCGACCCAGTCATCGAATCGGACACCATCGCACTGACCCAGTGTGTGCGCGACCCCCACATTCTGCGTGGCGAGGACGGCAAGACATTCTATATGGTGGTGACCGACATGAAATCGAGCCTCGGATGGTCGAGCAACAGAGGCATGGTGCTGCTCAAATCCACAGACCTCATCCATTGGCAGCACTCTACCATCAACTTCCCCACACGCTACACGAAGACGTGGAAGAATGTCATCCGTGTATGGGCTCCTGAAACCATCTACGACCGCAAAGCTGGCAAATACATGGTGTTCTATTCGCTGCGCACCAGCGATGAAGGTTCATACGACAAGATTTACTATCAATATGCCAACAAGGACTTCACCGACCTGGAAGGCGAACCCAAGTGGCTCTTCGACGCAGGCAATGCCACCATCGACGGCGACATCGTCTATAACGAGGCCGACCAGATGTATCACCTCTTTTACAAGCAGGAGTCTGGTCGTGGCATCTATCAGGCTGTGGCCAAAAATCTGACCGACAAGTGGCAGATGCTGGATGGCAACGTGGAACAGACGAAAGAAGCTGTAGAAGGTGTGGGCGTGTGCAAGAGCCTTGATGGCAAGTCATGGATCATCATGTATGACTGCTATGCAAATGGTCACTACCAGTTCTGCAAATCGGAAGACCTCAAGACCTTCCAGTTTGTGCAGAACACAGAGACAAAAGGCAAATTCACCCCTCGTCACGGCACCATCATCCCCATCACTCGCGCTGAAAAGGAGCGTCTGCTGAAGGAATTCGGAAATTTTAATCAGCCCATCCTGTATGGTTTCCATGCTGACCCTGAGATTCTGTACTCGGAAAAGACCAAGAAGTACTACATCTACAGCACCACAGACGGAACACCAGGATGGGGCGGTCACGACTTCAGCGTATTCTCGTCCGAAGACCTTGTCAATTGGATAGACGAGGGCAAAATGCTCGACGTGAAGGGCGACCAAGTGAAATGGGCGACAGGCAACGCATGGGCTCCCTGCATCATCGAGCGCAAGCAGAAGAATGGTTCTTTCAAGTATTATTTCTATTATTCCGCCCACAACCCTCAGACCAACCGCAAGGAGATTGGCGTGGCTGTGAGCGACAGTCCTACTGGACCCTTCGTGGATAGCGGCAAACCCATCGTGACCGACGCTGACCGTCCAAAGGAAGCAAGGGGCGGACAAGCCATCGATGTGGACGTGTTCAAAGACCCGGAATCAGGCAAGTACTACCTCTATTGGGGCAACGGCTTCATGGCAGGCGCTGAACTGAACGATGATATGCTCTCCATCAAGAAGGAAACCATCAAGCACATGACCCCTCAGGGCGGCAACCTCCAGACATGGGCATACAGAGAAGCCCCCTACGTGTTCTATCGCAAGGGCACCTACTATTTTCTCTGGTCGGTGGATGACACAGGCTCTCCCAACTATCACGTGTGCTACGGCACCAGCAAGTCACCACTGGGCGACATCCAGATTGATGAGCAGAACTATCGCGTCATAGAGCAAGTGCCTGCAGAGAAGATTTATGGCACAGCCCACAACTCCATCCTGCAAATCCCAGGCAAGGATGAGTGGTACATCTGCTACCATCGCATCAACAAGAACTACCTGCACCACGAGCCAGGCATCCATCGTGAGGTATGCATCAACAAGATGACCTTCGACAAGAAGGGACGTATCGTGCCTGTGAAACCCACCCTCAACTTCGAGCGGTAATTATAACTACACATTATTATATTATATGTATTTCCCAGCAGAATGGCATCAGCAAGCATTTGTGCAGATGGCGTGGCCACATAAGGACACCGATTGGGCACCCGTGCTGGCTGATGCCATTGACTGCTTCTGCAACATAGCCCGTGAGGTGCTGAAACATGAGCCACTGGTGATTGTGGCGCAAGACCCCGACGAGGCAAAAGCAGACCTCATGAAACATGGCATCAACTGTGCCCACGTCGTTTTTATACAATGCCCCACCAACGACACTTGGGCACGCGACCACGCGTTCATCACCTGCATGGATGAAGCCTCGTCAAAGGTCTTCCTCAACGATTTTCAGTTCAATGGATGGGGATTGAAGTTCGCTGCCAACCATGACAACCAGATCAACAAGAATGCCTTTAAAGCCCTTTCCACATACTATCAGAAACTCAACATAAAAGCCGAATACGTGAGCCATCTTGACTTCGTATTTGAAGGAGGCAGCATCGAAAGCGATGGGGCAGGAACCTTGATGGTCACTTCGAGTTGTCTTATAGCAGAAAACAGAAACAATACTCTGTCTCAACAAGATATAGAAGAAAGGTTAAAGCTATACTTCAATGCAGAGAGAGTGCTTTGGATTCATCATTCATGGTTAGCTGGAGATGACACGGATGGACATATTGACACCGTTGCCCGCTTCTGCTCTCCCACTTCCATCGCCTATGTGACATGTGAAGATTCCAACGATGAACACTATGAGGAATTGCAGGCAATGGAACAAGAACTTCTGGCTCTCCGCACACCCGACGGCAAGCCCTACACACTCTATCCGCTTCCCCTACCCGACCCATGCTATGATGAAGAAGGCAACAGGCTTCCTGCCACGCATGCCAATTTCCTTATCGTGAATGGAGCCGTCCTTGTACCCACTTACCAACAATCCGACAAGGACACCCAAGCTATGAAACAATTACAAATGGCCTTCCCCAAGCACGAGGTTATTGGCATCGATTGCAGGGTACTTATTTTGCAACATGGTTCCCTCCATTGTTCCACAATGCAATATCCAAAATGACTCCACTATTGTCCTTTTGAGGAACAAAAAGAGCCTTTGACCAACTTTTTTCTTTGAAAAAACAAATTTTGCAAAGTCAAGTTTGCATTTTACGATTATTTGTTGTACTTTTGCACAAAATTTCTTCACATAAACAAAAAACTTATGGAATCTTTTTTCCGTACACATGCTTATTTAGTAGAGCATTTGAAAGCTCCCGTGCGTCGTGACCTGATGGACGAGATCAATTGGAAAGACCGAATGATAGGTATTAAAGGCGCTCGTGGCGTAGGTAAGACAACCTTCTTGCTTCAGTATGCCAAGGAACATTATTCTCCTTACGATCATTCGTGTCTGTACATCAACACTAACAACTTTTACGTCCAAAACATCGGCATCTCAGAATTTGCTGGAGAGTTTTATCATTCAGGTGGCAAGGTGTTGCTCATCGACCAAGTGTATAAACAGCCAGATTGGAGCAGCCAGCTGCGTGAATGCTACGACCGTTACCCAGGCTTAAAGATTGTTTTCACTGGTACCCCAGTGATGCGTCTGAAGGAAGAAAACCCTGAACTGAACGGCATCGTGAAATCATACAACCTGCGCGGATTTTCATTCCGAGAGTTCCTCAACCTCACAGCAGGTTTGCAGTTGCGCTCTTATTCACTCCAAGAAATCATCAATAACCATAGGCAGATTGCCACAGAGATTTTTTCGAAAGTCAATCCTCGTGAGTACTTCCAGGCTTATCTGCATCACGGTTTTTATCCGTTCTTCCTCGACAAGGTAAACTATAGCGAGAACCTGCTGAAGAACATGAATATGATGATTGAGGTCGATATCCTGTTAGTGAAGCAAATCGAACTCAAGTATCTCGCAAAAATCAAGCAACTTTTCTATATGCTCACCACCAGCGGCAGCACCGTTCCTAATGTTAGCCAATTGGCACAGGAACTTGGCATGAGCCGTGCGACGGTGATGCACTACATCAAATATCTGGAGGAGGCTCGCCTTGTCAACATGATTTATGGCAAGGGTGACGAATTCCCCAAGAAGCCAGCTCGTGTGCTGTTGCACAATCCCAACCTGATGTACAGCTTCTATCCTCGTTGCTTCGACGAGCACGATGTGTTGGAGACTTTCTTCTGCAACACGCTCTGGAAAGACCACAAGGTGAACAAGCACGGCAACCTCTGCTCCTTCCTCGTTGATGAGCAGGTGGAGTTCAAGATTGCTGAGCACAGCACGAAACTGAAGAGCAAGGCCAAGGCGCTCTACGCTGTCAACCAATGCGACATTGGCGAAGGCAACCAGATTCCTCTCTGGATTTTCGGCTTCCTCTATTAATGAAAAATCACTATACAAATATTTTATTTTAGTTATTATGAGTAAGAAATTTATTACTTGTGATGGCAACACCGCTGCGGCTCATGTAGCCTATATGTTCTCAGAGGTTGCTGCCATCTACCCCATCACCCCATCGTCTCCTATGGCTGAGCACGTGGATGAGTGGGCTGTTGCAGGTCGCAAGAATCTCTTCGGCGACACAGTTCTCGTACAGGAAATGCAGTCTGAGGCTGGTGCAGCTGGTGCTGTTCACGGTTCTCTTCAGGCTGGTGCGCTGACGACTACTTTCACCGCATCTCAGGGTCTGCTGCTGATGATTCCTAACATGTACAAGATTGCTGGTGAGCTGCTCCCATCTGTGTTCCACGTTTCTGCACGTACTGTTGCCAGCCACTCACTCTGTATCTTCGGTGACCACGGTGACGTGATGGCTTGCCGTCAGACTGGCTTCGCCATGCTTTGCGAAGGTTCTGTAC
>JAFZVN010000068.1 GCA_017617805.1 Bacteroidaceae bacterium | reverse complement strand
TATATAAATATAAGTGTATTTTTTGGTCTTGCAAGACCCAAAAAACAACTGTAACAACTGTAACAACTGTAACGCTTCTTTGTCTTTTTCCGGTTGACAGTTTTCTTTTTGTGTGTCTTTTCCTGACCACACTTGTAACCCGTTCAAAAAAACTGAAAAATCGGGCATTTTTAGCATTTTGCACTACATTTATTTGCATATCTCAGAAAAATGTCGTAACTTTGCAATGTCAAAAGAAGAGGCGGAAAAGGCGTCCACTAAGGAAAAATTTCGTTACCCTTAAGTCTAAAATTTGCAAGCATTAATAGTAACAAATTTTACCCCTAAGGGGACACCCAGAAGCCGACTCCTAAGACAAAAGAAAAATTTTCTGCTAACTAGCCCAATTATTAACTTCCCATTTGGTTGCTTACTTAATCGTGACTTTTTTGCCATTCAAGATATACATGCCCTTCCGTGTCGGCTCGCCCCGCAGCTTCATGCCGCTGAGGGTGTACCATGCGCTGTCGGTGGCAGTGGGTGGGGTGATGCGCTGGATGGCGGTTGGATCGCGGTATTCGAAGGTATATTCATGGTTGCAGCTAACGATGTTGTTGTCGTCGTTGTCATCAGGCTGCCCAATCAGAAAGGAGTCCATGCGGTACTTACCGTCGATGCCGATGTTGACGGGCACCTGGCGGATGAACTTGTAGTCGCCCTTGCCTCCCAGGTCGGGCAATGCCATGAGATACTCCCTAACTTCGTCTTCAATCCTCACATCCTCGAACTGGTCTTCATTGATGAAGGTGCGGATGCTCAGACGGAGACTGTCGGCTGGAATCCAATGGGGAATCTCGACGTCAGCCTTGTCGCACAGCTCGACGTGGTAGAACCACTTCCCGTCTTCGCGGGCAAAGTAGCTCTTGTTCTCCACGTAGGGGTCGTAGTTGTAGAGCGTGTCGTTGGTCAGCTCCAGATCGAACTCGCCCATGAAGGTGCCAGTGTAAGTGTACAGATTGAATCGCGTGTACCCTCCCTGCTGAGGGACGAAGGAGAAGGTGACCTCGGCCTCTTGTCCTGCCTTCACGTATGCGCCGCAAGCCATCTTCCACCCCCAGCTGAAGGGTGTCTCGTTGGTAATGTCGTCCGGATGGACGTGTCCATAATACAAGGGGTACAGATGGAAAATCTCCTGGAAGTCAAACTCTGAATTATTTCTGAGGATGATGGTCAGGTCGCTCCGCTCGTCCAGTCTTCCAGAACCCTTGGAGATGGAGATGCTGACGCATTCCAGCATGTCTTCCACCTCGTGCACGTTGATGAAGAAGCAGCCTTCGTCGGTGCGCCCTATCACCACATGGGACTTGAGCGGCGGCACCACCTGCCACTCTGCCCCCGCCTGGCGGAACCGCACCAGCGGATAGAGCACAAGCGAGTCGCCGGGCTGGAAGGCGGTGCGGTCAATCTTCACCTTCATCCAGTTTCTGGGGTAGACGATGCTGTCGTTGGGGTCGCCCATGATGCGCGGCACCCACGCTCCATCCTCTCCCTGCGTGCCGAGCGCATAGTCGGCAGTAGCCACCCTCGCATCATCCCCTGCATATAAGTATTGGAACATCACCACATTCTCATCCTCAACGCTCATGCCTTGATACTGGTATATTGCAGGAAGCTTCAACATCGAGCTTTCAGGCTTAGGCTGTTTCTCCATCGTCGGGTCCAGATAGATGACCGCATCCTGCTGGATGGAGAAACCTATGCCGCTGCTGCCGCTGCCGGCACTGGTGTTGTTGTAGGGGTTCAGCACGGAGAGCGCGAAGTAGCCATCATCCTGACCGCTCCAGCCCCAGTTGATGTGGAACAGCCCATTGCCGTCGTAGCCATCACAGATGAAGGAGTGCCCGCCATCATCGGAGTATCCACCATATTGCACAGGCCGTTTGGCTGCCATTTCACCATAGATGATGTCCTCCCATTCGTCAATGCCGTAAGAGGCGCGGTTCAAGCAGATGGCCGCAGAATAGCCGAAACAGTCGGTATATGCCTGCTGATAGTCAGTGGAATAAGCTGTAGACCCCAGTTCATAAGGACCGTAGCCCATCCTCAAAGCCTGACCGCAGTAGCGCATCAGGGTGGCAACGGCACGGCGCTGCCGCTCGGTGCCCAAGTCATCATAGGCCTGGGTCTCAGGGTTCCACACCCAGTAGTCGTCCAGCATGTTGTCCCAGTCGAACGCCACAGGAGGCAGGGCATCAATCCGGTAGTCATACTTAGGAAAATCGGCACCCCTATTATAGTCAGGAAGCCCGTCGGGCATGGTCTTGGGCCACTGGTAGTAGTTCAATATCTGGGCCGTCGCTGTGGCAGTACACCCCGTCAGGCATTGCCCCCCCACAAATCGGCATGCGGCCCTGCGTAAAGCGGAGTCTCATCCCAATAAGGAGCATCCTGATCCCAGTGCGTCTTGATGAAAGGCTCCACAGGCATCCTCTCCGACTGCGTCCGCCTCATTCCGGCACCACCCTGTGCCGTGCCCGTGCCCTCATCCTTAGGATTACCGTCGATGAAATCCGTGCGGTCGCCCAACGAGGCAACGGCATCGTCATACTGCTTGAGCCAGGCACGCATGTTCTCAGGCATCCGCTCCCAATCCAAGCTGCCGCTATCGGAATAACCCAGCACGGGCAACGCGCGCTCATCTCCCGAAGCGATGACGAAGCCCCCACCCTCCACATTGAAAGCATAGATGCTGCTGGCCTCGACGGGAACTGACTTCAGCTCACGACGATTGGCTGGAGCACGACGGATATTAGTAGCTGACTGGCCATTGATAAACTGCATGACACGGTCACGTGCCTGCTCTTCGGAGATGTGCTGCGCATTCACCTGAAATGCTACGGCACACATCAGTGCCACGATTGTCACGATTCTCTTCATCGTCAAATTTCTGCGTCTTTCCATCATATCTTGTTAGTTAGTTGATTGTTCCGGTTGCAAAGATACGATATTTTGTGTAAACTTTTCACCAATAGAGAAAAGAAATCACAAAAAATGAAAAAAAGTTGTGAAAAGTTTTGGTGGATTCAAAAATGTATTGTTACTTTGCAAAGTTTTTCCGCCAATAACAAAACATAGCACTTTCACCCCCACAAAAACAGAGTGAAAGAACGAATCAAAAAGCTCCGCGCTTAACTTTTGCACATAGGTTTATAGGTTGACGAAAACAGCTCTAACGCTGCCTTTTCGGCAGTACTCTCTACGCGACTATTGTATCTGTTAGTTTTTCACATTCACAATTTAACTATTCATTTATTCAGTAACTTTTTTATTCACACAAGCCTATGAGAACCATTCCGAATCTTTTGGATCAAACATCCGACTCCATCATGGAGTTCCTCCAATTCTATATCTCTGGACAGAAAACGGGCATCACAAAACGCTGGTTCAGAGAACTGAACTGCCAAGAGCCTGAAATGAAGGTCATGTTCCATTACTTCGACAGCCAGATTCTGCTGGCTGGCATCGAGAAGCATCCCAAACAGAAGGACTATTTGGTGGATGAGGAACCTTTCGATGATAAGGAGCCTCTCTACTTCTCGGAGAACGATCACTATGTCTCCCCCATCCATCGGTTGCAAAAGCTGCGCCATGCCATGATCGAAGCGTTGGAAACGTACGGCGTGCATGTCCCCTCGATGCCCTGGATTGTGTTGGTGACCAATGCCAACCTCATCAACAAGGAGGACTATGAAGACGACGTGTGGCTGACCCAGCACACGGTGGTGTATGACAAGGTCGATTATGAGTCGCCATACGATGAACTATATGATGAATGTCTGGACTACGAAGTGGGCAACAGCATCTTCAAATGTGCCAATCAGTACACGGAGTGTTCGGACTTCAGCAGGGTGAACGAACAGAAGGAAGAGGAGAAGGAGGACGACACGCAGGATGGGGAGTTTGAGCAATTGATGAATGACTTCATCAAGACGATGTTGGATGATGACGAGAAGGAAAGCGAGGAGAAAAAGGAGGAGGTGGAAGGACCTTTCTCGGAAGACCCTGAGCCCCCTTATGAGCCGACGCTGGATGAAGGACTGAGAGCAAAGGCTTATGCACGCTTGAAGAAGCCCAAGGAGGAACTGAACAAGTTGATTGGCTGTGACGAAATCAAGAAGCAGATTGAGCAGCTGACCACCCTGCACAGCTATAACCGCCGACTGCGCAACGACAACCCTGAATCGGAGGAGCACGAGGTGTCCATGCATGCCATCTTTCATGGGGCTCCTGGCACAGGCAAGACCACCCTCTGCCGACTCTATGCCTCGCTGCTCTACAAGGCAGGAGCTTTGTCCAAAGGACATGTGGTGGTGGCTGACCGAGGCACCTTCGTCGGCAACAACTTCGGCGATGAGGAGAAAGCTGTGCATGCCTTGCTGAAAGCTGCCGAAGGAGGTGTGCTGATGATAGACGAGGCCTATCAACTGAACCCGCCCCACCCTCACGACCCAGGCAAGAATGTACTGCCGCTGATGATGCCCTATCTGGCTGACGAGAGTGCGAGAGACATCGCCATCGTGCTCTGCGGCTACACGGAACTGATGGAAAACCTGCTCCGTCAGAATGAGGGTTTGGCCTCCCGATTCCCCAACCGATTCAAGTTCCCAGACTTCACCGTGCCCCAGCTGCTGAAAATCAGCAAGCTCCGTATCAAGCGGTTCAACTACCACTTCACACCCAAGGCTTGGATGCTATATAAGGAGATTGTGACAAACCTCTACAACAACCGTGACAAGAAGTCATGGGGCAATGCCCGAGAGGTGGGAAACTTGTTGGATAAGCTTTACCTCCACCACGCAGCACGTTGCGAACGGCTGCATGTGAAAAACAAAAGGATGCTGGCCATCACCGTGGCGGATGTAAAACCACTGCAATCGACCAGCACCCCTAATAAGCGCAGCATCGGCTTCAAATGATGCCGCTTATCATTGTCCTACTCCCATTCGATCGTTGCTGGTGGTTTGGAGGATACGTCGTAGCAAACACGGTTGACACCTTTGACGTTGCGGATGATTTGATTGCTGACTTCGGCAAGGAACTCGTAGGGGAGTTTTGCCCAGTCGGCAGTCATCGCATCGGCAGAGGTAACCGCACGAAGAGCCACAGGATTCTCGTAGGTACGTTCGTCACCCATCACACCCACACTCTTCACGGAGGAGAGGAGGATGGCTCCAGCCTGCCAGATTTGGTCGTAGAGAGAAACCTCAATGGTACCATCAGTCATGTCGGCAGGTACACCTGCAGCAAGCACCTTGCGAGCCTCTTCGCCAGAGAGTTTCACCTTCCAGTTGCGGAGACCGCGAATGAAGATGTCGTCGGCTTCTTGAAGCACACGTACTTTCTCTGGAGTGATGTCGCCCAAAATGCGGACAGCGAGACCAGGTCCTGGGAACGGATGACGGGTGATGAGGTGTTCGGGCATCTGGAGTTGACGACCTACACGACGCACTTCGTCCTTGAAAAGCCACTTGAGAGGCTCGCAGAGTTTGAGACCCATCTTCTCAGGCAGACCGCCCACGTTATGATGGGATTTGATGACCTTACCCGTGATGTTAAGCGACTCGATGCGGTCGGGATAGATGGTACCCTGAGCAAGCCACTTGGCACCTTCAATCTTCTTGGCCTCAGCTTCGAACACGTCGATAAAGCCTGCACCTATAATCTTGCGTTTCTTTTCTGGTTCAGTCACACCAGCCAATTCTGTGTAGAACTTCTGCGAAGCATCAACACCCACCACATTGAGGCCGAGGCACTCGTAGTCACGAAGCACATCTGTGAACTCGTTCTTGCGAAGGAGTCCGTTGTTGACAAAGATGCAGGTGAGGTTCTTGCCAATGGCACGATTGAGCAGCACAGCAGCCACAGAAGAATCGACACCACCAGAGAGACCCAGGATGACTTTATCGTCACCCACCTGCTCACGAAGCTCTGCCACCGTCTGGTCAACGAACGAAGCGGGTGACCAATCCTGCTTGCCGCCACAGATGTCCACCACGAAGTTCTTCAAGAGCAGCGTGCCATCGATGGAGTGGAACACCTCTGGATGATACTGCACACCCCAAATCTTCTCGTCGTTTGCAGCATAGGCAGCATACTTGACGGTCGCTGTGGAGGCGATGCAACGGAAACCCTCAGGCAGACGGGTGATGGTGTCACCATGCGACATCCACACCTGACTGTTCTCTGCAAAACCTTTAAGGAGCGGATTACCCTCTTCCATAAACTCCAGATTGGCACGTCCATATTCACGAGTGCCTTCTGGTTCCACCTTACCACCAAATGTGTGAGCCATCAGCTGGGCACCATAGCAGATGCCAAGGATGGGATACTTACCACGAATCTGGGAGAAATCAAGCTTGAAGGCACGCTCCTCATAGACGCTGTAGGGAGAGCCCGACAGGATAACACCAATCACATCAGGATCATTCTGTGGAAACTTGTTGTAAGGCATGATTTCGCAGAACGTGTTCAGCTCACGAACACGGCGACCAATCAACTGAGTGGTCTGCGAACCAAAGTCCAAAATGATAATTTTCTGCATATATTATAGAATATGTGTTGCTTGTAAAGTGCGAAGGTAGTGAAAATTTTCGACTTGTCATCCCGTCGCCTCAAAAAAACATCCAAAAGGGCTTAACTTTTTCTCAAACATCTCCTTTTTGAAATGGTTGGGGTGTTCAAGAGCGAACATAATGCTTGCGGAATTGGAAGTAATAGCACAGACCTGCTGTGGTGAGCCCGAAGGGGAATGACCACCAGATTCCAACAGCTCCCATGTGGAAGGGAAAGGCAAAGATGTATGCCAAGGGAAGGCTGACCAGGATGTAGGCAATGAAGGCATAAAGCATCATGGCTCGCACATCTTTGATGCCTCGAAGCGCATTGGCATAGGTAATTTGCAAACAGTCGCCAATCTGGTAGCAAATGAAAGGAGGAAAGAAGGAGAGGAACAGCATGGCCACCTCGGAGCTGGTGGTGAAGATATGGGCGATGGATGTGCCAAAGATACAAAGGAAGCTCACCAGCACGACACCAGAGGCAACGGACATCCACAGAGCGGTCAAAGCTGTTTTGCGTACCTCATCCCACTCGTTCTGTCCCTGGAAGTAGGCTATGCGAATAGCAGCCGCAGCGCCAATGCCATAATAAACCATAAATGCGAGACTGCTGACAGTAGCCATCACCTGATGAGCAGCCAAAGCGGAGGCACCAATCCATCCCATGAAGATGGCACTAATGTTAAAGGCGCTGGCTTCAAGACAAAGTTGGATGGAGATGGGAAGCCCCAATTTGATGAGTTGGAAGTTGAGGGGCAAGAGGCGAGGAGCAAGAAACGTGGAGTGAGAGGACACCCGTGAACGAAGGGAACGGAGGAGAGAGCCATGATGGAGGGCTAACCACATCGCAAGGGGCATGAGGACTCGGGCAATGAGTGTAGCAAGACCTGCACCAAGCAGTCCCATGTCACAGACGAAGATGAACAGATAGTTGAGGAGTATATTGATGACGTTGCCCCCAATCATCATCCACATGGGCGTACAAGTGTCGCCAAGAGCGTCAGAAAACTGCTTCATGGAGTTGAACAGCGAAAGGAAAGGCAACGAGAGCAGCAGAACGATGAAATAAGAACGGATGAGGGGCAACAATTCGGCAGGTTGTCCGAGGTGGTCAAGATTGAGATAGAGAATCAAAAGGAGGAGGACAATGAAGAGGCTCGCCAAGAGATTCACCACGTTGCTCTCACGGAGTGTGGACAAGACTTTCAGATATTTCCCTTGACTAAACAAGGTGCCCACCACTGGTGTGGTAGCATAAGAAATACCCAACAGGAAAAAGATGCAGAGGTTGAAGATGTTGTTGACAAAACTGGCAGCAGAAAGTTCAGGTGTGCCGTACTGACCCACCATGATGGTGTCAGCCCATCCCTGCACAATAGTCCCCAACTGGGCGATGACAATGGGATAGGCAAGCGTGAAGATGGCTGCTTTGCGTGAACGATGATTCATACCTCTTACTCCTTATCTCTTGCTCCTCGCCCCTTAATCCCTTACTTTCTCTTCTCCAATTCGCCAGTAGCAAGATGGCTGCTGTCGTAATACCACCAATAGGTCTTGCCAAATTCCCGATGAGTCTTATTGACACGTTCCACAGGGTCTTTCAGTTCGGCTTTCAACGCCTGATAATCACGGAACTGGGCAATCATCTCCCTGTCTGTCAGCGTAGCCAAAGTATCTGAACCAATGACAATTTTCCCATTGAATGCCTCCTGGGGATTTCCTATCAAGAGCAATGCCTCACGATAGGATTTTGGAAGGGCATCATAAGCATGAGGAATGCTGTCTGACAAGTTATAATAGTGTGGGAGTTCACGTCGCCATTCCTTGAGTTTCTTCTCCAAGAGGAGACTGCACAAGTAGTAATCGATCGTGTGTTCATTGGCCAGGATGACAACAGTATCACCCTTCTGGTATTCGCCCAACAACAACTGATAGAAGCGATCCGTTGATTTCACATTCTTACCACATTGCGCTCCTAAATAACGGCAGATGGATTGTGTGCTGAAACGATAAACAGAAAGGGTGTCGGAGATGTCGAGCAAGCCACGTGCACCATCATACTGCGGATATTCAAAGAGACGCTCTGCCAACAATCCCTGCTGAGAGAGAGCGTACATACGCAACTGGGTAAGACGGGCACTGGCGCGAAGGGAACGCTCCCCCACTCTGCTGACTGCCTCGTAATCACCAGCAAGAATCAACCGTTCTGCTTTCAGTTCATAGTGATAGACATCAGAGGACTGAGGAACAAATCCGATGACCAACATCTGCAAAAAGAGAAGGATGAAATTGGGATAAATCTGCGACTTGAGGTCAAAGTCACTATCCATGGAGCCACCCTTCAATGCATGAATGGCAATCGCAAGAAGAATATACACCACCAGCACAACTGGAATGATCCACACCCATGCACCCAGGGAGAACTGCGCGATTCGCTCTTCATTGATATTGACAAGGAAAGCCAACAACAGGATGGAGGGAATGTATGACAAAGCATACACCGTGGATGGCAAACGAGAAAGTGTGCCCACTACCCATTGCACAATTTGCAGAATGAGCGTGGTGATGATAGCACCCACAAAAATGTTGTAGGTGGTTGCTCCTTTAGAGAAGACGAACTGGGCCTCTGCCAAAACTTCGCCTTGCAGAAAGAACAGATAGCAGAAACAGAAAATCATAAACAGAATTCCGCAGGAATAACGAATTAGTCCTGCGGTCTTCTGTCTTCGTGGATGATTATAGTTCACTATTATTCAGCATTTTTACGGAGAACGACGGCAGAGCGTGCTGGGATGTAGAGCTTAAGCCAGCCCTTGCCATCTCTCTCGTAGATTGGATCGTAGTTGGTGAAATGACGCACGGAGTCATCGGCCAGATTGTTTCCGCCATAGAGTTTGTTGTCGGTGTTGAGCACCACATCATAACTACCCTCTGGAACGATGAAACCATAGTCGGTGTAAGACCTGTTGGGTGAGAAGTTGAACACGAACAGGAGGTCGCCACGAGAGAAGGCCAGAATCTGGTCACCGTCGTTGTGCCATACCTCTACCACAGGTGTCTTCTGGAAGTTCTTCACGGTCTTAATAATCTTGAGCATCGCTTCATCGAAATCGCCTAAGTAGTGGTAACACAATTCTTTATTGTCAACGAGATTCCATTGACGACGAGCGTATTTGTACCCCCATCCGTTACCTTCACGTGGGAAGTCTATCCACTCTGGATGACCAAATTCGTTGCCCATGAAATTGAGGTAGCCACCATTCATGGTTGAGGCTGTGAGCAGACGAATCATCTTGTGCAGAGCAATACCACGTTCAGCCATGAAGTTCTCATCACCCTTCTTGAAGTGCCAGTACATATCGGCATCAATCAGACGGAAGATGATAGTCTTGTCGCCCACCAATGCTTGGTCGTGAGACTCTGCATAGGAAATGGTCTTCTCATCCTGACGGCGGTTGGTCGTCTCCCAGAACATGGAAGAAGGTTTCCAGTCCTCATCCTTGAGTTCCTTGATGGTCTTAATCCAGTAGTCAGGAATGTTCATCGCCATACGATAATCAAAACCATAACCACCATCCTTGAACGGAGCAGCCAAACCTGGCATACCAGATACTTCCTCTGCAATGGTGATTGCCTTTGGATTCACCTCGTGGATGAGGACGTTTGCCAATGTCAGATAAGCGATGGCCTCGTCATCCTCATGTCCGTTGTAGTAGTCACCATAACCACCGAATGCTTCACCAAGACCATGACTGTAGTAGAGCATGGAAGTGACGCCATCGAAACGGAATCCGTCGAACTTAAACTCCTCAAGCCAGTATTTACAGTTGGAGAGGAGGTAGTGGATAACCTCATTCTTACCATAGTCGAAACAGAGCGAATCCCATGCTGGATGTTCACGACGGCCACCTTGCATGAAATATTGGCAACCATCGCCAGCGAAATTGCCAAGACCCTCAATCTCGTTCTTCACGGCATGAGAGTGAACGATGTCCATAATGACAGCGATACCCATCTCATGGGCAGCGTCAATCAGTTCCTTCAATTCCTCGGGTGTACCAAATCGGCTGGACGGAGCAAAGAAGTTGCTGACATGATAGCCAAAAGAACCATAGTATGGGTGCTCAGCCACAGCCATCACCTGAATGGCGTTGTAGCCATCCTTCTTGATGCGTGGGAGGATATTGTCCTTAAACTCGAGGTAAGAGCCCACCTTTTCAGCGTCTTGAGCCATACCGATGTGGCACTCGTAGATGAGCAGCGGATTGGTGTCAGGCTTGAAGTTCTTCTTCTTGAACTCGTAGGTCTTTGCTGGAGCCCATACCTGAGCAGAGAAGATTTTGGTGTTCTCATCCTGCACCACACGAGTCGCATAGGAAGGAATACGCTCCCCTTCTCCACCATTCCATTTCACTTTGAGCTTGAAGAGGTCACCATGATGCATCTGACTGGCTTTGAGCTTGATTTCCCAATTGCCATTGTCGATACGAGTCATCTTGTATGCCTCCTGCTCCTGCCATCCGTTGAAGTCACCCACCAGATAAATCTCTGTGGCATTAGGTGCCCACTCACGCAGCACCCAACCCTTCGAAGTCTTGTGAAGTCCGAAGTAGAGATAACCGCTGGCAAAGTCAGAAAGTGTCTGCTTGCCACCATTGGTCAAGTCGTTGAGTTTCCACAACACATGGTCATGACGTCCACAGATGGCTCCCTCGAAAGGTTCGAGCCAAGGGTCGTTCTTCACAATGCCGATATGCTTTACTGGGGCTGGCTTAGCCTCCTTTGTTTTCTTTGTTGTAGCCATGAGTCTTCTGTATTTTTAGATTGCGGGAAAATCACCAAGCACGAGGGCTGGTTATGCTTTTACTTTGAAAATCACTTTCTTGTACTCCGGAATGGGCGTGATGTTAGGTGCGTGACCATCCTCTGGGAAGAAGATAACGAACTCGCCAGGATGTACGGTGATGTACTGCTCTGGGCGTTCCAGATAGAAGGTGATGTCCTTCGCTGCATCATACTCTGCATTGGGAAGATACTGACGAGGCGTGTAACCCATCACCTCATCGCAAGAGAGTGGAATCTGGATGTCAATCATCGCATTGTGCGTCTCCATTCTCGCTTGGTCAACAGCCTTGCCCTTTGCCACATTGTGATTAACAAAGAGTTTGTTGCCATCGATGTTCACTCGACCAGGCTCCTGAGCCATCAGGTCAGTTTTCTCCAGATACTCCAACACCTTTGGGAACAAGGGGTTGAGAGCGGCATACTTGCCAAAGTTTTCAAGCGTGTCTAAAATCATAACTGCCGTTTATTTAAGGTTGATAATATTGTTAGTTTACTCACATAAAATGACTTGCTATGGTCTTGCCTTCTGAATCTCCTGCAACATCGCCTCGTGCAACCATCCATTGGTAGCAACCACTTGACGTCCACTCTCCCATTGCTCATCAGTCCCGTCGTAGTCAGAAATCTTTCCTCCAGCTTCGAGCAAGATGCATGCTCCTGCGGCTACATCCCAAGGCTGAATGAACGATTCCACATAGGCATCAATCTTACCAGCTGCCAGATAACAGAGTTCACCTTCTGCGCTACCGTTGCTGCGGATGCTGGCACAATGCCCGTAGAGTTGTCCTGTCAAATTCAGGCAGAACTGACGAAAGCCCTCAGCATTATAAGGATAACCAATCATCACCAACGCCTGATCCAAATCAGTAAGACGGGACACATGGATGGGCTTACCATTCAGGTAGGCTCCCATACCTTTGGCCGCGCTATAGAGTTCCTGGCGTGTCACCTCATACACCACACCCAACAGAATGTCGGTCTTGTTTCGCAACGCAATGCAAACGCAATAAGGCGCCAGATCATGAATGAAGTTCGTCGTGCCATCCAAGGGGTCAACCACCCAAAAGAGATTCGTCGATTCCTCCTTCTGCTCCGTAGTCTTCTCCTCGGTGATGAATCCAGCCTCAGGAAGAATCTCTTTCAGTCGAGCCACAATCATCTCCTCACAACCCTTGTCCACATAACTCACATAGTCGTGGCTATGCTTCGACTCCACTTTGCTTACGTCGAAATGCTGACGTTGGTCGGCAATAAAACTGCCAGCCTTCAACGCCAACTCTTTCACCTCTTCCAATATGCCTTGCACGTCCCTCATCCTCTCAACTCTTCACTTTTCCCTCTTAACTTCTAATTCTTCTCTCTCTTCTAATTCTTCTCTCTCAACTTTACTGTCCCATCAATCTACCCTTATTGTAGATGCCTTTACGCACGACATTGCCATTGCGGTCTTTCTCCACGAAGGAACCATCCTTTTGGTCATTGAGGTAAGAGCCTTCAAAACGCGTGCCGTCAGCCAATTCCTCCACACCCTTACCGTTCTTCATGCCATCTTTGAAATGCCCCTTGAACTTGGTACCATCCGACAGTCTCATCACACCCTCACCATTCATCTCACCACCAGCCCATTCGCCATCATACACATCACCATTAGCGCCTGTGAATTTGCCACGACCATGTTCCTTATCTTCCACCCAATAGCCCTCATACTTTGAACCATCAGGCCATGTGTAGGTGCCAAAACCTTCCATCAGTCCGTTCTTGAACTGACCCACATACTTACGCTTGTCGGTATAGGTGAAGATGCCTTGCCCGGTACGCTCACCATTCTGATAATCTCCCTCATACACATCGCCATTCTTAAAACGGTAGATGCCCTTGCCGTGCATCATGTCATCTTTCCATCCGCCTGTGTAGAAATCGCCATTCGCATACGTGTACTTGCCCTGTCCATTGCGCATGTCATTGTCCATATCACCTTCGTAGATGGAACCATCGCGCCAGTCAAATACACCCTTGCCTGACTTCTTGTCTTCCTTCCATTCACCATCATAATAGATGCCGTTTGCCCACGTGTAGCGACCTTTTCCATTACGCTTGTCCTGAAACCAATCGCCCGTGTACTTGTCACCATTATAATAATACATGGTACCGAAACCCTGCTGGAAATCGATGTACCATAGACCCTCATACTTGTTGTTGTTGGCGAAGTAATATACACCCTTACCATGCTGGTGATCCTGATGCCAATTGCCCTCATACTTCTCACCATCTGTAAAAGTGTAGATACCATATCCCTGACGCTTTCCCTTCTCATATTCACCCTCGTACGTGTCACCAGTAGTAAATGTGGTCTTACCCTTTCCATGAGGCTTCCCCCCCTCCAGCTCTCCATAATAGGTCGCCTTATCTTTTGGGAAAACATAATTGCCAATCACCACCTTCTGCGCAAATGCCGACGATGCACTCATCAGCACCATCGCCCCTGCTATCATATATCTAGAAATATTCATATCGTTATAGAGTCATTTTATGCGTTCGTAAAATCATTATTTGCAAAGATAAGAACTTTTTTCCAATCCCCCACCATTCATTAAGTTTTATTATGACTTTTATAACGTTTTTTTCCATCAATTCCCAAAACTTGTACTTTTCATGGATGAAAAATGAGAAACAAAAGGATGCTGGCCATCACAATGGCGGATGTAAAACCACTGCAATCGACCAACACCCCTAAAAAGCGCAGCATCGGCTTCAAATGATGTTGCTTATTTCTTTGACTTCTTGCCTTTCTTGCCCTTTGTAAGTGCATCGCTGATTTTCTCAGCTCTCAGCATCACCTCGGCATAGCGGCGACCCAATTCGCGATAGCCGTCTGCGGTGAAGTGCAGGTGGTCGAAGTTACCCTTGCAACCCAGCGAAGGAACCACGTAGGCAGTAGGAATGACCAATGGCATCGTGGCAATGACGGTGTTGTGAAGTTCACAAGCGCCATTCTCCTGCTGTGACATCAGTTCGCCGACGAGCAGTGGGCACGCTTCGGCTTCGAGTCCGAGGTCGTTGAGCATACGCTCATAAACGACCTTCACGCGCTCTGGCCAGTCTTGCTGTCCATTGTCAGTGCAACCCTGATGGAGCAGGATGCCCTTGATGACACCCACCTTCTGAGCTTCTTTGGCCAAGCTGATAAGACGCTGGTAAGGATGGTTGTCATAAGCTTTGCAGAAATTCTGCAACCAGTTGGCAGACTTGGCGATGTAGGCCTGTGACTTGTCCTCGTCGAAGAGATCGATGCTGCATCCACCGATAGACACATTGATGACACCGATGGACACATTGGCGGGAGACTTCTCCACCATCGTGCGACCGAAATAGTCGGCTGGGGTCAATCCGGTGTGCTCACGGCAGAGAGGTGGAACTGCTACATACCACTTACCCATCTTTCGACCTGTGTTCTGGTAATCGACAGCCGCCATCATCTTGAAGCGTGGGCTGAGCCCCTCACGGTCTTGGTCTTCGATACGGGCATTGCCTTCCATGTTCGACTGACCGAAGCAGAGGTAGATGTGGAAGTTGGGGTCGAACTTGGTAGGCTGAGCAATTTCACCAGCAGGATTGTTGCCATCGTTGTAGTTCAACACGACATTCTTCTCATAGAAATTAGACACATCGCCCTTCTTGTCTTGGGCGAAACTGGCACTAACCATGAGTGAGAGCGCCATTGCAAAAAAGATTGTTCTTTTCATTGTTGTTATTGTTTGAGGTTTAAGTAAAATAGTTGTATTCATCAACGAATCACGCATTTTCCTTCTGGGGTAAGTCCCTCAGCACTGATATACAAACCTGTGCAGGTGGAGTTGTTGAAGAAGCTCACACGTGCCCTACCCTGTGAATCGGTGGTGACTGTGGGTTCCCAATAGATGGTGCGTCGGAAGTCTGCCATCGGAGGGATGACATTGTAGTCCTCCATCTGGAAAGTGGAAGGCGTGTTGAAGCCTTCGTAATACGTGCGACGCAATCCCTTGTCGCTGGCTGTGGGGAATTTTTTGTGGGTGTAGAGGTAGATGCGCACTGCACCAAAAGTCTCACGTGGACTCTCTGGCACGATGTAGAGGCTCTTCACTTCCTCCATCCAGAGGGGGAAGAAGGCATCGCCCGTGCTACCCACATTACTCGATATCATCGCATACTTGCCCTCATTTTCTTCCCATTCGATGAAAAGGTTTTCGTTGTTGGGACTGGTGCCAAGGATTCTCGCCACAAGCTCAACGAGGCTCGTGTCCAAAAGCATCTGCGTCTCACCATTATCAACAATCCACTTGATGGGTCGATTTGCGTATGACATATAACCCTGCCACATGCCATCCGTTTCACTATCAGGTACTTGGGGCGAAGGAAGATCTTTCAGTTCAGGGTTGTTGAAAAGGGCATTCTTCATACAAAGAAATTCAAACAGCGTAGGTTCCTTCTCACCTTTGTCGAGCAGGTTCTCACGTTCGCGGTCAATATCATAGAAGAGCGTGGCATATTGACTTCCATACGATTCGTTCTTGTATTTCCATTCATCGTTGGTGAAGTAACGGCGCTTTGCCTTCACCGTCACATTCTCCAGTACATGATTCTTCTGCGTGATAGGGATAAACTCCTCTTCTGGTTCAGGTTCCCCTGGATTCAACACAAACATGTTAGGGAGAAGCGGTGGCTGGACAGATGCCTCCACAGGTGTGATGTAACGTGGTGTAGGTGAGAACTGACGGTCAATGCCCACACGGAAAGTCTTGCGCTTGTCATCGATGCGAGTGAAGATCTGCATTTTCCATTCGCCATCGAGGAAAGGCAATGAGAAGGCGTAATTACCCAACGAGTCCGTTGTGGTCTCACCCGAAAGACTTTGTCCGCTTTCGTTGTAGAGGAAAGCCTGCAAGTTGACGAAACTAACCTCATTGCGCTTGCGATAAGGTTCCAGTTTGCCATACAGATAGAATTTATCTTCGATAGGCTGTGGCTTCTCGAAGGTCGTTTGTCCAGACATGAGGCTCCAATCATAGCGTCGCCATCCCTGCGTCAGCATCAGCAGGTCGGCAGCACGACGATGTTCCTGGTCATCAGACTCAAAATAATACTCTACATTATTAATATATCCTCTCACCTCAGAACCGAGCAACATCCAAGTCTTCATGTTGCCCTGCTTGCCATTGGTCATCGTACCAGCATCGATAGCAGAGAACGAGAAGGTCGTGTTGGGCAAGGTCTGCACATCCAAATCAACCTTTCCACATGGTTTCAAATAGGACTGAACAGGCTTGAACACAATGCTGTCAGCAGGAGTGGGCTGAGGATAGATGAAGAAAAGGCGGTCGGCAAGAATCTGTCCATGGCTGTTGAAGAGCGTGAACTGGTTCACACCTTCCTTCATCTTGTCACGATGCAGTTCCAACTCGATAAGGGGAGAGCTTGTTAAGGTGTCGCAGAAGATGATATTGCCATTGTTCATGATGGCATAGCCCAATAGACGGTCGCAGGCTTTGGGTGAGCACTGCAGCGTGGCGAGAATATGTTCGCCCATCATATCTAAAGTCAGCGCACAACCTTCAGCCTTGGCCTCTGGCAACGTGAAGGTCTGTTCTTTACCCTTCAGATTGGCCATCTTCAATGTCAAAGTTTCGCCATCAGGAACGACGGTGAATATTCCCCTACCTAAAGAGTCTGTTTCCACCGATGCGACCACCTCTCCTTTGACATTCACCACAGTTCCCCTGGCTTGATGCGGACGTCCATTGTCATTAACCGCCAACATCGCCACACGGCATTTCTTGCCGTTCAACAGATCGCCTCCCTCCGGATAGAACTGCACGCTGATAGTCTTGGCCAATTCGTCCGTGAAGACACCTTCGTCAATCGCTTTGGCATACAACGAGTCGGTTGTGTCACGATTGTTGGGGTCGCGCTGCTTAAAGAGTTTCGTGTCAAGGGTCAAGTCACGATAATCGCCTTCCTGTTTAGGGGTCTTGAACACAGGGAACACCCTTGAGAACACAGCATTTACGCCCCAGTTGGTCATATAACGTGTGTAGGCCCGAACCTCATAAAAACCTGTACCGAAAAGGGTATCGAGCTTCATATCGCCATTGGCCTGTCCCAAAGAATCAATTGGGTATTTCTGAGTCTTCACCACATCACCACTCGGATTGAGCAGTTCGACATAAAGCACCTTGCTCAAGTCGGTGGCCGTTTGTTTATCAGTACGAGTCACGTAGGCCTTGAACCACATGGTTTCGTTCTCGAAATAGCCCGTATTGTCAAAGTGCATATAGACCTTTTCCTGCGGAATAGCCGTGTTGAAGTTCATCACTCTTTGGATGTAACGGACGATGCCAGCATAATCATCAGTGCCTTGGGTGGGCTGTGTTTGTGCGTGCCCCAGATGTGGCAAGGCCAACAGGCAACATGCCACCACGAGGATGCGGACGTGCAGAGTTCTCATGAAAGAATAATGCATAAAAAATGTAATGCTTATAGATTGATTTCATTTTCATTTGACTGCACGAAACAGAAATGGATTAAAATCCATACAAGTTTATGCAAGCAAACGGGTGAAGGCGGAAGGGAATGGAGTCTCGAACTTGAGAATCTCACCTGTGATGGGATGTCGGAAAACCAGCAGGTAAGCATGCAAGCACATACGACCTGCTGCATCATGGCGATCACCGTATGCCTGAGCTGTACTGCCATATTTGAAGTCGCCGACTACAGGATGCTTCAGATCTTGCATGTGGACACGAATCTGATTCTTGCGTCCTGTCTCCAATTTCAGCTCCACCAACGAGAATCCATTCTTGCGTTTCAACGTACAATAATGAGTGACCGCAAACTTGCCACCATTGTCGTATGGAGTGGAATAAGTGATAAACATCTTGTTGTCCATCAACCAAGAAGACACCGTACCATTATCCTTCTCCATTTCTCCCTGAACTACAGCCACATAACGGCGGTCAGTCACAAGGTCTTTCCAATTATCAGTAAACATTTGCTGAATGTCACGACGCTTGGCAAAGAGAAGCAAACCAGAGGTGCCTTTGTCGAGGCGATGAATCGTGTGGACAGCAAAACTGCGGCTTTGACGTTTCACATATTCATCGAGAATGGCTTTCACATTCTCTTGGCGCTTACCTGGCTGCACATTGGTGACGATTCCTTCTTTCTTCTCCACCACCAGAAGGAAAGCATCTTCATAGACGATACGCACCATCTTATTGGTCATGCTGTGCTTATGGCGATTTTTGGCCACCTGCACTACCTGCCCTTTCTTCAAGGGGTAATTGAACTGGGTAACGATTTCGTTGTTCACATACACCATGCGCTGGCTCAGGAACTCCTTTGCCTTCGTACGAGAAACACCTGCAATAGCGGTCATCAAAAATGGTAACAATTCTGTTGATTCCTTTACCGTATAACTGGTGTAATGGTTAGCGGCTTTATAATCTGAATATGTGCTCATCTTCTTTCCAATAAAACGACATTTTCAACGTGCTGCGTATGGGGGAACATGTCCACAGGCTGCACTTTCATTACTTTATAATCCATATCAAGAAGCTGCAAGTCACGAGCTTGTGTGGCAGGATTGCAACTGACATAGACAATACGCTGGGGAGCCGCAAAGAGGATGGTATCAATCACATCCTGATGCATTCCTGCACGTGGTGGATCCGTGATGATGATGTCTGGGCGACCATGCTCAGCAATGAAGTCCTTGTTGAGAATGTCCTTCATGTCGCCTGCATAGAAGCGCGTGTTGGTGATACCATTAATCTCGGAGTTCACCTTCGCATCCTCTATTGCCTCAGGCACATACTCGATACCAATCACTTGACAAGCCTGCTTGGCAACGAAATTGGCAATGGTACCTGTGCCAGTGTAGAGGTCATAGACAAGGGGCTTTTCTGGAAGGTCTGATGGCTGTTCATCCGATACATTATCCAACGTTCCAAAAGCAAATTCACGTGCCACTTTGTACAGTTCATACGCCTGTTCCGTATTGGTCTGATAGAACGATTTAGGTCCCACTTTGAAACGCAAATCCTCCATCTGTTCGAAGATATGATCTTTACCTTTCACCACATGAATCTCTTGGTCTCCAAACGTATCGTTAAGTTTATGGTTATCAACATAAAGAAGCGATGTTATTTGAGGAAAGGTTTCACTCAAATGTTGCATCAGCGCATCTGCTTGTTGCTGCTCTTCAACGGTATCAATACGGAACTGCACGAGGAACATCAACTCACCTGTGTTGGAGGTACGAATCATGAGGGAACGGAGCAATCCACGATTCTCACGCAGGTCATAAAATTCCAACCCATTGTCTAAGGCATACTGACGGATATCGTTGCGGATTTGGTTGTTGATGTCATCCATCAGATGGCACTCTGTAATGTCAAGAATCTTATCATATGCACCTGTGATATGGAAGCCAACGGCATCCATCACATCATACTTTACATCGCACCTTACCTCCTCATCTGTGAGCCACCGTTTGTTGGAGAAGCCAAACTCTAACTTATTGCGATAGCCATAGATGTTCTTACTGCCCAAAATAGGTTGAGATTCCGGCAATTCTATCTTTCCGATACGTGTCAGATTATCATACACCTGTTGCTGCTTGGCCTTAAGCTGTTCTTCATATTGAAGACACTGCCACTTGCAACCTCCACATATACCATAGTGGCGGCATCGGGGTGCTGTTCGTAAAGGAGAGAATTCATGGAACTTCACTGCTACAGCCTCCATATAGGAACTCTTTTTCTTCTTCACCTGTAAGTCCACCACATCACCAGGTACCACATAAGGCACAAACACCACCTTGTCATCCACTCGTGCCAAAGCCTTGCCTTCGGCAGCACATGCGGCGATGGTCACATTCTCCAACAAAGGGAGCTGTTTTTTCTTATTACGAGCCATAAAAATGCTTGTCATTTGTTAAATCGAGTGCAAAGGTAAAGAAAAATTTTTCATTTTCCACAGAAAATGCCTAACTTTGCAACTTCTTAGGTTTTTATTCACCTATAGACCAACAAAAATGCATTATCTGGACACAGTCAAATGGGGTTTTATCGGTTGCGGCGAAGTGACGGAAAAGAAAAGTGGACCTGCCTTCGGGAAAATTGAAGGCAGTCAAGTAGTTGCTGTCATGAGCCGTGATGAACAAAAAGCAAAATCGTATGCTGAGCGGCATAACATCAAGAAGTACTATTCGGATGCACAGTCGCTAGTGAACGACCCAGATGTGAATGCTATTTATATCGCCACACCCCCATCCTCTCATGCCACCTTCGCCATCATGGCGATGAAAGCTGGAAAACCTGCATACATAGAAAAACCACTTTCGGCCAGCTATGAGGAGTGCTTGCGTGTCAACCGCATTAGCGAACTGACAGGTATTCCCTGTTTTGTGGCTTTCTATCGCCGATACTTACCCTATTTCGAACGAGTGAAGCAAATTGTGATGAATGGAGAGATAGGTAAGGTGTTGACTGTACAGATACGTTTTGCCGTTCCTCCGAGGGAATTGGACTACAAGAGCGGCAAAGAGCTGCCCTGGCGACTCCAACCCGAAGTGGCTGGTGGAGGTGGATACTTTTACGATTTGGCTGCACACCAGATAGACTTGTTGCAATACTGGTTTGGTCCCATCATCGAAGCGAAGGGCTTTGGCCAGAACATGATGGGACTATACAAGGTAGAAGACACGTTCAATGCCTGTTTCCGTTTTGCCGACGGGCTGACCGGAAGTGCTTCATGGTGTTTTGTAGCCCATGAGTCGGCACGAAGAGACCGCATTTCGATTGTGGGAACAAGAGGAAAAATCGTCTTCTCTGTGTTTGACTACGAACCCATCGTGCTTGACACTGAACGTGGACAGGAAAAGATTGAGGTTCCCAATCCTCCCCATGTGCAAATGGGATTGATTGAGAAAGTGGTGCAACACCTGCAGGGCAAGCAGACCTGTGACTGTGATTCCGTGAGTGCTACTGCCACCAATTGGGTGATGGATAAAATACTTGGAAAATTCTAATGCAAGAGAGATAGTGTGATGCGACTTAGGTTGATGATGATATCCTGCGCCCTGTTGTTGGCGATGCATTGTGTGGTTGCTGTTGCACAGGTGGATTCCCTCGTAGTGCAAGAAGACGCCATGATGTTGCAAGAGGACACCGTCATTGCAAAGAAACCCTCACGTCCTCCGTTGATGACACGTATGATGAACGGTGTGATGGATTTCTTCATGGGATGCGACACGACCTATGTGACACCCCAGAAGTATAACTTGACGGCTCAGATGGAATTGTCATATTGGCATGACTATTATTTCCTGCGTTCGTCAGTTACCCACAATACAATGGTGATACAGTCAGACCCATCTGTCATTCTGGGTGGATATGTGTACTACAGCATCTTAGGATATGGGGCCGTATGGAACATGAATGATCTTGGCATCAAGGCAGGAAAGACGAATGGTACTTCGCTCAGGCAAACGTTTGTCATTCACACAGCCAAGTTCTTTGCGGAGTATTATACCTTCAACTCAGGGAAAGGAGCTGAAATCAGAAGTGTGAGTGGCATCAACCTGAAGGGGAAGGAACGGGCTTTTCATGGCTTGGATTCACGATGCAACGGATTGAACGTGATGTATATGTTCAACAACCGCCATTTCTCATGGCCAGCAGCCTTTGGAGCCAACGCTGTGCAAAGAAAAAGTTGTGGCAGCTGGAGCGTCGGCTTTCAGTACAACCACCAAAACATCAGTATGGATGCGGAAGCCTTGCCTGACTACTTGAAAGAGGAAATTGACTCAACCCTACTCTTCTCGCATGTGAACTACAACGACTACAGCTTGAGTGTGGGATACAACTATAACTGTGTGTTGGGACGCAATGTGCAGTTCGCTTTTTCGCTGATACCCAATGTCGGCTATAGGCGGTCGAATATCACAGAGGCTCAAGAGGAAAATCATTCGATTCTGAACAATATGTCAACCGACTTGAACGTGCGCATGTCTCTGTTTTGGAACAACACGCGACTCTTCAACGGACTCATCTTCGAAGCACACACCTATTCGTATCGAAAGAGCAAGTTCGGTCTGACCAACACTTATGGCACTCTGAAATATGTGTTAGGATTCAATTTCTGGCGAAAGCCACAACCGAAAACATAAACAAACATGATTCGACAAGAAAGCAATGTAATCAAAACAAATAGAAAATAACTAAACAAACAAAACTATATGAAGAAATTTTTCACAGCACTTGTGATAGCCATCGCTACACAAACAAGCTACGCCGCTCCAGAGTGGCTGGATGTGACAGACAAGTATGTCACCAATCCGAGATTCGACAACAATGACATCAAGACTGGATGGCAAGGTACTTCCTTCAGCGCCAACAATCCATTTGAGAATGCCGAGCACTACAACAAAAACTACGACACCTACCAGACCATCAAAGGTTTGCAGCCTGGTAAGTATCGTGTCAGCCTCAACGCTTTCTATCGAATGGGTGACGCCAACAATGACTATGCCCTCTACAAAGCAAACAACTACAAAGATTATCAATACGCTTTGCTGTATACTAAATCTTCGGGAACAGAAAAGACTGTTGCCATCACTCCTGCATCATCAGCTGCCCTTGAAGACCCACTGGGCGGAGATTTTGACGTGGTGGAAGAGAATAACGGATGGTGGTGGACATCGTACTATTACCTTCCTGCTAATATGGAGGCTGCCTACTACTGGTTTGAAGCAGGTAAGTATAAGAACACATTAGAATGTGAAGTTGGTGCAGATGGCACGTTGACCATTGGTATCAAGAAAGAGAAAACCCTCAACAATGACTGGACCTGTCTTGACAACTGGAAATTGGAATACTGGGGCGAGCCTACACTCGTGACTGACGTCAGCCTGTCAGAAACGAATATTGAGCTGGTGCCAACAGAAAAAAAGACGCTCACCTTCAGCATCCTGCCTGAAGATGCCACCCACAAGGATGTGACTTGGGTGTCATCCGACACCAAAGTGGCCACGGTGAACGTCAATACAGGAGAAATCACAGCGGTAGCCATTGGTACTTGCAACATTACGGCAAGAACGACAGACACCAGCGGTATGAAGGCCAGTTGCCAAGTGACGGTGGCAAAGAACCCTGCTACAGCAAAATCCCTCATCATCAACGAAATCATGGCGGCCAATGTAGATGTCTATTTTGACCCATCACTCAACTACGGCAGTTGGGTGGAGCTCTATAACCCGACTGACAAAAGCGTGTCGCTCGGTGGACTGTACATCACTGATGACAAGACCAATCTGAAGAAACATCAATTGATAGAAAACTACGGTGCACTTCCTGCCAAGGGATTCGCCTTGCTGAACTTTGACCATCATGAAATCTACACCACCCTTTCCTATCGCCAAATTGATGACAATCTGGATTGCGATGGCGGTGTCATCATCATTTCAGATGGTAAAACGATTATCGCTGAGCAGGAATACCCAGAAGCCATCTCGCGTACTTCGTATGCCCGCACAACGGATGGTGGCAATGAATGGGGCATCACCGGCACTCCTTCACCAGGCGCTTCGAACCAAGACAACGGAGGCTGGGCTATCACACAACTGGAAGCTCCCATCGTGGACAAGGATGGCCAACGCTTCTCTGGAACTCTCAACATTTCCGTCAACATTCCCCAAGGTGCAACGCTCCGCTATACGACTGACGGCACAACTCCCACACTAACCAATGGCGAGACCTCAGAAACAGGTCTTTTCACTATTTCCTACGATCCTAATGACTGGTGGAGCTCACCCACCCAATGTTACCGTTTCCGCCTCTTCCAAGATGGGTATCTTCCCTCAAGGGTGGTGACACGTTCCTATATCTATGATGACGGTTCGTACTACTTCCCCATCATCTCCATCGTGACCGATCCTGACAACATCTACGACACAGACCGAGGTATATTCCAAAAGGGACCTTACGGACGTCCTGGTAACGGACAGAGTAGTAAATGCAACTGGAATATGGATTGGGATCGTCCCGTTTCGTTCGAATACATCACCGATAATAATGAATACCTCGTTTCGCAAGAGTGCAACATGTCCACTTGTGGTGGATGGAGCCGTGCTTGGGATCCCCGTTCTTTCAAGCTGAAGGCCGACAAGTGTTATGATTTCGAAAATACCTTCCAAGCACAATTCTTTGACGAGAAGCCCTATCTGAAAAGCAAGACCTTGCAAATCCGCAATGGCGGTAACGACAACAACTGCCGTATCAAGGATGCTGCCATCCAGCAGATTGCAGCCCGAAGCGGTCTCAATGTGGATTATCAGTCTTGGCAACCTGTGCATGTATTCTTCAATGGTTCCCACTATGCCGTGCTGAACATGCGTGAGCCCAACAACAAGCACTATGCATACGCCAACTATGGCATCGACACCGACGAGATGGATCAGTTCGAGATTTGTCCAGACTCTGGCTATATCCAAATGAAGGGTACTGACGAAGCCTTCCTCCGTCTGGTGGAGCTAAGTGCCAATGCTGCTGATGAAGCTACCTACGAAGAGATTTGCAAATTGCTTGACATTGATGAATACATCAACTATATGGCGGTCGAATTCTATGTCGGCAACTGGGACTGGCCACAGAACAATGTGAAAGGCTTCCGTGATGTGAATGATGGAAAATTCCGCTTCGTGCTTTTCGACCTCGACGGTTCCTTCTCCACTTCTACCCCATTCAGCACGTTCCTCGGTAAGCAGAACTATACCTTCGACACGCTGCACGGCTATGACTATTCCACCAACAAGAGCATAGAGGGCCAGCACATCAAGAAGGAAATCAAGTTTGTCACCCTCTTTAAGAATATGTTGCAGAATGACACCTTCCGCAAGAAGTTCATCGACACGTTCTGCATCATGGGAGGTTCTGTCTATCAACCCAATAAGGTGAAAACTATCGTCACCGAGATGCGCGACTATCTCTCTCAGGGTGGGTATGTGTCTCCTAACAATACTGCCAATGATATCATCAACAAATTGACCACATCATACAATAACTCGCTGACCAGTCACCTGAAGGGTACCAAGGACATGAAGCTGACTAATGTAACAAGACAGGTGGCCAATCTCTCTACCAATGTGGCTAATGCCAAGATCCGAATCAACGACATTGAAGTTCCTTATTCGGAGTTTAACGGTTACCTCTTTGCCCCCATCACGCTGAAAGCTGAAGCACCGGCAGGCTATCGTTTCAAAGGTTGGACCAATGTTGGCGGCACCACCTCGAAACAGATTTTTGGAACAGAGTCTTCTTGGAAATACTACGACCAAGGTTCGTTGGATGGTAAGAAATGGACTGAAACCTCTTACACCACCACGAACTGGAGCAACGGAAATGCACCCATTGGTTATGGAAAGAACCAGAATACAGAAACTGCCCAGAACTTGTCATGCTACTACTTCCGTAAGACCTTCACACTCGCAGCTGCTCCTCAGGCCAACGATGAGTTTGTGTTTGACTTCACCATCGATGATGGTATGATTGTATATGTGAACGGCACGGAAGCTGGACGCTACAACATGCCTTCTGGTACGGTCTCCTTCGACACTTGGGCTTCTTCGTATGCGCCCAACAACCCAGACACAGGTACCCTTACATTGCCCACATCGCTCTTCCAGAAAGGCACGAACGTGATTGCTGTGGAGGTACATAACAATTCTTCCACATCATCAGACATTCTTTGGGACGCATCACTCAGCCAGTCTTCGAAAGAAGTGACAGACGAAGAAATGGTTTCTACTGAGGCTGAATTTGAACTGCCCACTACAGGCTCCTTGAAATACATGGCCGTATTCGAAGAGATTCCTGCTGATGAACTGGCCAAAGAAGGCATCACCCCTGTACGTGTGAACGAGGTGAGTGCAGCCAACTCCATGCATGTGAACGACTATTTCAAGAAGGATGACTGGATTGAGCTGTACAACACAACTTCCGAGCCTATCGACATCAAGGGCATGTACATTAGTGACAAAATAGACAACCCCAAGAAGTATCAGGTACCATCGGATGACGTGAACCTCAACACCATCATCCCTGCATACGGACATAAAGTAATCTGGTGTGACAAGCGCGACAATATCGGCAGCGACATCCATGCAGGCTTCAAACTTGCATCCGAAGGAGGTGATGTAGTCATTACCACAGATGTGTATGCCGACACACTCCATTACGACACTCACTTGGGCATCCAGTCGTTCGGACGTTATCCAGATGGTAGCAACGACACCTACGTGATGAACCACCCAACCATCGCTAAGGCTAACCAGATTGGTTCTTATGACACGCTTTACGTCAAGCCTATTGATGGTGGAGAGTCTGACGCCATCCGTTCTTATACCAAGGAAGGCGGCATCACTATTGCACAAGCAGGTGGCGTCATCAACGTGAAGAGCGAAGACGCTCCTATCCGAAGTGTCCTGCTCTACAACACTTCAGGCATGCAAGTGGGCAATGTTCAGCACACGCGTAGCAGCGAGCATTTTGTTAGTCTCCTCACTGCCAACTTGCCAAAGGGCATCTACATCGTAACAGCCACAACAGCCGATGGCGATGAGTGTCGCATCAAATTCTTTGTGAGATAATTAAACCTTTTCAGGGTTAGATAGTCAGTAGTTAAGTAGCTCATCACCATGAGGGCTACTTAACTGCTTAACTGTAAAAAATTTGGGCAAAATACAATTGATTCACCTATTATAACAAAACAATGAAGAAACTATTCACAAGCCTGCTGCTGTTATCCGCTGTGTTAGCAGGTTATGCACAGGTATGGATTGATGTGACGGACAAGTATGTCACCAATCCACGATTCGACAAAAACGACGTCAAAACAGGATGGGAAGGAGATGCCTTCGGTGCCAACAATCCAGAAGAGAATGCCGAGCACTACAACAAGAACTACGACACTTACCAGACGATTGAAGGATTGACACCTGGCAAGTACCGCGTCAGTGTGAGTGCTTTCTACCGCATGGGAAAGGCCGATAACGACTATTCACTTTATGACGGCGGCAACTACAAGAGCAGCCAGCATGCCAAACTTTATGCCAAGACTGCCGCAGGAGAAAAGATACAGGCCATCGTGCCCGCATCATCAGCAGCTCTCAAAGAATCCCTGGGTGGCAAAACCGCAGAAGTCGGCAACACTGGCGGTGGCTGGGGTTGGCCTTGGGGCGGTTGGGGTTGGAACAATTCCTCTTACATCCCTGACGATATGGAAGCCGCTCACCTTTGGTTCGAAGAAGGTTACTACCACAACGAGCTGGAGTGCAAAGTTGGCACAGATGGAAAGTTGACCATCGGCATACGTAAGACCCAGAAAATTGACAACGACTGGACATGTCTCGACAATTGGAAGCTGGAGTATTATGGCGATGTCAGTGAGATTGCCAACTCCATCGTCATCAACGAAATCATGGCAGCCAACGTGGACACATACCTCGACCCATCGTTCAACTATGGCAGTTGGGTAGAGCTGTACAATCCATCTGACGTAGGCTTCACAATTGGTGGACTCTACGTCACTGACGACCCACAGAACCTGAAAAAGCACCGTTTGATTGATTCTTATGGTGAACTGCCAGCAAAGGGATTCGCCATTCTGAATTTCGACCACTTCGAAATCTATAAGATGGCCTCTTTCCGTCAGATTGATGACAAGCTGGATTGTGACGGAGGACAAATCATCATCTCGGATGGTACCACAATTTTGGCACAGCAGGAGTATCCAGAAGCCATCGCACGTGTCTCTTATGCTCGTACAACGGATGGTGGCGACACTTGGCAATGGACAGGGAAGCCATCACCTGGTGCATCCAACCAAGCCAATGGAAGCTTTGCTGAGACACAACTCGAAGCCCCTGTCGTTGACAAAGATGCCCAAGTGTTTGAAGGAACGCTGCAGGTAAGTGTCAACTTCCCTGCAGGTGCCACCCTGAGATATACGACCGATGGCACAGCTCCTACGCTGACCAACGGAAAGACCTCTTCGACAGGTCAGTTCACCGTTTCGAACACCACCTGCTACCGTTTCCGTGTATTCCAGAATGGATACCTGCCTTCAACGGTTGTTACGCGTACGTATATATATAAAGATAAGAGCTATGCCTTCCCTATCCTCTCTGTGGTCACCGACGAGAATAACCTGTACTCGATGGAATATGGCCTGTTCCAAAAAAGTTCGAACGGTCGTAAGGGACGTGGACAGGAGAACGACGAGTGCAACTGGAACATGTCTTGGGATCGGCCAGTGTCAGTCGAATACATCACAGCAGACAATGAATGTCTCGTTTCTCAAGAATGTGATTTCTCCATGTGTGGTGGATGGAGCCGTGCTTGGACACCTCATTCATTCAAGCTCAAGGCCAGCAAGACTTATGACTTCCAAAACTTCTTTGCCGCACAGCTTTTCGAGAAAAAGCCTTACATCAAGAACAAGACCCTGCAAATCCGCAATGGAGGTAACGATGTGCAGACCTATGGAGAGAGAGGTGGACGTATCAGAGATGCCATTATCCAGCAGATTGTTGCCCGCAGTGGTCTGAACATCGACTATCAGGAGTGGCAGCCTGTGCATGTGCTCATCAACGGTAACTACTATGCAACCCTCAGCATGCGCGAACCCAATAACAAGCACCACGCATACGCCAATTTTGGCATCGACACCGACGAGATGGATCAGTTCGAGATAGAGCCAGATTCTGGCTATGTGCAGATGGAAGGAACTAACGAGGCTTGGCTTAAACTGCTTGAACTGAGCAAAACTGCCGCTGATGAAGCGTCCTACGCCGAAATCCTTCAGTTGCTGGATGTGGACGAATATATCAACATGATGGCAGCTGAACTCTATTTAGGTGGAACGGACTGGCCACACAATAACGTGAAGGGTTATCGTGATCGCAATGGAGGCAAGTTCCGCTTTGTGCTCTTCGACCTCGACTTTGCAGGTGAGACCACGACCCCATTTGTCAATTTCTTCGGCAAAGAGAATTCTAAATCAGAGCACGACCTGCTGGGCTATGACTATGCCAATAACAAGAGTCTGGACGGTACCCGACTCACTTACACAAACACCTTCGTCACCCTCTTCAAAAACTTGCTGAAGAACGACCAATTCCGCAAGCAGTTCATCGACACCTATTGCATCTTCGGAGGCTCTGTCATGCAGCCAAAGTATGTGAAAGCAATTGCCAACGAGCTGAGGGACTACATGAAGAAAGGTGTAGTGAACGAGGACCGATTCGACCCATCCATCTCCTCCAACTACGTCATCAACAAATTCACCACATCGTGGAACAGCAACATCATCGACCACATGAAGAAACGCACGGAGATGAACATCTCAAATGTTGAAAAGCAGGCTGTCAACATCACATCCAATGTGGAGGGTGCCAAAATCGCCGTCAACGGCATAGACCTTCCTTACGGAGAGTTTGATGGCTACCTCTTCGCTCCCATCACCGTGCAGGCCATCGCCCCAGCTGGCTACCGTTTTGTGAAATGGACATCAGGTGCAGCCAAAGATGACAACCTCTCCGAAGAGGAGAAATACGAACTGCCATCGAAGGGCAAGCAGACCCTCTATGCCATCTTCGAGAAGATTTCTGCTGAAGAACTGGCTAAAGAAGGCATCACTCCTGTACGTGTGAACGAGGTGAGTGCAGCCAACTCTATGAGTGTCAGCGACTACTTCAAGAAGGATGACTGGATTGAGCTGTACAACACAACTTCCGAGCCTATCGACATCAAGGGCATGTACATCAGCGACAAGATGGACAACACCACGAAGTATCAGGTGCCATCGGATGATGTGAACCTCAACACCATCATCCCAGCCTTTGGCCACAAAGTCATCTGGTGTGACAAACGCGACAACATTGGTAGCGAAATCCATGCAGGTTTCAAGCTCGCCTCAGAAGGTGGCGTTGTGGTCATCACAACCGACACCTACACCGATTCTATCCACTACGACACCCACGAGGGTACACAATCCTTTGGACGATACCCTGATGGTAGCAACGACACCTACGTGATGAACTACCCCACCATCGCCAAGGCTAATCAGATAGGCTCCTACGACACGCTCTATGTCAAGCCCATCGACAATGGCGAAGGTGAGTCTGACGCCATCCGTACCTACACCAAGGAGGGAAGCATCACCATCGCTTATGTGGGAGGTGCAGTCAACGTGAAGAGCGAAGACTCCCCTATCCGCAACGCACAGCTTTTCAATGCCTCAGGCATGAAGGTGACCGCCACGCAGTTCACCCACAACAGAGAACATTTTGTCTCCATCGATGTAGCCATATTGCCTAAGGGCATCTATATTGTCACTGTATCGACAGAAGATGGCGATGAGTGTCGCACCAAATTCTTCATAAAGTAAGAAAAAGAGGTGAAAAATTACCGAAAGCAACATTTAACTAAAAATAAATGAGAAATGAATTGTGAGGAATAAAATATTTGTCCTATATTTGCAATCGAATACAAAAACAGGGACAGAGTTTGTTCCTCACGATTCATTATCTGATGATTACTAATTATTAAACCCAACAAACATGAAAGAAACTATTCTTGTGACTGGTGGCACTGGTTTCATCGGTTCACACACAACAGTAGAACTCCAACAAGCAGGCTACGATGTAGTCATCATCGACAACCTCTCCAACTCCAACGCCAACGTGGTGGACGGAATCGAGAAAATCACTGGCATACGTCCTGCTTTCGAGAAGGTTGACCTCAACGACTTCGCAGCCACTGAGGCCGTCTTCAAAAAATATCAAATCAAGGGCTGCATCCACTTCGCCGCATCAAAGGCCGTGGGCGAATCAGTGGAAAAGCCCCTGCTCTACTACCGCAACAACCTCAACTCGCTCATGAACGTGCTTGAGCTGATGGTTAAATATGGTGGCAAAGGCATCATCTTCTCCTCATCCTGCACCGTCTATGGACAGCCCACCGAAGAGAATCTGCCAGTCACAGAGCAGGCACCTATCCAAAAGGCCCTCTCGCCATACGGCAACACGAAGCAGATCAACGAGGAAATCATCCAGGACTACATCCACTCAGGAGCACCTATCAAGTCCATCATCCTCCGCTACTTCAATCCTATCGGCGCACATCCATCAGCACTCATCGGCGAACTGCCAAACGGCGTTCCCATGAACCTGATACCATTCGTCACCCAAACTGCTATCGGCATCCGCAAGCAGTTGAAGATATTTGGAAACGATTACAACACGCCCGACAAGACCTGCATCCGCGACTACATCTACGTGGTTGACCTCGCCAAGGCACACGTGAAGGCTATGCAGCGCGTGCTCGAACAAGAAACAGACCCAGTGGAAGTGTTCAACATCGGCACAGGTCACGGCTACTCTACTCTCGAGATTGTTGAGGGCTTTGAGAAGGCTACAGGCGTAAAACTCCCTTGGGAGTATGCACCCCGTCGCGAAGGCGATATCGAAGCCATCTGGGGCAATGTCGACAAGGCAAACAAAGTGCTCGGCTGGAGTGCCGACACCCCACTCGACGACATCCTCCGTTCTGCATGGAAATGGCAAGAAAAGCTCCGTGCTGACGGTGTGCAGTAAAAGAAGAACAACGGTCCAACTGGGTTAATCCCAGTATCCGTTTGTCGTGTTTTATTTTGTGTTTGTGTTGTGGCTATTCTTTTTCGTGAGAAACGGGGTAGCCCTTTTTTTGTGACCCTCACTTTGACTTCGTCGAGCTAAAGGTTCACTTCCGCCCAAAGGCGAGTTCATATCCTTTGTAGATTTCGCCTCTATCGATGAGTTTCTTGTACCTCTCTCCGTTCTCCACAATCGCCATTGCCCATACGAGCATCACGACGTTGTAGGGGTCGCCATCACTCGGTTGCACCACGATGAGGTCAGTCTCTCGGAGTCCTGAGAGGGCACAGACTCGCTGGATGTACCCTCGTGTGTTGTTCCCATCATTCGGAGGGGCCCACCTGCTGATGATTTCTCGCACCGAATAGATGTGGTACTTGGTGTTGTAGGTCTTCAAGATGCGGAATGCTGCTCTATAACCATATTCATTACTCAGGAAGATGCAGAACTTGCCGTCATTTCCTGTCTGACCTGCCCAAAGCTGGTCACTCTTTCTGATGTTGAGGGGGTTGCGATTGCGCAAACCCCTCGGAAGATTCTTGTGTGTTGTCATACTTTTAGTTTTATTGAAATCCTAAATGTCAAAAGTGGGAAAGTGGGAAAGCGGGAAACTTTGACGAAGTCAAACTTCGTCAAAGTTAGGGCAACTCATTCACCACCTTCCGATACAATCCGTACTTCACCTTCTCCACCACCTTTTCATCCTGAAAGCGGATGATGGCTCTCGATGCTGCTGTCTTAGAACAATTAAACACCTCCATAAACTGCTGCGTCTTGAACTCATCGGGCAGCTTGCGGAAGCACTCATCATAGCGAGTTGTGCGACGACGCTGTACAAACTCCTTGTTCTGGTCGGCGAAGTAGTTAAAAGCCATTTCGCCGAAGAAGAACTGCTGGCACTTGTACTGAATCTCCATAGCCAACC
>JAFZVN010000067.1 GCA_017617805.1 Bacteroidaceae bacterium | reverse complement strand
CCTATCGAGCACGGAGCTGACGTAGTGGTTCACTCTGCCACCAAGTTCATTGGCGGTCATGGTTCTTCACTCGGTGGTGTCATTGTAGATGCAGGCACCTTCGATTGGAAAGCCAACGCAGACAAGTACCCAACTATCGCCAAGCCAGACCCATCCTATCATGGTGCCGTCTTCGCTGATGTGGCAGGTCCTGCAGCATTCGTGACTCGCATTCGTGCCGTCATCCTTCGCGATACAGGTTCCACGATTTCTCCGTTCAACGCATGGATTCTCCTGCAGGGCGTAGAGTCTCTCCCACTTCGCATCGAGCGTCACTCTTACAACGCACAGAAGGTGGTGGAATATCTGAACCAGCATCCAAAGGTGAAGAGCGTGAGTCACCCATTGCTTCCCTCTCACCCCGACCACGACCTTTACACGAAGTACTTCCCCAACGGTGGCGGCAGCATCTTCACGTTCGAGATCAAGGGCACACAGGAAGACGCTTGGAAGTTCATCGACTCGCTGCAAATCTTCTCATTGCTGGCCAATGTGGCTGACGTGAAGTCGCTGGTTATCCATCCTTACACCACCACTCACTCACAGCTGAGTCCTGAGGAACTGGCAGAGCAGCACATCACACCAACCACCATCCGTCTCTCCATTGGTGTGGAGCATATCGACGACATCATCGCCGACCTCGACCAGGCATTCAACCAAATCCCATAACAAGGCTACGAAAAGGGCTGGCAACATACCACAAAGATGGTATTTTGCCATCCTTTTCCGCTCAAACACTTTACACATATATATAATATTCGTACCTTTGCATCATCAAACAAAAAACTTCATACAACAATGGCAAAAACAGTATTAGTGACTGGGGCCAACAAAGGCATTGGATATGGAATCAGCAAATATCTTGGGCTTAGCGGCTGGAAAGTGGTGATTGGAGCACGCGATGAAAAACGTGCCGAAAAAGCAATCAAGGAATTGAAGCAAGCAGGAGTTGATATACAAGGTTGGGTGAATATCGAACTCCGGAACCTTGACAGCCTATATCAGGCAGCCAACGAGGTGAAGGAGAAATATTCCGATGTATCACTCTTGGTGAACAACGCAGGCATCCCCGGCGACATGAGCGTGGACAGCCCAAACACCGAAATCAGCAGCATCAAGGAAACGCTTGATGTGAATTTCATCGGCACCTTCGCCCTCACCAAAGCTTTGCTGCCACTTTTGGCAAAAAACAACGGAAGAATCGTCAACGTGACTGTCCCCTCAGAAATCAGCCCATACTGGCATCCATTGGCCTACGTGGCAAGCAAGGCAGCACAGAATGCCATGATGGGCGTGATGGCGATAGAGTTCCAACAGAACAATACACCGGTTGAGATATTCTCCGTACACCCTGGCCCTACCACCACCGACCTCAATGGAAACATGTCACTGCCAGGCTTTCATAATATAGAGACAGTCGGTCAGAAGACGGCCGAACTGATCAACGACGGTCAAAATCATCAGGGAGAATTCATCGAACTTTATCCTATCGTCAAAGAAGATTAATGAAAATCAACAAACAATCAAAAAACCTCATAACTATGGCAAAAATTGCAAAACAGCTCACCGAACTCGTGGGCAACACCCCTCTCCTTCAACTCAATTCATATTCCAAGAAGGAGAACCTCAATACAAACATCGTCGCTAAGCTCGAGTATTTCAACCCTGCAGGCTCAGTGAAAGATCGTATCGCTCTCGCCATGATCGAGGATGCCGAAAAACGTGGTGTCATCAAAAAGGGTGCCACCATCATTGAACCAACGTCAGGCAACACAGGTGTGGGTCTCGCTTTTGTCAGCGCAGTAAAAGGCTACAAACTTATCCTCACCATGCCTGAAACAATGTCTATCGAACGTCGCAACCTCGTCAAGGCATACGGAGCCACCGTCGTGCTCACCCCTGGTTCAGCAGGCATGAAAGGCGCCATCGCCAAGGCCGAGGAACTGCGCGATAACACACCTGGCTCCATCATCCTGCAACAGTTCGAGAATCCCGCTAACCCTGCCACCCACTATGCCACCACCGCTGAAGAAATTTGGCGCGATACAGACGGCAAAATTGACATCTTCGTGGCAGGTGTCGGCACAGGTGGTACGGTAAGCGGTATCGGTAAGCGTCTTAAGGAACTGAACCCTAACATCAAGATTGTGGCTGTCGAACCAGAGACATCAGCTGTGCTCAGCGGTGAGGCTCCAGGTGCCCACAAGATTCAGGGTATCGGTGCAGGATTCATTCCCAAGACTTTCGACCGCAATGCCGTCGATGAGATATTCAAGGCTCCCAACGACGCCGCCATTCTGACCAGCCGCAAGATTGCCGCTTCCGAAGGTCTGCTCGTTGGTATCTCCTCTGGTGCATCGGCTTATGCAGCCACTCAGCTCGCCAAAGACCCAGCCAACAGGGACAAGGTCATTGTGGCGCTTCTCCCCGACACTGGCGAACGCTACCTCTCCACCGTCCTCTACGACTTCGAGAACTATCCTTTGTAAATAAGCAACTATAAAGGACGTGGGAACAATCAGTATCCCACGTCCTTTTTCTTTTCTCAATATTTTTCTTTCTTACGCTGCTTACAACATCATCTTGTTTACTGTGGACGGCTGTAGTTAGGAGCCTCGCTGGTGATAATGACCTCGTGTGGATGGCTCTCCTGCACACCAGCATTAGTGATGCGGGTGAACTTGGCATTATGAAGCTCCATGATACTGGCTGCGCCACAATATCCCATGCCTGAACGGAGACCACCAACAAGCTGGTAGATGACTTCCTGTACAGTGCCCTTGTAAGGAACACGACCTGCGATGCCTTCTGGCACAAGTTTCTTGGTCTCTTTCACACCACCCTGGAAGTAACGATCTTTAGAACCGTTCTCCATAGCTTCAAGTGAACCCATGCCACGATAGCTCTTGAACTTACGTCCATTGAAGAGGATCGTCTCACCTGGAGCCTCTTCGGTACCTGCTACAAGCGAACCCACCATGACAGAGTAACCACCTGCGGCGATAGCCTTCACCACGTCGCCTGAATAGCGAAGACCACCATCGGCAATGAGTGGAACGCCTGTGCCAACCAATGCCTGAGCCACGTCATATACGGCACTCAGCTGGGGAACGCCCACACCTGCCACCACACGAGTGGTACAGATGGAACCAGGACCAATACCCACCTTTACAGCATCAGCACCTGCCTCAACCAGAGCCTTGGCTGCCTCGCCAGTAGCGATGTTGCCTACCACGATATCCACATCAGGGAATGCAGCCTTAGCCTCACGCACCTTCTCTATAACGCCCTTGGAATGACCATGAGCTGTGTCGATAACGATAGCATCCACACCAGCTTTAACAAGGGCTTCCATACGTTCGAAGGTGTCAGCAGTCACACCCACACCAGCTGCCACGCGCAGACGTCCCTTTGAGTCTTTGCAGGCATTGGGCTTGTCTTTCGCCTTGGTGATGTCCTTGTAGGTAATGAGACCGATCAACTTGTTGTCAGCATCCACCACGGGAAGCTTCTCAATCTTATGCTCCAAGAGGATGCGTGACGCACTTTCTAGATCGGCTTGCTGATGGGTAACAACCAAGTTCTCCTTGGTCATCACATCATCAATCTTCTTGTTGAGGTCGCTCTGGAAACGAAGGTCACGGTTCGTCACGATGCCCACAAGGGTATTGACATCGTCCACCACAGGAATACCACCGATATGATATTCCTGCATGATAGCCAACGCATCCTTCACGGTGGAACCACGCTTGATGGTGACTGGATCGTAAATCATACCGTTCTCAGCACGTTTCACGATGGCCACCTGACGAGCTTGCTCCTCGATAGTCATATTCTTGTGAATCACACCGATACCTCCTTCACGAGCAATGGCAATAGCCATAGGAGCTTCGGTGACAGTGTCCATGGCGGCTGTCACAAAAGGTATCTGCAACTCAATGTTGCGTGAAAACTTGGTGGCGAGGGAAACCTCTCTTGGAAGAACCTGAGAATATGCTGGGATGAGCAGCACATCGTCAAATGTCAATCCTTCCTGCACAACTTTATCTGCAATAAATGATGCCATAACGATTAGTATTTATTGCATGCAAAGGTAAGGACTTTTTACGAGATGACAAAGAAATTAAAGGAAAAGTGAAAAAGGAAAAGTGAAAAATTTGCTACCGCATGGGTTAACCCTCAGAAACAGACCCTCGCGGTAGCAAATTTTTCACTTTTCACTTTTCCTTTTGACCTTTAGTTCGCCAGCTCGCTGATAAACTTGATGCGTACAAGCCGAACATCCTCCTCATAGATGTCGCCATCAAGGTTGTCAAGTGCGGTGTCGAGGTCATCCGTATCGCTGTGGCGGAAATAGTCGTAGATTTCATCAATAACATCCTCATCCATGTCGATGTCCTCGAAGTAGTAGTCGATATTGAGTTTAGTTCCACTATACACAATCGCCTCCATCTCGTCGAGCAACTCATCAAAATCAAGACCTGTGCTCTTGGCAATATCTTCGAGACTCACCTTGCGGTCGATGGCTTGAATGATCTTCACCTTCACCTTCGATTTGTTGGCTACAGTACGCACACGCATATCGGAAGGACGCACAATGTCGTTGTCCTCACAATGACGCTGGATGAGCTTACAGAACTCATCGCCATAGCGTTTTGCCTTACCCGCTCCCACACCTGGAATGTTCTGCAATTCTTCCAGTGTGACAGGATAGAGCGTGGACATCGATTCGAGCGAGGCATCTTGGAACACCACGTAAGGAGGCACATTATGCTTCTTGGCAATTTTCTTACGAAGATCCAGCAGCATGTTGTAGAGAGTCTCGTCAGCCACGCCTGTACCACCCTGATCCGAACTGTCGTCGAAGTCGCCATCGAAATCGTTGTTCTCCACCACCATAAAGGGCACAGGCTTCTTGATGAACTTCTTGCCTGCCTTGGTGAGCTTCACTACGCCGTAGGATTCCACTTCTTTCTCAATGAAGCCGTCGAGGGCTGCCTGAATGAAGATGGCTTCCCACATGGTAGGTTCCACATCGGCGCCAGCACCAAACTGTTCCAGTTTGTCGTGGTTGTGGTTCAGAAGGGTCTCCGTCTCCTCTCCGCGTAATATATTAATAATGTGTTCCTTTCTGAAGTTCTCTTTCACCGCTTGAATCACCTGCAAAGCCAGCAAGAGGTTGTCCTTCTGGTCGGTCTTCACCTTCGGATGCAGGCAATTGTCACAGTTCCCACAATTATCCTTGTCATATTCCTCACCAAAATAGTGCAAGAGCATCTTTCTACGACACACGGATGACTCGCAATAGGCTGCCGTCTCACTAAGCAGATGCATACCTATTTCCTTCTCAGCAGGCGTCTTGTCCTTCATGAACTTCTCAAGCTTCTCCATATCCTTAAGGCAGTAGTAAGTGATGCACTGACCCTCACCGCCATCACGTCCTGCACGACCTGTCTCCTGATAGTACCCTTCAAGGCTCTTGGGGATGTCGTAGTGAATGACATAACGCACATCGGGCTTGTCAATACCCATACCAAAGGCGATGGTAGCCACAATCACATCCACATTCTCCATGATGAAATCATCCTGCGTACCACTACGTTCTTTCGTGTCCATACCTGCATGATATGCAGCAGCCTTGATGTTGTTGGCACGCAGCACCTCAGCCAAGTCTTCCACTTTCTTACGGCTCAGGCAATAGATGATGCCGCTCTTGCCCGGATTCTGACGGATGAACTTGATGATGTCCTTCTCCACATCAGCCGTCTTCTGACGCACCTCATAATAAAGGTTCTGACGGTTGAACGAAGACTTGAAGTCTTTGGCGGGAACAATGCCAAGGTTCTTCTTGATATCGTTGCGCACCTTGTCTGTGGCCGTAGCCGTCAGCGCAATCACTGGTGCATCATAGATTCTTTTCGCAGCCTCACGGATATCATCATCAGTAGGCAGGTCGGGCATCGAAGCCACAGCAGGTTCATCCGCCATGCGCTCCTTCAACTCAGCATAGTTCTTGCGAATGGAAGGCATAATCTCAATCAAGGCATCAACAAACTTCTCGTTTAGACGAGGACACTTGTCAGATTTCTCCTTGATTTGTTCTTTCATCTCTGCCATGAAGGCAATGACATCGGCCAGACCCGTCACCCTGCGTGCCAAGTCCTCCAACTCATCCTTATCTACACGGTCAGGGAACTGCTTGAATTCCTTGTTCAGTTCGTCGTGCCTCTTCCTCCTTTCACGATAGGCCTCAGCCAGCCCCTTGATGATTTCGGACTTGTTCTTAGGCAGGAACAGCTCAATGACAGGAGCCATCGCAATCCAATTGATGACGGGACGAATTTTGCGATACTCAGGACGAAAATCATGTCCCCACTCTGAGATACAATGCGCCTCATCGATGGCATAGAAGGATATTTTCACCTGACGCAGGAACTCCACGTTCTCTTCCTTCGTCAGCGATTCAGGTGCCACATAGAGCATTTTGGTCTTGCCCGACATGATGTCGGCCTTTACCTGATCGATGTTCGCCTTGCTCAACGACGAATTGATGAAATGCGCCACACTATCCTCCTCGCTGATATGCTTGATGGCGTCCACCTGATTTTTCATCAAGGCAATCAGTGGAGAGATGACAATCGCTGTTCCCTCCATCAACAAAGCTGGCAACTGGTAGCAAAGTGATTTGCCACCTCCCGTTGGCATCAGCACAAAGGTGTCCTGGCGGTCAAGAAGATTTTGGATAATAGCCTCCTGATCGCCTTTGAAAGTGTCAAAGCCAAAGTAGTATTTCAACGCTTGCTGAAGTGTTCCAGGTTTTTCCATGTGATGTCAGAGTGTTTTATGGTTTTTATGCGGGGATAAAACGCATTCTACCAACAAAGTTAGAAATCAGTTTTGTAATCTCAAAGAAAAAGAAGAAAAAAAACAAAATTTTTACATTTTTTTTGTTTATTTGTCCTCAGAACTTTCTTTTAAGACTGATATATTTGCATTTTCGACTTGTTTACGTGCAAAATCCAAGGTGACCACATATTCCTTCACGCCAGTGGATGGAACCTCAAACATCGGGGTCATCATGACCACTTCAATCAGAGAGCGCAACCCACGAGCGCCAAGACCAAATTCGACTGCCTTATCCACCACATAATTCAACACTTCCTCCTCAAAGGTCAGCTTCACACCATCAATCTCAAACATCTTGATGTACTGCTTCACAATCGAGTTTTTGGGTTCGGTCAGTATGGAGCGCAAAGCCGTGCGGTCAAGAGGTTCCAGATGGGTCAAGACAGGCAGACGGCCTATGATTTCAGGAATCAAGCCAAAGGACTTCAAGTCCATAGGTGCTATATACTGCAGCATGTTTGACTTGTCTAACTTCGCCGCATTACGCGAAGCGTCAAAACCCACAACATGAGTGTTCAGACGCTGGGCAATACGCTTCTCGATGCCATCGAAAGCACCACCACAGATGAAGAGGATATTGCGGGTATCCACCTGAATGAACTGTTGCTCAGGGTGTTTTCTGCCACCCTGTGGAGGCACGTTCACGATACTACCCTCCAAGAGTTTCAGCAATCCTTGCTGCACACCCTCACCACTCACGTCTCTCGTGATGCTGGGGTTGTCACCCTTACGGGCTATTTTGTCAATCTCATCGATGAACACAATACCCTTCTCTGCTAACTTCACATCGTTGTCAGCAGCCTGCAAGAGACGCGCCAAAAGACTCTCCACATCCTCGCCCACATAACCAGCTTCAGTCAACACCGTAGCATCCACCATCGCAAATGGCACCAACAGCATCTTGGCAATGGTACGTGCCAAGAGGGTCTTACCTGTACCAGTGCTACCCACCATGATGATGTTCGACTTTTCCAGTTCCACATCATCAGTATCACCACGATTGTTCAGACGTTTATAGTGATTATATACTGCCACCGACAAGGCAATCTTAGCAGCATCCTGACCAATCACATACTGGTCAAGATACGCCTTGATCTCCTTGGGCTTTGGCACGTTCTGCAATTTACTGTCCTGATTCTTCTTCTCCAGCGCCTCATGCACAATCTTGGCAGCTTGTTCTGCACAATTCTCGCAGATGTAGCCATCAAGACCATACACAAGTACCTTCACCTCGTTTTCTTTCGCGCCACAAAACGAGCATTTATTCAATTTTGCCACTTATTACCTATTATATATTTATGCCTTTCTTACGAGCACTTCATCCACCATACCATACTCCTTGGCCTCCTCTGCGGTCATCCAATAGTCACGGTCACTGTCTGCCCACACCTTATCGAAAGGTTGATGGCTGTGGTCGCTGATGATGGTATAAAGTTCCTTCTTCAACTTCTGAATCTCACGAGCCGTAATCTCGATGTCACTGGCCTGACCCTGCGCACCACCCATCGGCTGATGAATCATGATGCGGCTGTGAGGCAAAGCACTACGCTTTCCCTCCTTACCAGCAACCAGCAGCACAGCAGCCATCGAAGCCGCCATACCCGTGCAGATGGTCTGCACATCGCTGTTGATGAACTGCATCGTGTCGTAGATGCCCAAACCAGCGTACACGCTGCCACCAGGCGAGTTGATATAGATGCTGATGTCCTTGGCGCTGTCCACACTGTCAAGATAGAGCATCTGTGCCTGCAGCACATTCGCGGTATAGTCGTTCACTTCCGTACCCAAAAAAATGATTCGATCCATCATCAAACGTGAAAAAACGTCCAGCTGAGTGACATTCAGTTGTCTTTCCTCCAAGATATAAGGGTTCAGATAACCAGCCTGAGCTTTCATCACATCGTCGAGCACCATACTGCTCATTCCCAAATGCTTAGTAGCATACTTTCTAAAATCGTCAACCATAAATAAGTTCTATAATATTAAATTAAAAACCCTTTGAGTTTGCAAAGTTATGAAAAAAGTGGTAAGAACCAAAATTCTTACCACTTTTTTTCACAAAATATTTTAATGTCCCTTATGCGAACATCTTGTTGAACTCTTCAGCGCTCACTGTGTTCTCTTTCAGCGTCACCTTCTCCTTCAGCGCAGCACCCAGTTTCACCTCGATGCAGCGGTCGATGAGGTTGTCCACTGTCTCACGCTTCTTAAGCATCTCCTTCACAGAGTTCTCCAGATACTCGTCTGGGATGTTCAGCATGCCATATTGAGCGAACTGCATGCGAGTCACCTCTTTGGCCATGTTCTTCACATCTTCATCGTCCACCTTGACTTCGTTCTGCTCCACGAGCTTCTCCTTGATGAGATGCCAAGTCAGTTCCTCAATGCTCTTATCGAACTGAGCATCCACCTTCTCCTGATCGCCTGTGTTGGCCAACAGAATCTTCTTCAGCTTCTCCTCAGGGAACTCCAGCTTGCCCACCTTCTCAGTCACATACTTACGGATGTCAAGCAAGAACTTATAGTCACTGTCCTTCTTGAACTGGTCAGCAATCAGCTCCTTCACCTTCGCACGGAAGTCAGCCTCAGTCTTCACTTCACCACCAGGGAACACGGTATCGAACAACTCCTGATTGAAAGGACCTGGCACGAAACGAGTGATCTCAGTAATCTGGAAGTTGAACTCACCCTTATGATTCAGCGCATCAGCCTTGTCCACCTTCAACAGCGAAGACAGCTCAGCCTCGTTATTGTCATAAGCCACAGATGGGTTAAAAGTCACGATGTCATTCATCTTCACACCATCAAAGAGCTTCTTCTGGTCATCGTTCTTGAAGTATTTGGGCAACATCACCACATCTTCAGCAGTCACAGGAGTCTCCACATCCAACTCAGTAATCACACCCTTAATCATATCGTTGTCCTCGTAAGAGTCCACCTTCTCATACTTACCACCACGCTGACGATACATGTCCACCTGGTTCTCCACCATCTGGTCAGTCACATCCACGTTGTAGTAATCCACCTTATCCTTCTTTGTCAGCGACACCTCAAACTCAGGAGCAATCGCCAATTCGAACTTGAATGTGAAGCTCTCGCCCTCCTTCAAGTCCACGTTGTTGTTCTCCTCTGTGGGCAGAGGCTCTCCCAGCATGTTAATCTTATTCTCGCGAATGTAGCTGAAAAGACCATCCTGCAACAGTTTGTTCACCTCCTCAGCGAGGATGCTCACACCAAACTGCTTCTTGATCAAGCCTACAGGCACCATGCCAGGACGGAAACCTGGCATGTTCATTTTCTTCTTTGCGTCCTTGATAGCCTTCTCATACTTCTCCGTATAGTCGGCAGGTTCCACCACGGCTGTCATCACCGCGTTCACCTTGTCAATGTTCTCTACTGAAATGTTCATATTTTTCTTATGGTTATTTAAATCGGCTGCAAAGTTACGACTTTCTATCCGATTGACCAATTTTGAGACCAACTAAATGTCTTTTTTGCCAAAAGTTCCTCAAAAAATCATTCCTTATTGGCGTTCGAAATCCCATAAAGTTGACTTGATTGATCTTTTTGAGTAAATCAATTGATGACCACATCAGTGTAGGAGTTAGCATCGTTGTCGCGCATGATATTGGGGGTGATGGCACTATTTCCTATCCCACTGACTCCTGTAATGAGCATTCTGTAAAAATGGTTTCTGACGATACCATACTCCATCGGTCCCATGGCAATGTCAGTATCGTTGCGATGGTGTATCCAATAAGTATAGAAAGTTTCATATACTCCCATATTGAACTTACACTGCTTGATGCCATAAGGCTTCAGTTCAGCATCTGTATAGGTCACCAGTTCATCGAGAGAGAGCCCTGAAGCCATATTGATGGCTTTGATGGATCCATAGAAGTTGAACTGATAGAGGTATATCGTCTTAGGCCAATATTCAGGTCGGTATTCCTCTTTCAGCGTACGGAGATTTGTGTCATATAGATAGACGAAGACTGGACTGACCGCCCCCTTGAATGCGATGCCAGGAGAATAGCCGTTCTTCTGACTAGTTTTAAATGCTGTATTCTCTAAGATATACGCATAGCCGTAGTTATCTGCGGCAGGCATGGAGGCGAAGTCTTCCGTTGTGAAATTACCGAACCAAGACTTGTAATATTGACCAAAGACAGACGCTTCGGTAGCATCATCTTGTTTCTGATAGAAATATGGATCTATCACATACTGCTCGTCCTGTTCGCTGTAATCTCCATAGTTATCTGGCATCGTAAATCGTCCGGGCATTTCTCCTGTCAGCTCCGACAAGATATCTGTATGCTGGAAGAGATAGTACTGCCTGTTCATATTCAACAGTTTGTAGTTAGTGATGTTAATATCTGCATATTTCCTTCCTTCATGCATCAATGGGAAAGTGTTTTGTGAGACTCCTATCTGCAACTTGGCCATTACACGTTCCAATTCAATATTCAGAATATAAGTCTTGTTGATCATAGGAATCAAATCGACGGCCAGCATCGATGTGGCACGGTTCGTCATCACGGGTCCCGTTGCGGGAATGCTGGCTTCAATTCCTTCTCTGTAAGTAAGACTGTCAATTCTATCAAGCAGTTCTGTTTCGTCTGCCACCTTATCGGGGGCATAGTCATAGTTGGCGATGGTGAAGATGTCGTACACACCAGCACGAATTCTTATGTTGTCGAATTGGTAAGTGATGTCATATTCAGTATCATAAGTCGAATCGTCTTTAGTGAGGTTGGTAATCACAGCCTTGGTGAAGAATTTCTTCGTTTCAACATCAAAGAAATAGACATCAAGACGACTGACCGTATATTCGTTATGGAAATAATAATCCTCGATAGCGCGAGTGGAGAGTTGAGGATTGGCAAATGACACCCTCAATTTGAGCATGACCTCTCCCTGTTCGCTGAGCTCAGGGTCATCCACACAAGCACTCAGCAAAACCAACATCAAGCATGTCAGCGAGAGAAACCTTTTATTCAAATTTCGCATACTCTATAATTTCAAGTGATGATTGGCCCTCAACCGCCAGCTATTTACCTGCAGCTGAACGAGTTGGTCTAAGTCGCCAGAGAGGTAGAACACGATGGTATAGAAATCTTGTCGGTCAAGATATTCCTGCACAGAAAGGGGTTTACCCAAGTTCGTGTAAAGGGAGCCTATCATGCCAATGTATTCAGGGAAAGAAATGTCGAACAACTTCTCGCCTGTACTTTTTCTCGTCAGAATGATTCGGCTGTCCCGGTCACTCATCAGTCGCAAGATCATGATGTTGAATTTTATTCCTTGAAGTGTACCATACTCTGAATCCTCAAAGATGACGCTATCCTGCTCGAAAGGTTCATAGATGATTTCATTCTCAGACACCAGTCTGTTATGGGCATCCATAACACCATTGGCGGCAATGACCTCCATCGTGTAGTCTTCCGGATTAATTTCCGTGTTTTCAGCCACCGAGACGACGAGACAAACCAACTGATTGGTGTTCTTCATCAGTTCCACATCGTGCTGAGCATACAAGTCATCGTAATGGATGCTGTCCAAGACGCCATGATAGAGAGCAGGCAGTTCTTGAGCATAGTTCGTATCTGCCCCTACCAACGAGAGACGGAAATCATCCTTCTTCTGCGTATCGCCTGCAACTGCGTATTGACTATTGCCTATTCCGCTCCACACAACAAACATATAGTCGCCCTCAGGCAGTCCCTCAACTCTGACACGATAGTTATTTGCTTTCAGATCCTCTTGTGTGGCAAAGATACGCTTGACATAATTCCCGTCGGTGTCATAGACATAGACATAGGCATCCTGCACTTGCTTCGGTGCCGCATCCACATCAAGGAGATTATAGGTGTAGTGCAGTTTAATCCAGAAGCCATAAGGACACTCGTCAAGGTCATCCTTCACCCATAAGCAGGACGTCATCACCAAGAGGCATACGATGGACAGCAGTTGCTTCAAAGCACGATATTTGTGAGGTCTCTTACAATCCATGGTTTCACATTAAGCACCACCTTCAAGAATGTCTCTCCTTCATCTGGCATATCTGGATCAACAAACACATTGGGGCTTCCAAGATCTGACACATTGGTAATGAGCAAGCGATAGAGATTGTTGCGAACAATGCCGAATTCCATCACGCCCATACTTGTAGCTTTAAAGTTGTCCAAATGGCGGATCCAGTAGGTGTAGTAGCAACGGTAGCCATCATCTCCCTTCTCATATTTCCGAGCCTGATACACGTCTAACATAGCGCTCGACACCGATGAAACGCCAATAGCCTTTGCCAGCGCCTCAGCCGAATCATAAAACTTGCATTTGTAGAAGTAGAGTACCTCCGGATATTTGCTTTTATCGGTGACCTGCTCCAAATTTCCGTTGGAGGCAAGATGGAACACATTATTGTAGGGTTCCAGCTTAGCACTGAACACGACACCTGTAGTATAACCATTTTTTTGTGCAGGAGCCAACATGCAATTCTCCAAGCAATAAGCCGTATTATATTGGGGTGTTTCTCCGACAGGCTTAAACGCCGTCCAGGCAATGGCATTAGGATTACTGTAGTCGCCAAAGAAATGCTCATAAAACTTATCGGAATTGGTGAAGTTGGAGGCATCGATGGTCTTCTTGAAGAAGTAAGGATCAACAACGTAGCCGTTAACATCCTTCACGTTACCGAAATGCTCATTGATATTCCAACTGGGGGGAACCATCGAAGTAAGCACAGTTGTATGACGGTAAGCGTAATAATACTTGGCCAGATTGACAATGTAGTGTTTGTCAAGCGTCACTGTAGCATACATTTTGCTGTTGTCATCGGTCAATTGGAAAGTCTCACTGCTTTTGGCGATATCGATGCGGGCAAGTACACGTTCCAGCGTGATATTGACCACATTATCTTCAATCCCCTGCTTGTTGGCAATCACTGTGCCAGAATTATCGGATGCACGATTTGTCATCACAATACCTTGAGATATATCATCAATTTGTCCCCTGACGTACGAGATGCTGTCGATATCGGCCAAAAACTCATCCTCCGTGTTCTTGTTGATCTGACGGTCAGTGTTGGCAGTAACAAAGATATCGTAAGTTCCCTGTGGCACAGACACATGTTCTGTCTCATAAATAATGTTGCCATTAGCATCGCTGCCAGAACGTGTCAATTTGCTGAGCATGATGCTTTTAACAAAAAGTTTGGTAGGCGCATCGAAGAGATAAACCCTTGCATTCTCCACTTTGTACTCGTCTGGCGTTCCTTGCACATGGTCATAACTATCTTCGGCACCACGTGTCGTCAAGGAAGCTGGGTTGTCCGTTTGAAAACGAAACACAATACTGACATCTTCTCGTGCTTCTACTCCATTGTTGTTATCGACATCAATGTCATCGCGCTGGCTGCAGCCACACAAGACGGAGCAGGTCAAAAGCAGCGCAAAAATGGTTTTGCTAAAATGAAACATAGTTTTGTTGGAGTTTTATTAATTATTTATGTTTGATTTTCTCGAATTCTTTCAATTGTTCGTCGGCCAGCTTCACACCTTTTCGCTTGGCCTGCTCAACAAGCCGAATCGCCTCGTCCGTATCTCCTTTAAGCCATGCCAGGAGTCCCTTGTTCATTGTCTTCTCAGGGCAATCGTTCACCTTGTTCAGATATTCCTCAGCTTCCTCTATTTCCCCTTTCTTGATGGCCTGACAAGACATCGAAAGGTTGATATACGAATCGTTAGGATAAAGCATGTAAGCTTTGCGAATGATGGAGTAATACTTCTCCTGATTATTTGCATAGTTCTCGGCCAATCGATAGATTTCGTTCAGATTGAGATTGATAGGCCGTGTTTCAAAAACACGTTCCGACTCCTCAAGGGTAAACGGTCTAACTATATAGACGACGGTATAGTTGGTGCATCGTAAGGAGGGAAAACCGTTTTTCACCACATACGCAAGGCCTTCTGGGGCTTCCTTGCGCATCTTTTGCTCTTTCTCATCAGGCGAAAAGTTGCTGGTTGCTATATTGAGAAGCTTACCGCGCTGTGGAATATCGTTTCCGTTCCTCAGATACTTGATAAAACCATCCCAATTCTCCCCCTTACCACTTGCTTCTATGCTGATGCCGTTGGCAATGTTCGACATCAGCAGGTAGTTCTTCAGGGCTTCCGTGCGATTCACGCTGAGTTCGAGGTTATGGGAATATGATCCTTCTGGCGAAGCGAATCCCTCGATGGTCATCTTTCTGATGGTCACATCTAAGTCATTCCTTACCACATTCACAGAGTTATGTATCTTTTGCAGTTCAGCGGGGTTACTCATGTATTCAGGCTTGATGTCCCATTTGTTAACTTCAAAGCAAAGGAATGCAGAGCCACGTTCTTCACGAACCTTCTCCGAATTATCAGCAGGGGGAATCAGATATACAGGATAGAGACTGATGACAGGAGCCTCCTTTTTCCACATGGCAGCAATCAGTTCGCCTCTTTCTTTCCTGTTATTACAAGCGCAACTTTGCTTATGCAGTTTCAGCACGGCACGATCCATCCATGGCTCATACTTCACCATGCGCACATAATCGATGTTCAGATTCACGCCTTTCTTTTTGCGCAGTGCCAAAGCATCAGGATATTCATCTTTCAGCACACGCTCGAAATAAATCTGTTGGTTGCTGCCATTGAGGAATATCAACGGAAAAGAAACTTGCTGGTGAGTGAGAGTATCCACCAATACTGGAGCTAGGACAACTGATTGTGTCGCAGGTACATCCTGCAAGGCGGTCATTTGTAGCGACACCACCACGTTGCTGTCCACTAAAGCCATTGTCGAACGGTTCATCCTCAACACATAATTATATATTTTACCATCAGCAAATGCGAGGATGGGCAATTGGGCTGACAGCAGCAGAATCAGAAGCCATTTACCTGACCTAATATGGATGAAATGATTGTTCGATCTTTTCATGTCACAACAGATGGTTATATTAAAAGATGTACGTAAGACAGAGAGCCAATCTGGAAACACCCACATAATTGTATGTTCCATCGTCCTTCAACTTGCCACACACCTCACAGTTGTATTTCTTATAATTAATATATGTATAGCCAACACCTATCTCAGCACCAATGTTCCAATGCTTTGCCAACGCATATTCATATCCACATCCTACACCAGCACCCACTAACGAACCTTCGTAACGGTTCGGTTTCAATCCATTCAACAGACCTAAACAAAAAGCATGATTACCAATATTGAATTCGCCCACATGCACGTAGGGTCCATAAAAGAAACCATTCATTATTTGGCAGGGCCATATCCGAAATTGTGTTTGCAGGAGCCAGTGTTTGTGCACGCTCTGTTCTGCTCTTTTCCAAGGACGAAGGCTTCCATATATTTCTACTGATGTTGATTGAGTGCAAGGAATTTCAACTCCCGCAGAGAGTGCACCAGCCACATCAAATATCAGATTATTGTTGATGCCAATGTGTTGTGCGCGGGTGGAAAAAATTCCTATGAAAAACAAAAGCAGAAAAAGAGTTGTAAACTTCTTGAACATCTATAAACTCAATTTAGTGGGTACAAAGGTAAATAAAAAATTACAATCCACAAAATTCCTCATGATTTTTCTTTTAATCCCCTCTATAACTTCCCCCATCGCATCATTTTCATCCAAGTTAGCAATCAACTTCCTGACGATGCCCCCGCTTCCCCTGGCAGGTTCACCCACTTCTTGACGCTCAATTAAGAAAGAGAAGCTCGCATCATCACGATGCAAGCTTCTCGTATAAAAATAACAATCTTACTATAAAAACGAATATGTTATAGAAACGAATCTATTACTTGTTCAGTGCAAGTGCCACGTTCACAGCGCATGCAACGGTGCAACCTACCATTGGGTTGTTACCAATACCGAGGAAGCCCATCATCTCAACGTGAGCAGGAACAGAAGAAGAACCTGCGAACTGAGCGTCGGAGTGCATACGGCCGAGGGTGTCTGTCATACCATAGGAAGCAGGACCTGCAGCCATGTTGTCTGGGTGCAGCGTGCGACCTGTACCACCACCTGATGCTACTGAGAAGTAAGGCTTGCCTGCAAGCACACGCTCCTTCTTGTAGGTACCAGCCACTGGGTGCTGGAAGCGGGTTGGGTTGGTTGAGTTACCTGTGATGGAAACGTCCACATTCTCTTTCCAGAGGATGGCAACGCCTTCGCGAACATCGTCAGCGCCATAGCAGTTCACCTTAGCACGAGGACCATCAGAGTAAGCCTTGGTCTTCACCACCTTGAGCTCGCCAGTGAAGTAGTCGAACTGAGTCTGCACGTATGTGAAGCCATTGATACGAGAGATGATCATGGCAGCGTCCTTACCCAGACCGTTGAGAATGCAGCGGAGTGGCTTTTTACGTACCTTGTTGGCCATCTCAGCAATCTTGATGGCACCTTCAGCAGCTGCGAATGACTCGTGACCTGCGAGGAATGCGAAACACTCTGTCTCTTCGCGGAGCAGACGGGCAGCGAGGTTACCATGACCGATACCGACCTTACGATCGTCTGCCACAGAACCTGGGATGCAGAATGCCTGCAGACCGATACCGATAGCCTCGGCAGCGTCGGCAGCGTTCTTGCAGCCCTTCTTCAGAGCGATAGCAGAACCTACCACGTAAGCCCACTTTGCGTTCTCGAAGCAGATGCGCTGTGTTTCTTCACAAGTGATGTATGGATCGAGACCTGCTTTTTCGCAGATTTCGTTTGCCTCTTCGATAGAGGAAATGCCGTTCTCATTCAAAGCAGCAAGAATCTGCTTCATGCGACGGTCTTGTGATTCGAATTTCACTTCTCTAATCATAGTTTGTTTCCTCCTTAATTATTCTTTACGTGGGTCAATAGATTTAACAACTCCCTGTTCTGGCTTCGTGCGGCCATAAGTGCCTGTGACGCTCTTGAGAGCTTCGTTAGCATCCATGCCCTTCTTCACAGCCTCCATGAACTTGCCCATGTGAACATACTCATAGCCACAAACTTCGTTGTCAGCATCGAGGAACATCTTGGTGATGTAACCTTCTGTGAGCTGGAGGTAGCGAGTACCCTTCAACTTGGTGCCATAGAGTGTGCCACACTGAGAAACGAGACCCTTACCAAGGTCTTCGAGACCAGCGCCAATAACGAGACCACCCTCTGAGAATGCGGACTGAGTACGTCCATAAACAATCTGGAGGAAGAGTTCGCGCATAGCGGTGTTGATGGCGTCGCAAACGAGGTCGGTGTTGAGTGCCTCAAGGATAGTTTTGCCAGGAAGAATCTCAGATGCCATAGCGGCAGAGTGAGTCATACCAGAGCAACCGATTGTCTCAACGAGACATTCCTCGATAATACCCTCTTTCACGTTGAGCGAAAGCTTGCAGCAACCCTGCTGGGGAGCGCACCAACCAATACCATGTGTCATGCCTGAGATGTCCTTAATCTCCTTCGCCTGAATCCACTTTCCCTCTTCTGGGATAGGGGCTGGTCCGTGATTAGGGCCTTTGGCTACGCAGCACATTTCCTGTACTTCTTTTGAATAAACCATAATTGTAAACCAAATTTATAATGTTAATAAAACATGTGTTTTCACGTAAATCTTTGCAAAAGTAGTAAATAAAAATAGAAATAACGTACAAAATATGCAAAAACTTTCCATTTGGCTTTATTTTTTTTGAAATGAGGCCTAAAAGTCGTAACTTTGTACCACTGAATTTTACGATTAGCTAACTTTTTCACACAATTCAACAACATGAAAACTGAAATGAAAAACTGCTTACGTTTGGCTGTGGTCACTTGGATAGCTATGGGCTATGCCAATGTGGTTGTGGCGCAGTCGGACATCAAGCCACAGACCCAAAAACAAACGACAGAACTGGCCAACAGCACTGTCTATGAGGCTCCAAAGGGAAAAGAGGTGTACATCCCGTCCGATTTGAAAGACAATGACTTCACGAAGGAGGACTCGAAGTGGAGTTTTGCACGCTGTGCTTATACTAACGATGTGATTGTCTTTTGGGAAAAGCCGTTTGGCAAAGATCTCAGCCAAGCACCCGACTTGGAAGGACAGAACATGAAGGTGGACTTGGACAACCTGCTCACCCGCATCCAATCGTTCTACAACTTCTACAAGAATGACCTCAAATTCATCAAGTCTGGCTCGAATGCGGATCGTTACCGCATGATGGTAATGCTCAATTACTCGCTCGAAGGCACAGCTTATGGAGGAGATTATGACGGGGTGATTGGCGCCTTGTGGATTTCGCCCAACCGTGTGCAGGACAAGAAATTGAACTGCATCGCTCATGAGCTGGGACACTCGTTCCAGTCGATGATAGCCTGCGACAAGCAGGGCAAAGGCGGTATGGCTGGCGGCTTCTTCGAAATGACCAGCCAATGGATGCTCTGGAATGTGAACCCTGAATGGCCTACCGACGAGAACTACCACTGGAAAGCCTTTATCGACCACGCCAACCTGCGTTTCCTCGACAGCGAGAACATCTACCACTCAGCCTACATGCTCGAATATTGGAGTATGAAACATGGGCTGACCATTATTGCGGACGTTTTTCGTGAGGGTATGCAAGGCGAAGACCCTGCCTCCACCTATATGCGGATGTTCAACATGAGTAATGAGGACTTCGCACGTGAGGCCGTTGACTGCTACTCGCGCCTGCTCACCTTCGACTTCCCTGGAAAACATGAAATGAACAAGAAATATGCGGGCGAGTTTGTGAACTACAGGCCCCTGCAAGTGTTTGGCGCCAATGTCAACAAACTCGACACGAAAGGTAAGAAGACCGTCAAGGTGAAGTTTGCTGGTGCAGACAAGAACGATGGATTTGCCTATCGATTGGTAGCCATCCAGGATGATGCGCAAGCCACTTATGGCGACATTGTAACCAAACAGAAGGGGACGGTTTCGCTCACACTTCCAGCCAACACGAAAGACGTGTATCTGGTTGTGACAGGCTACCCATTAGGCAAGTATGAGCCTTACACATTCAACCCATACAGTCAAGAGAAACCAGCAGAACCACATATTTATATTTATACATATTATATAAAATAAAAATGAAATACATTATTTCCATCTTCTGCATAGCCGCATCAGTACTCATGATGCAAGCGCAGGTGAAAGAAACGCTCCTTTCTCCCAATGGTAAAGTAAAAATGGAGATTATCGCCAACAATGAACTGACATTCAATATATTTGATAACGGAAAACAATTATTGAAAGGAATGCCTAATTTGCTAATCGAAGGCAAAAAGGCAAGCCTCTACACAGGCGCTTCCGCCAAGTCGGTCGAAGAACATTTCGACGCACCCAACTACAAGATGGCTTCATTTGACGATGCCTACAACGCGCTCATTGTGAAGAACAAGAATGGGGTGAATGTGGAGTTCCGTGCCTACAATAGTGGTGTAGCCTATCGCTTCGTCACCACCTCCACCAAAGGTGAATGGACGGTGAAGGACGAAGTGACAAGCTTCGACTTCGCTGGCGATTACACAGCCTATCTCCCCTACTCCACCAATCCGCAGAAGCCGATGGCAATGGCGTTTCAGGCTACTTACGATGTGGCACCCCTATCGAAAAGCCGTAATTTGGAAGCCTTTTTGCCTGCCACCTTCGATGAAGGGACAACCAAAATCACCTTGTTAGAGACGGATGTGGAAGCTTATCCGGGAATGTTCGTGAAAGCCAAGGGCACTACGCTCAAGGCTTCTTTTCCTCACTATCCCAAGACCTTCGATTACTATCCTTGGCGACAGCAGAAATACGTGACAGCCACTGAGGACTTTATCGCCAAAGGCAAGGGCAATCGTACCTTCCCATGGCGTGTGCTCGTGATTACTCATGATGACACAGAAATGCCCACCAACACCTTAGCTTACCAACTCGGATCCCCGTCTCGCATTCAGGGCGACACTTCATGGATTCGTCCAGGAAAGGTGGCGTGGGACTGGTGGAACGATTGGGGACTTACAGGAGTTCCATTCGAGGCTGGCATCAATCAGGACACCTATAAATACTACATCGACTTTGCTGCCAAGAACGGGCTGGAATACATCATTCTCGATGAAGGATGGTACAACCCCAAGAGTGGCGATATGCTCACGGTTATTCCTGAACTGGATTTGCCTGAACTCGTGCGATATGGGCAGCAAAAGCAAGTGGGCATCATCCTGTGGACAGTCTTCAATGTGCTTGATACCCAGTTGGAGAAGGCTTGTGAACAATATGCCAAGATGGGCATCAAGGGTTTCAAGGTGGATTTCATGGACAGGTATGACCAAGAGGCGGTGGAGATGATTGAACGCATAGCGGAGAAGTGTGCCCAACATCACTTGATGCTCGACTATCACGGCATTTTCGCTCCCCAAGGCATTACGAGAACCTATCCCAATGTCATCAATTTCGAGGCTGTCTTCGGCATGGAAGAGGTGAAGTGGACAGAACGTGCCAAGTTCCAACAGGACGGCAAAACGGTGGATGCACCCTCGAAAGACATGCCTGCCTACGATGTCACCTTCCCCTTCATCCGAGGCATGGTGGGTCCCGTCGATTTTACCCCTGGCGGCATGCGTAATGCCTCCAAAGCCGATTTCCAACCCATCTACAACAACCCCATGACAATGGGAACCCGTTGCCATCAGCTGGCACATTACATCGTGCATGAATCGCCACTGACGATGTTGGCAGATAATCCCTCCGCCTACGAGAAGGAGGCTGAATGTACCGCTTTTATCGCCTCGCTTCCGACGGTATATGACGAGATGCGCGTGTTGAGCGGCAAGATGGGTGAATACCTTGTTGTGGCTCGACGGAAGGGCAATGACTGGTATGTGGCTGGCGAGACCAACTGGAACAGCCGAGATGTGGAGATCCGCGCTTCGTTCCTACCTGCTGGCACTTATGTGCTGACAGCCTTCATGGATGGCCTCAACGCCGACAAAAACGCCACCGATTACAGTGTCTGGAAACAGCAATTTACCCTGCCCTTCAGCACCGACAAGAGCGTGAAAGTCCATATGGCCAGCGGTGGAGGTTTTGCAGCCAAACTTATCAAGCAATAAAAAAGATGCAATTTTTCTTTCGACACACATGGTTTCTTCCAGAAAAAAGTTGTACCTTTGCAGCCAGTTTACTATAAACCTAACATGGGAACAAAGCACAGAAAGAAAATAGCACCGACAGTCGCGAAACAATCCACGACTGCAACTAACACCTCGCAGCCGAGGACTCAAGAGAAAAAAACGTTCACCATCAACACTTGGGTGGGCATGGGTATTGCGTTGATTGTCACGTTCTTCATCGTGGCAATAAGCTTATACTACCTCATTGAACGTAACAGTGATGTATTGTGGATGGCGCAAGAAAAGGAATACTTCACGTCCAACGCCCTCTACTTGAAGCAATGCATGCACCAACCTGGTGGTTTCATTGGTTGGGTGGCAGCTTTCCTCACCCAGTTTTTCTATCATCCCAAGTGGGGCGCCTGCATCATGGTGGCCATTTGGGTAGCAAGCATGTGGATGAGCAAGTTTGCATTCAAGGTGAAAGCTGCATGGATGGCCATTTTGGCAATCCCTGTGGTATGCTTGTTGGTCAGCATGGTCGACAACGGCTATTGGGTTTACTACACCAAGCAGACAGGCTTCTGGTTCTACGGAACGGTGGGCTACTTCATGGCCATCTTGATGATGCTTTTCCATAGTTTCTTCGACCGCAAGCGTTTCGGCAGCATCATCACCACGACCTTGGTGGCATTCACCTATCCCATTGGAGGATGGTACACGTTGCTGGCGCTGGCCTATATCTCTGCCCGCAACCTGGCAAAAAGCATCAGACTGGCCATCGAGGCACACAAGCATCCACACGCGAAGAGCGACCCGATGGTGGTGGATGATCAACCCCAATATGGCTCATGGTATGGCAAGATTCTCATGCCTCTCTATCCCTGGTTGCTCATCCTGCTGGTACCACTGGTTTGCCGCAGGTTCTATGCGGGCATCCGCTTAGAGGACGCATGGATATTGGGCTTCCCTGCATTTGAGAATGACCTGCTCGTCAGCCAGCACCCCGTTGTTCCCTTCATGTTTCTGGCAGCCATTCCGCTGCTCTTCCCATTCCTGCCCAAAGGCAAAGACATCAAGGGATTCAAGGCCGTGTTGGTTTGCCTCGTGACGATTGCCATGATGGTATGCTCCTACATGTGGGTAGATAAGAACGAGTTCAAGAACTACAACTACCATGCGGAGATTCGCATGTACAAGGCAGCTGAGGAGCAGGATTGGGATAAGGTGCTCGATGAGATGGGAGGCATCCCTGGCGACGCATCTCGTGAAATGGTCTTGCTGAAGAATGTGGCGCTGCTCAACACAGGCGAGATCGGCAACAAGATGTTCCATTACAACAACATGGGCGAACCACCTGTCAACGGATTCGACACGTTGAACGTCCACATGGTGCAGACAGCTGCCCCACTCCTCTATTATTATCATGGCAAGACCAACTTTGCATCTCGCTGGTGCATTGAGAACAGCGTGGAATTTGGTTATGACTTCGGCAACCTGAAAATGTTGGCACGTTGTGCCCTCGTGAATGGTGAAATGGATGTGGCCAAGAAGTACCTCAACATTCTGAAGACCTCCTTGTTTTACGATGAATGGGCGGAAAAGCTGTTGCCTATCACCGACAAGCCTGAATTGATTAAGGAATACCACGAGTTCGATGCTGTGCGTGAACTGCGTGACCACATGGGTACAGTGCTCGATGGCGACAACGGTCTCTGCGAGATGTATCTGCTCAACTACTTCAGCAACACCATGAACAAGGACGACAAGCTCTTGCAGGAGCTCACGTTAGACTATGCGCTGATACAGAAAGACATCCAACTGTTCTGGCCACGCTTCTTCCTCTATGCCGAACTACATCAGGGTGAAGCCATGCCTACGCACTATCAAGAGGCTGCTTATCTCTATGGCCATCTGGAGCCTCAGAACGTCAACATCTCCAACATGCCTTTCGACAAAACGGTGAAGGAGCGCTATGAGGGTTTCCAACAGCTCTCGCAATCCTTGCTCAATTCTGGCATGCAGACCAAAGATGTAGGCGAAGCCATGAAGAGTTCCTATGGCGACACCTTCTATTGGTTCTATTTCTTCTGCCGAGACGTACACTCATATTAGTTGACAGTTGATAGTTGACAGTTGACAGTTAAAACGACAAATCGTAATCTCGTTAAAACGTAATACCGCAAATATTGTATGAAACTCAAAAACATCATATCCATCCTTACTTTGGCTGCAGCCATTGTGGCATGCGACCATCCCACGGTGCCATCCGACGCACAACAGGAATCCCGTTTGCCTCACATCTATCCTGACTATACGGAGGTGACCATTCCGTTCAACATCTGTCCGCTCAACTTCGCTGTGCAGGAAGGTGCCGATGAGGTAGTGGCTAAGTTCACCTACGAGGGTGGCGAACACACCTATGGCAAAAAGCAAAAGGTGATGATTGACGAGAAGGAATGGCAAGACATGCTGAAGGCCGCGAAGGGCAAGAGCATCCAGGTGGATGTCTATGCCAAGGTGGAAGGTACGTGGAAGGCATACAAGCCCTTCAACATCTATGTGGCCGAAGATTCCATCGACCCATACATTTCCTACCGTGTCATCCAGCCATCATACGTGGCTTACGAACGGCTGAGCATCAACCAGCGCAACCTCACCAACTTCGAGGAACGTGAAATCTACAACAACATGTCGGTCAGCACAGAGAGTACAGGTCAATGCATCAACTGCCACTCCTACAAGAACTACAAGACCGACAACATGCTCTTCCACATGCGTCAGGGCTTTGGTGGCACGATGATTGTGGCGGATGGGAAACTGAATAAGGTTGACCTCAAGACCGACCAAACCATCAGCGCCGGTGTCTATCCTGCTTGGCATCCCACAAAGCAGCTCATTGCCTTCTCCACCAACAAGACGGGTCAGTCTTTCCACACGAAGGACTTGAACAAGATTGAGGTGCAGGACACCCAAAGCGACCTGATCCTCTACGATGTGGAGAAAAACGAGGTAAGCATCATTTCTCAGATGGACAACGAACTGGAGGTGTTCCCCACCTGGAGTCCTGACGGCAAGAAGCTCTACTTCTGCTCAGCCCATTTCGAATACCAGAACGACAGCATCGCCAAGGAGACGGAGATGATTCAGCGCTACACGGAGGTGAAATACAACCTCTACAGCCTCGACTTCGACCCCGAAACCAAGAAGTTCAGCAATTTAGATACCGTTTACAATGCCGCTGCTGTTGATTCCATCGGCAAGAGTGTCACCCTGCCCCGCGTCAGTCCCGACGGACGTTACATCCTCTTCGCACAAGCTGAGTTCGGATGCTTCCACGTGTGGCATGCCGATGCCGACATCTACATGATGGATCTGAAGACCAAAGAGGTGAAGCCTTTGGATGCCATCAACAGTCCTCGTTCCGAGAGCTATCCTTCATGGTCGAGCAATGGCCGATGGATTATGGTCGACACTCGTCGCGACGATGGCAATTACACCCGTCCTTACATCGCTTACTTCGACAAGAAGGGTAAGGCGCACAAGGCTTTCATCGTACCTCAGGAAGACCCCAACTTCTACACGTTCTTCCTGCGTTCGTTCAACCGTCCTGAGTTTATGGTGGAGCCTGTCACCATCGAGGCTCAAGAGTTTGCCCGTAAGGCGAAAGAAGACCCTGTGAAAGCCAAGTTTGCTGAATAACATGGGCAAACATCTCCGATACATCTATATGCTTGCATTCATCGTGGTGGCATACATCCTGCTGCCAGTGATGAATGCAGACTATTTGTACACCATCCAAGACAACAACGTCTTCATCAGCGGACACACGTTCATGATGGATACAGTCCAGCATGGAGGCGGTTGGGGAACATGGATCTCGTGCTACCTCACCCAGTTCTTCTACTATCCCTGGTTGGGCAGCACATTCCTCATCCTCCTTTGGGTAGCTATCTACTGGATCACCATCTGGATGCTCGGCCTCAGCAACAAGTGGAGTTTCTTGGCTCTGATCATCCCAGTGCTCTTGCTGTATCACCTGCTCGATTTCGGCTATTGGATATACTACGCCAAAGCGCCAGGCTTTCCCTTTGTCCCCACCATCGGAGTCATCTTCTGCCTACTGTTCGTTTGGGGAGGAGTGTCTATAACCAGAAAGTGGAATGTCGATTTTAGATTGAAAGGATTATTTATCATTGGCGTGCTTGCCGTCATCATAGTCATCAACGATTGGCTTTGCCCATCCACGCCTTGGCATTTCAACTACGGCCCTCGCGGTTCCATCAAAACCACCCTCTTCGACAAGAACTTCCGTCATGAGCTGCGGATGTATCGTGCCTTGGAGGAGTTCCGATTCGACGATGCGCTCAAGGAGATGCCCAAGGGCGATGAGGGGGCTCCCACCAACTTGATGGTCCTGTACAAGAACATCGCCCTGATGCACACGGGGCAAATGGACAAGATGTTCGAGACAGGAAACTGTGGCATCAAGCCCGACACAGGTGATTCGCTGAAGATTCGCACCTCGCTGTTGGGCGGACCACTCATCTATTATATGTTCGGACAGATGAACTATTCCTACCGCTGGGCGATGGAGAACGCCGTGCAGTACGGATTGAGTTTCCGCAACCTCAAGATGATGACCCTCACCGCCATCTTCAACCACGAGTTTGAAGTGGCGGCCAAATACATCGCTCTGCTTAAGAGCACCACCTTCTATCGCGATTGGGCTTTCGAGCACGAGGCATGGATGATGAACAGCACCCGTTTCATCCAGAGCAAGGACTACCAGACCCTCGCGCCGATGCTGAACGACAGCAAGAACACGCTCGATGGCGATGATGGTCTCTGTCAGCAGTTCCTCCTCGAGTATTACTCCGACTTGGATCATGCCACCTCGCCACTCGTGGAAGACGTCATGATGTGCATGTCGTTGTGGGCAAAGGACTACTATGCCTTCTGTGTCCACTTCTACGACTATACCAACAACCATCCCAACGAGGCGGCTCCCAAGCTCTATCAGGAGGGGGCCATTCTGCTCGGCACCACCGAGGAATCCCCCATCACCCTCGAAGGCTATCGGTTCGACGACCTCGTGGCCGACAAGTTCAACAGCTTCGTGAGCGACTACAACCAGCTCCAGCACCAAGGCGTGGACGAGGATGAGATGGGCCGACGGCTCCGACCCCGCTATGGCGACACCTACTGGTGGTACTACTATTTCTACAACGATTTCAATATCTATTAACCCAACTCTAAACTCATATAAAGCTATATTAACCAACAATGAAAAAGTTACTGACTATCGCTCTGCTGGCCAGCGCCACGCTGAGCACCCAAGCCCAAGGCACCATCGATGACTACAAGCGAGCCTTCTCCACGGGCAGCCGACACTCCTACAAGATGACCAACGGAAGCATCAACGTCCACCGTTCTTTCGACGGGCCACAAGACCAGTTCATCTACTCCACCTGGAACGGCGACAGCACCGTGTGGTACAAGGTCGATGCCAAGACCGGCACCAAGGAACAGACCACCAATCCCGAGCTCAACCGCCGACGTGGCAACTGGGGAGGCAATCGCGGCGACGGCTACCACCACTGGATGGAAGTGCGCGACGAGAAAGACGGACGCGCCGAACACCCCATCAACAAGGGCACGTTCATCATTCATAAGGACAACAATCTCTTTGTTCAGACAGGCGATGACGCCACCCAGCTCACCACCGATGGAGTGGACACCTGCTACTACTCCTCATGGGGACGCTGGTCGAAGGACGGCAAGTATTACGCCACCGTGCTCATCAAGCCCGCACCCAAACACTACGTCACCTACACCCAGTCCTCGCCAGCCAATCAAGTGCAGCCCATCTACACCCAGCTCGAGTATGCCAAGCCCGGCGACTCGCTCAACTACCGCATTCCTGTCGTCATCGACGTGGAAAACAAGAAGACCATCCGTCCCAAGAGCACCGACCTCTTCCGAAGCCAGTATCAAGTCACCGCTCCAGACTGGGACGAGAACGGCCAGACCCTCACCTTCGAGTTCAACGAACGAGGCCACAAGACCTACCGAGTCCTCGAGATGGATCTCCAAGGCAATGTCCGCACCCTCATCGAAGAGAAGAACGACAAGTACGTCGCCTACTCACGCAACCTGCGCCGCGACTTGGATGCCGACCACATCCTCTGGAAGAGCGACCGCGACGGTCACGCACATCTATATCTATATGACCGCAAGAAAGGCAAGCTCACCCAAGTGACCAAAGGCGACTATTGGGTGCGCGACGTGCAAGACGCCCAGATCGATGACAAAGGCAAAGGCTACATCATCTTCTCCGCCAACGGACGCAACTGCAAGAACATGGGCACCGTCCGCTCCAGCTTCGACGGAAAGATACCCGAAGAAGACCCATACAACATCCACTACTACCGCATCAATCTCGACGGCAAAAACCTCGTCGAGCTGACCCCCGAGCGCGGCACCCACGAAGCCACCTTCAGCCGCCAGTGCCAGACTTCCTTCATCGACACCTACTCCTCCATCGACCAAGCTCCCGTCACCGTGCTCCGCTCCACCACCGACGGACACATCATCTCCACGCTTGAGACCGCCGACATCAGCCGCCTCGAAGCCATAGGATGGAAAGCCCCCGAGGTCTTCGTAGCCCCAGGACGTGACGGACAGACCGACATGTGGGGACTCATCCAGCGACCCTCCAACTTCGACCCCACCAAGAAATATCCCGTCATCGAATACATCTATTCAGGCCCAGGCGACCAATATGTGCCTAAGAAATTCCAGCCCTGGCTCTACTATCTGCAAGACGTGGCCGAACTTGGCTTCATTGTCGTGCAGCTCGACGCCATGACCACCTCCTTCCGCACCCTCGACTTCGAGCAAGTCTGCCACAAAAACCTCAAAGACGCAGGCTTCCCCGACCGCATCGCATGGATCAAAGCCGCAGCCGAGAAATATCCCTACATGGACATCGACCGCATGGGCATCTACGGATGTTCAGCCGGCGGACAAGAAGCTCTCGGAGCCCTCCTCTTCCACGGCGACTTCTACAAGGCCGCCTACGCCGCCTGCGGATGCCACGACAACCGCATGGACAAAATCTGGTGGAACGAGCAGTGGATGGGCTATCCCGTCGATAGCTCCTACATCGCTTGCTCCAACGTCGAGAACGCAAAGAACCTCCAGGGCAAGCTCATGCTCGTCGTAGGCGAGATGGACGACAACGTCGATCCCTCCTCTTCCTACCAAGTGGTCAACGCCCTCATCCGCAACAACAAAGACTTCGAGTTCATCCTCCTGCCCAACGCCCACCACACCATGGGCGAAACCTACGGCGAGCACAAACGCGCCGACTTCTTCGTCAAGAACCTCCTCGGCGTCGAACCGCCCGCATGGAAAGAGCTCGATGACAAATAGCAGATTAAAAGGATTTTGTAACTATTCAGTTCACCACGCGAAGCGGGCTTGTAAACACCTCAACACAAAAAAGGGAAGGCTGCAATCCCTGCAACCTTCTCTTTTTCATTCTCATTAAGCACCCAAAGTTCAAAGT
>JAFZVN010000066.1 GCA_017617805.1 Bacteroidaceae bacterium | reverse complement strand
TTGCATTGCTGCTCAGACCTTCGTCAACTCGGGCGGGCTACCCTCTGTCGGGTGGTTTACATGAACTTGCAGCTCCCAAGATGCACAGCCGACATGTCACCATGCCGCTGGTGAGCTCTTACCTCACCTTCTCACCATTTCTGCCAAGGCAGTTGTTATTTTCTTCTGCATTACTCAACCCTCACGGACTGCTTCTACATTAGGAAGTGGGATGCCCTATGCTGCCCGGACTTTCCTCTTTCGACTCGTTCGAATCGCCAGTGACAGACCGTCCGGCTGCTTTCAGTCGGCAAAGTTAAGGAAAAATCCGTTAATAAAAAACAAGCCCTATAGAAATGGCTTGTCTTTTTAAGATTATTTGTATAAAATAGATGGTTTTGGAACACGTAAGTTCGTTAGTGATGTATTTTATTCCGCTATAATGTTTAAGAAATACTGATGAATTCGTGTGTCATTATCCAGTTCAGGGTGAAAAGCGGTTACTATTTGGTGTCCCTGGCGGGCAGCGACGATGTGACCATTGACTTCGGCGAGCACTTGACATTGGTCGCTCAACACTTTTTCTATATATGGCGCACGGATGAAAGTCATTGGGATGTCTTCGCCAATGGTCTCGACTCTATTGACAGTACGGAAACTCCCGAGTTGGCGACCATAGGCGTTCCGGAGCACTTGGATGCTCATTGTGCCAAGGTGATCTGCAGAGAGAAGGATCATGCCAGCGCAGGTGCCAAAGACAGGAAGACCTTCGAGGATGGCTTGGCGGATGGGTTCGAGCAGACCAAGTTGGGAGAGCAGATGCATTTGCACCGTGCTCTCTCCACCTGGTAGGATAAGTCCATCCTTGGGTTGTTGCCAGTCGTTTAGTTGACGTATCTCGAAGGTTTCCACGCCCAATCGTTTCAACATCTGTTCATGTTCGATGAATGCCCCTTGCAGAGCTAAGACTGCAATTCTCATACTTCACTTGTTCAATTAATCTTGTCGAACGTTCTTCTACTTTCCTCTTTCTGCCATTAAGAGTTCGATTTCCTGTTCGTTGATGCCCACCATAGCTTCGCCGAGGTCTTCGGAGAGTTTAGCTAAGAGTTGGGCATCTTTGTAGTTGGTGACAGCCTGCACGATGGCGGCGGCTCGTTTGGCAGGATCTCCGCTTTTGAAGATTCCACTACCTACGAACACGCCCTCGGCTCCGAGTTGCATCATCAGGGCGGCATCGGCAGGGGTGGCGACACCACCAGCAGCGAAGTTCACGACGGGCAGTTTGCCGTTCTCATGCACGAAGCGTACCAGTTCGTAAGGTGCCTGCAACTGTTTGGCAGCTTCAAAAAGTTCGTCTTCGTTCATGCTTACCAATCGACGGATTTCGCTCTGCATCAGTCGCATGTGGCTGACAGCCTGTACCACATCGCCTGTGCCTGGTTCGCCCTTGGTACGAATCATTGTGGCACCCTCAGCGATTCGTCGCAATGCCTCGCCTAAATTCTTGGCGCCACAAACGAAGGGCACGTCAAACTTCGTTTTGTCAATGTGGTAGATGTTGTCGGCAGGACTAAGTACCTCACTCTCGTCGATATAGTCAATTTCGATGGCCTGCAAAATCTGTGCTTCGGCTATATGACCAATACGGCATTTCGCCATCACAGGGATGCTGACGGCTTCCTGTATGCCACGAATCATCTTGGGGTCGCTCATTCTGCTGACACCCCCTGCTGCACGGATGTCGGCAGGTATCCTTTCCAATGCCATCACGGCGCAGGCACCAGCCTCTTCGGCGATGCGAGCCTGTTCTGGGGTAGTTACATCCATTATCACTCCGCCTTTGAGCATCTGTGCCAACTGGCGGTTTAAGTTTTGTCTGTTCTCTTTCATATTCATGAATCTGATGTTTTATTGTTGTTTGTATTGGCTGGGTGAGAGACCCTTTTGTTTCTTAAAGAATCGGGAGAGATGTGCCTGAGAAGAAAAGCCCAGTTTGTCTGCAATTTCCTTTAGGGGTTTGTTGGTGGTGGTCAGCAACAGTGCAATCTCAGTAGTAATGCGTTCATCGATGACGGATTTTGGGGAACGGTTGGCGATGCGTCGAGTCACCTGTCCGAGATAACGAGGACTAACATTGAGTTGTTCTGCGTAGAAAGCCACATCGGCGTAACGGTTGAAATAGTGCTCCACCGCATCCAGAAATTGATTGTACAATTCCTCGCTTCGGTTGTTCCCGTCGGCATAGTCGGCCGGCAATTGCTTCAAGTAAGTGCGTGCATGGAGCATTGCGTCATCCACTTCTTCTCCACGGCTCAGATAGAAGGACACTGCTGATGCTAGTTGGTTGGCATGACCGTGTCGGCGAGGTCCGATGGGAAGGTCGGATGGCTCCAACACCACAGTACATATCGGTAGCAGGAGCCGTTCGATGGCTTCATAAACCTTGTCAGAGACCAATTGCTCTCCCTTTGTCGATTTCAGAACGGGTGCATAGACAATGTGTCGGGGCTGATATTTCTTCAACACATCTACCAACGTTTCCACTACATCGATACGGCGTATGAGTCCGATTTTCACGACATCGGGTTGTAGGTCATTGATGATGGCTTCCACTTGTTGACGAACCACCGAAGCGGGAAGATCGTGAATCTCCTGAATACCCAAGGTGTTTTGTACGGTGATAGAGGTGATGGCCGATGCCGCCATGCCTCCCAATGCGCTGATGAACCGGATGTCGGCTTGTACTCCCGAACCGCCAGTGCCGTCACTACCCGTAATTGTCAGTATTGCTTTACCCATGTGTCCATTGTCACTTAAAACTGAGCGCAAAGTAACGGAAAATTGTCAAGACGACCAAATCAAGTTCCATTTATGATAAACGAAAATGCAGTTTTGCTAAAAAGATAGATGTGGTTCCGATGAAAATGTGTACCTTTGCACATCTAACTATTCAATCATGAAGATCAGAAAAATCAGTTTAGCAGTGGTGGCATGGGTTGTTTCGGCTCTTGCCATGACATCAATGGCCTGCACCAATATTATTGTGGGCAAGTCGGCAAGTGCCGATGGCAGTGTGTTTGTAAGTTACAATGCCGACTCATACGGTATGTTCGGTAATATCTATCACCATGTGGGAGGCGTTCATGCTAAGGGCGAGATGCGCAAGGTCTATGACTGGGACACAAACAAGTATCTGGGCGAGATTCCACAGGCAGCACGTACCTATACAGTTGTTGGACAGATGAATGAAAACCAGGTGAGCATCACAGAGACCACTTACGGCGGACGTGAGGAACTCTATGAAACAGACGGAAAGCAACTCGGTTCGCCAGAACTTCCGACAGGTATAGACTACGGTTCGATGATTTATATCGCTTTGGAACGCGCTACTTCGGCTCGCAATGCCATTGACATCATGACGTCGTTGGTGGAGGCTTACGGATATTGCTCGGAAGGTGAGACTTTCTCCGTCTGCGACAAGAATGAGGCGTGGATTCTGGAGATGATTGGCAAGGGTGTTGGCGAGAAAGGAGCAGTATGGGCTGCTGTTCGTATTCCTGATGATTGTGTGTCTGCCCATGCCAACCAGAGCCGCATCACTCGTCTGAGCCAGTATGACAAGAAGCAGATTCTTTATTCTAAAGATGTTATCACATTTGCTCGTAAGAAGGGCTATTTCACAGGCAAGGATGCAGAATTTTCCTTCCGCGATGCATACGCTCCCAATGATTTCTCGGCTGTCAGATACTGCGAGGCTCGTGTGTGGAGCATCTTTAACCGCCTCTGTGATGGCATGGACAAGTATGTCGAGTATGCTAAGGGCAACGACCTGAAGGGCGAGATGCCTCTCTATCTAAAGCCCAACCGTAAACTGACGGTGAAGGATGTGATGAACGGTATGCGTGACCATTTTGAGGACACACCGTTCGACATCCGCAACGAATTGGGTGCAGGTCCTTACAATATGCCTTATCGTCCTACACCTCTTTCGTGGGAAAGTGAGGGTAAGAAGTATTTCAATGAACGTCCCGTATCAACCCAGCAGACGGCTTTCTCGTTTGTGGGACAGATGCGTTCCCAATACCCTGATGCCATTGGAGGCATAGTGTGGGTAACGAACGATGACCCCAATATGGCTCCGTATGTGCCGCTGAACTGTTGCATCACTGAGATGCCAAAGTGCTTCCGTCGCATCACTGGGGAACAGGATGATGTCAACTTTTCGTGGGAAAGTGCTTTCTGGGTGCAGAATGCGGTGAGCAACTTGGTCTATCCTTATTATGAGAAGATGTTCCCCGATGTGCTGAAACAGCGTGAAAAGATGGAAGAGGGAATTGAAAATGTTGATTTGGCTGAATATCCGCTCGAACTGCTAAAAGAACAGGGTCACGAAGCTCTTGTCAAATACCAGACTGATGCATCGCTTATCCGTTCCAACATGATGCTGGCGGCATGGACTCACCTCTTCGAGTATCTGATGGTGAAGCATTTGGATATGGCAGTGAAGAAGACTGCTGATGATGACCCATTGCTCATCGATTTCTTGAAGACAGAGCATGGATTTGCCCAACCGCCTGTACGTCCTGGTTATCCTGAAGAATATCGCAAGGAAATCATTAAGGAGACTGGAGATAAATATCTGATGAAATAAAACACCAATGCGGAAGAGTTTTATTCTTTTACTGACTGGGTGGTTATGTGCTGCGTCCATTTCAGCACAATACATCGAGCAATATGACAAGAGTACGGTGGCAAACGCTCCGTTGAGCGAGTATGTCAGCCATCAGTGTGAACTGTTCAACTTCGGCTGGAAGTTTGAGCAAGGAAATCCTAAAGATGCAGAACGTGCAGATTATGATGATTGTACGTGGCGAAGTCTCGACTTGCCGCATGACTATCAGTTTGAGCAGCCATGGGATTCGAGAGAAGACCAGGGTAGGGGATTCAAGCGGATGTGCGAGGGTTGGTATCGCAAAGTGTTCACTCTGCCCGAAGCACTGAAAGGACGTCGCATCGTGTTGGATTTTGAGGGTGTGATGTATGTTTGCGATGTGTATGTCAACGGCAAGAAAGTGGCGAGCAATGAGTATGGCTACACGGGTTTTGAGGCCGACATCACCAAGGCTGTGAACTTCGGTGGCGAGAATGTGGTGGCGGTCTATTCCAATACAGGCCCAAAGAATGGGAGCCGTTGGTACACCGGTGGTGGCATCTTCCGCAACGTGTGGCTGCGGGTCGGCAATGAGACGCGGGTGGCAAGACATGGGCTGTATATTCGGACTCTCCCTTCACTCTCCCAACCTGAAGCGCGTACTCTTTCTGATCGTGAGAAGACCAGTGGACAGGATAACCTTTCCCTCCCTGCTGAAAGCACTTTGGGAGGACCGTGGCTTGTCATTGCTCAGGTGCAGGTGGAGAAGTGGCAGAAACACAATATTAATATAGTAGCGAGGGTGAAGGACAAGAGCGGTAAGGTGGTGGCATCGTCGGAATGCGGTATGCCCGACCATACCAATCAGAACAATACGGAGGTGCTGCTGCCACCGATGGAAGTGAAGAATCCTTCCTTGTGGGATTTGGTTTCCCCCGATCTCTACACCCTCGAAGCCCTCTTGATGGAGGATGGCATCGTTATCGACTCTGTGGCAGACCAGTTCGGCTTCCGCACTATCGAGTACAATAAAGACTTCGGTTTCAAACTCAATGGCAAGAAAGTGTTCCTCGCTGGCATTTCCAATCATCATGACCTCGGTGCTGTTGGTGTGGCAGCGTTCCCGTCCGCTATTGAGCGTCAGTTGCGTCAACTGAAGGCTTTTGGCTACAATGCCATTCGCTGTTCGCATAATCCATACAGCGAAGACCTTTATCGTATTTGTGACCGCATTGGTTTTTTAGTTGTGGATGAACTCATCGACAAGTGGTCGGACAAGGACTATTGGGGAGGTCGTAAACCGTTCATGCAGATATGGCCAGATCTGATACAGGAATGGGTGAAACGTGACAGAAACCATCCGTCTGTAGTGCTTTGGAGTCTCGGCAATGAATTGCAGACTCGTTCGGATTGGAGCGGTTATCAAACCAATGACTGGGGCATCACGACCTATCGCATCTTCGATCAGATGGTGAAGCGATATGACAAGACTCGCCCCACGACGGTGGCGATGTTTCCAGCACGTGCTGGTGCTCAGCGGGGAACTCCCGATTTCAAGACGTATCTTGTCCCACCTGAACTGGCTTGTGTGACCGAGGTGGCTTCATTTAACTATCAGTGGGATGCCTATCATGGCTACTATGAGCATGCGCCACACCTCATCCTGTTCCAAAGTGAGGCAACGACCAATCAGTTGCAACAGCCCTACTATGGCATGGATCGTCAGCGTGGCGTGGGACTCTGCTGGTGGGGAGCCATCGAATACTGGGGAGAGTCGAACGGATGGCCCAAGAAGGGATGGAACTATTCTTTCTTCAGTCATACGCTTCAGCCTTATCCTCAAGCCTATCTCATCAAGTCTTGCATCCAGCCCAGCGAGCCAGTGGTACGCATCGGTGTGGTGGATGGTCAAGGCGAGAGTCTTGAGTGGAACGACATCAAGGTGGGGCAGCAGAAGATTAACCAGAACTGGAATCAAAAGGAAGGTTCCCATCCTAATGTTTTCACCTACACTAATGCGGAGGAGGTGGAACTCATCTATAATGGACGCTCGTTGGGCATTCAGAAGAATGACACGACTGACATCGCCAAGCGCAATATCATCTTGTGGTCGGGCATTGACTATGGCAAGGGTGGCAAACTCATTGCTATTGCCCGAACGAATGGACAGGAGGTGGCTCGCAATGAGATTGAGACTACAGGCAAGGCTGTGGCTCTGAAGGTGGTGGATGAGGATCTGCCTTTTAAGCCTGATGGTATGTCGCTCAAGTATCTGAACATCTATGCGGTCGATGCCAAGGGCCGAGTGGTGCCTGATGCCACCGACGAAATCACGGTGAAAGTGGAGGGAGAAGCCTCGTTCCTTGCCCTCGACAATGGCGACCATTATACCAATGACCTCTTCCGTGATGTGACTACCAAGAAGATGCAGACAGGCTATATGCAGTGCATCTTGCGTTCTACATGCAAGGCTGGCAAGGTTACTGTCACCATCAGTTCGCCCACCTTAAAGGGAACCACGTTCCGATTGAAGTAGTCTTCCCAATGACTCTTCATTCTCCCCACAAGGGAGCATCAAGTGGCTGATGGAGAAATTGTGACAGTTGCTGAGTGAAGGTGGAGGAGAGTAGGGCGACACGTCCTTCTCCCTGCAGATATGGGTTGATGTAACGTTTCTTGGAACGAATGACTTTTGCCTCAGGATGACAACTGTTCGGGTAGATATGTTGCATCGTCTGATATTGTTCCCAGTCCCTTTTCGCTTCGGCATCTTTGTTCAGGAGGGTGATCGCCTGATTCTCGGTCTGATACAGGTCTTCCTTGCTGAGCACACCACGTGAGATGTGCCGTTTCAGCAGTTCTGCAAGGGTCTGCATGGCAAAGCGGTCTTCGTTGGCTATATATATATAAGATGTGTGCAGGGCGGCCAAAGCAAACCCCTCTGCCGCATCGAAGTGCTGAAACATCAGTTCGTCAGCTCCCTCCTCATTCTTTCCGACGACAAGATCCCCATACCAAGCCTTCACCGATGCTTCGTCGGCAATGTGATAGTGGATGAGGTTCGACATCGTGTATTCGAGTCTGTCGGCCGACAACTTGGGAGAATCATTATCTGCCACGGGGTATTGATGGTAGTCAGCGACATCCTCCAGCCTTAGTCCCAATTCTTCGAGTGCCGTCATAATCTCCCCGTCTTGTCGGATGATGTCCATCGTTCCACGTTCGGTCGATTCCTGCTTGATGTGGTCGCCATTGAGGAAGTCAATCACATGGGCGAAAGTTGGGGTCGCTATGTCATGCAGGAGAGCAGCGATGGTCTGACGGACATCCTCCGTGAAGTGCCACACAATCAGAGCACAACCCACGCTGTGGTCATAGCGAGAGTATTTCTTCAGCCCCACAAACATAGGGAACGATGTATATTCACATCCACAGTGCATGCCCACGTCCTGCAGACGCTGCATGGCAGGAGCCTTAGCCACCTTGTTGATGCACTCAGGAATACTCGGATGATATATCTTCCACATAAATGACACGAAAAGTTCGGCAAATTTACACAAAATCCTCCACATATCAAGAATTTTCACTACTTTTGTGCCGAATATCTTTCATAAACATACAATCATGCTTCAGACAAATATCCATACAGACGCCCAGCTCATCGAGTTCATCCATCAAATCGGATTTCTTCCGCTCCTCAACAGCGGCATCCCAGGCTTCTCAGCCGAAGAGATGGTGGACGAAGACTGCCGCTATGTGGTCTTCGCCGATGGCGGTTGGGACTGGCCACTTTGGCGGTGGAAAGGCACCATCGTGACAGAGGGAGGCTGCATGTATGGTAAGTTCTTCGATAAAAAAGCCGGTTTCGTCAGCCGTGAGTGGTGGCCCGACTTCTTCAACTATCGTCGCAGCATTCACCCCAAGCCCGAAGCCGACACCATCGAGGACACCATTCTTCTTACCCTCCGAGAGCATGGCAGCCTCATCACCCGTCAGCTCCGCAACCTTTGTGGATTCACAGGCAAAGGCATGCGCAGCAAGTTCGACGGCTATGTCACCCGTCTCCAGCAGGGATGCCACATTGTGACAGAAGACTTTGTCTATCCACGCGACCGCCACAATCATGAGTATGGATGGGGATGGTCACTGCTCACCACACCCGAGGAACTCTATGGCTCCGACCTTTGCCATTGCGACCGCACTCCAGCCGAATCCTACGAACGTCTCCTCACACACTTCCATACCCTTTTGCCCGAAGCTACAGACCGACAAATCAAACGATTGATCGGGTAAGTCCTAAAGCCAATTGTTTTATTGTGGCTAAGCGCCGAAAATGCTTGGGCAAAGCTCCCAAGAACCTTTATAAAAAGAATAATATGAAATAATGAGGAAAAATAAGTAGAAATAGATTTGTTTTTTTGTTGGATTTTGTTCGTGAAAGAAAAAGTCTGTATATTTGTGGCGAAAATGATTTGGATGTAGTATGCAACCATTAGCAGAGAGATTGCGTCCGCAGACATTGGACGAATACATAGGACAGAAGCACCTCGTTGGGGAGGGTGCGGTGATTCGCAGAATGATAGAACAGAAGCGGGTTGCCTCGTTCATTTTGTGGGGACCTCCGGGAGTGGGGAAGACCACGTTGGCGGGCATCATCGCTAAGACGTTGGAGGTACCTTTCTTCACGCTGAGTGCGGTCACGTCGGGTGTGAAGGATGTGCGTGAAGTGATTGAGAAGGCAAAGGCGTCATCGTTCTTCGGCAATGTACGGGGTGGGGTGTCGCCCATCTTGTTCATCGACGAGATTCATCGCTTCTCAAAGTCGCAGCAAGACAGCCTCTTGGGGGCTGTGGAGCAGGGTACGGTGACACTCATTGGTGCCACGACTGAAAATCCGTCGTTTGAGGTGATCCGTCCGTTGCTGAGCCGCTGCCAGGTGTATGTGTTGAAGAGTTTGGAGGTGGAAGATTTGTTGGGATTGCTCAATCATGCGTTGAAGAAAGACGTGTTTCTAAAGGAGCGTACGATTGATGTGCAGGAGACAACTGCAATGATGCGTTACAGTGGTGGGGACGCTCGAAAATTCTTGAATATTTTGGAATTAGTAACTGAAACATCTTCAGTTATAAACGATAAGATTGTTATTGAAACACTTCAGCAGAATCCGCTAGCGTATGATAAGGATGGTGAAATGCATTATGACATCATTTCTGCCTTCATCAAAAGTATCCGAGGCAGTGATCCTGATGCTGCTATCTATTACCTGGCTCGCATGATTGAAGGAGGTGAGGATCCGGTCTTTATTGCCCGCCGATTGGTGATCTCTGCCAGTGAGGATATTGGCCTTGCCAATCCTAACGCTCTCCTGTTGGCGAATGCTGCTTTTGACACTGTGACGAAGATTGGGATGCCAGAAGGACGTATTCCTTTGGCGGAGGCGACAGTCTATTTGGCTACATCGCCCAAGAGCAACTCTGCCTACGAGGCCATCAATTCTGCTTTGCAATATGTGGGAGAAACAGGTAATCTACCTGTGCCTCTCCATCTGCGCAATGCACCCACCCAACTGATGAAGCAGCTTGGCTATGCCAAGGATTATAAATATGCTCATGCTTACGAGGGTAATTTTGTGCAGCAGCAGTTCTTGCCTGATGAGGCAACCGGGGCGCGTTTTTGGCATCCTCAAGAGAATCCATCGGAGAACAAATTGCATGAGCGAATGAAGCAGTTATGGGGGAACCGGTTTGAGGAATGAAGCTTGAATTGAATGGGAACATGTGCGCACTTGAGATGGCATGAAGGTGTCTTGGACGATGCTGCGAAAAGAAATTGAGGGTGCGTGAGTGATAAAAAATGTGAAAGATTTGTTTTTTCAAAGAAAAAGTACTATATTTGCACGCTTTTTTACGCGTAAAGTATGAGACAATTAAAAATCACTAAGTCAATCACGAACCGTGAGAGTGCTTCGTTGGATAAGTACTTGCAGGAAATCGGTCGTGAGGAATTAATCTCTGTTGAGGAAGAAGTTGAATTGGCCGCGAAGATTCGCAAGGGCGGCGTTGAGGGCAGAAGGGCTCTCGAGAAGCTGACAAGGGCGAACCTTCGTTTTGTCGTTTCTGTGGCCAAGCAATATCAGAACCAGGGCTTGAGTTTGCCCGACCTCATCAATGAGGGAAATTTGGGTCTGATCAAGGCTGCGGAGAAATTTGATGAGACTCGTGGCTTCAAGTTCATCTCGTATGCTGTGTGGTGGATTCGTCAGTCGATTCTGCAGGCATTGGCTGAGCAAAGCCGTATCGTGCGTCTGCCACTAAATCAGGTGGGTTCGCTCAATAAGATAGGTAAAGCTTTCTCGAAGTTTGAGCAGGAGAATGAGCGTCGTCCCTCACCAGAGGAGTTGGCTGCTCAGCTTGATTTGCCTGTAGATAAGGTGGCTGACACGATGAAGGTGAGTGGCCGCCATATCAGTGTGGATGCACCGTTTGTGGAAGGTGAGGACAATAGTCTTCTGGACATCCTTTCCAATCCAGATTCGCCATCGGCAGACAGGATGTTGGTGACGGAGTCGTTGCAGAAGGAGATTGAGCGTGCGCTCGATACGTTGACGGCCCGTGAGAAGGAAATCATCAAGATGTTCTTCGGTTTAGGTGAACCCGAGAAGACGCTGGAGGAAATCGGTGACCGCTTCAATCTGACTCGTGAACGTGTGAGACAAATCAAGGAGAAAGCCATACGGCGTCTGCGTTCGCAATCAAAGAGCCGTTTGCTGAAGACTTATTTAGGATAGCGGCATGAAAAGAGGATTGTTGTTGATGGCGATGCTGCTGATGGTATTGGGTGCCTCGGCCAAGAAGCACCCAACGAACTTTGGCAAAGGTAGTGGTGTGGTGTATTTGTTTGGTGTGAGCCAAGAGCTGACGGATTCGATGGTGTACATCACAGGCATCAATCAGGTGGACAGTTTGGATTTGGAACACAAGACGGGGTTTCTTCCATTCCGTTCAGAGTTCAGTCTCCAGTTGAAGGAGTATATGGAAGGTGGAATGCATCTGCAAAACCAGACTACCTGCGTATTTTATTCGAAGAGCCGTAAGAAGTTGGCGAAGAAGTTTTATAAGATCAAGAAACGTTTTCTTGACAATTCGTACACGAGGCTCGTGGTGATAGATGATACGCGTTTCCGATTCAGACATCCGCTGGATTCGTTTGTGGTGGACACGGAAGAGAAAAAGGATTGAGATGCGGAGGAGTTGGATGTTTTGTGGAAATGCCAGTGTGTATAGCATGGTTGCAGCAATGTCGGTGTGCATTGCTGCAACTTGTTCGTTTTCCGCCTGCTCTGGCGATTCGGAAGAACCTTCGCCAGAATCCCCAACCTATGCGGAGAGCCGAACCGTGCTTGTGTATATGGAGGCGGAGAATTCTCTGAACAGCAAGGTGAGTTCCGATGTGGCAGAGATGCTGTTAGGCATGAAGGACAATACGCTTTATGCCAAGGATCGTCTCGTGCTGTATGTGGACGATGTGGAGTTGCCTCGTTACTATGTCATCGATAAGAATACGGAGGCACGTTCATTGTCAGAGCTGACCCCCGTGTTGGAGTATACGGAAGATGTCAACTCGTCTTCGGCAGATCAGCTGGCAGAAGCGTTTCTGCAAGCCAAGACGTTGTGTCCTGCTGACAGCTATGGATTGGTGATGTGGTCGCATGCGTCAGGATGGGTTCCATCGTCGTATGCTGGTGATGCGCTTTCTACACGCAATTCGGTATCGATGCCACGGAGATCATTTGGAGCGGATAATGGTAAGAACACCACCAGTAATACTGGCAGTGAGATGGACATGATGAAGATGGCTCGTGCCTTGGAAAAGGAGGGTGGGGTGGACTTCATTCTGTTTGATGCCTGCTTTATGCAGAATTTAGAAGTGGCTTACGAATTGCGCAATGCAACAAAATACGTGATTAGTTCGCCAGCAGAGATTCCTGGTCCTGGTGCATATTATGTGACAATGGTACAGGCACTGTTCAAGCGGAACAACTTTGATGCAGAGATATTGCAGGCATATTACGACTTCTACACGACGGTGGATACTATGTATGGGTTGGTCATGTCGAGTGTGCAGACCAATGCATTGCCCGACTTTGCTGCCTACATGAAGAAGGTGGTGGCAGCGCATCGGGAGGAGCTGTTGATGACTGATTATAGTAATACGTTCAATTATCGGCGTGCCAGCTGGACGGACTATTTGAGTCCTGATCTGTATGATGCGCAAGGTCTCATGAAGCAAGTGTTGAGTGCTGATGAATATACCCAATGGAAGCAGGAAGTGGCAAAGGTGGTCACTTGCAAGCATGCGAGTGGGTGGTATAGTAGTTTCAATAATAGGATGAATCCGATTGATGATGAACTGTGTTGTGGCATCACTATGCATGTGCCTCTCAGTCGGTATGAAAGCAGCCGTCTGAAACTGAATGAATATTTTCTCAAGACGGCTTGGGGAAAGGACGTTTGGAAGGAATAGTCGTTGACATTTACACATAAATTAATTTATTATCGGTGTGATATAGATGGCACAAGTGCAGATTGAACAGTCTTGGTTGGAACACCTGCAACAGGAGTTTGACAAGCCTTATTTTGAGGAACTGATTCAGTTCGTCAAGAAAGAGTATGCTCAGGGCATTTGTTATCCGCCAGGAAAGCTCATCTTCAATGCCTTCAACCTCTGTCCTTTGTCGAAAGTTAAAGTGGTGCTCATTGGGCAAGACCCTTATCATGAGCCTGGTCAGGCACATGGTTTGTGTTTTTCCGTAAATGATGGTGTGCCATTTCCTCCTTCACTTCGTAACATCTTTCAGGAGATTCAGACAGATCTTGGTAAGCCTGTGCCTTCATCGGGCAACCTGACCCGATGGGCAGAGCAGGGCGTTCTGCTGCTGAATGCGACCTTGACGGTGCGTGCTCATGCCGCCGCCAGCCATCAGAAACGGGGCTGGGAGGAGTTTACGGATGCTGTCATTCGTTTGGTAAGCAGAGAGAAAGAGCATGTGGTGTTCATCCTCTGGGGCAGTTATGCACAGAGTAAGGCAGCCTTGATAGATGGCACGAAACATTGCATCCTGCGTTCGGCTCATCCCTCTCCCTTGTCGGCCTATCGTGGTTTCTTCGGCAATCATCATTTCAGTATTTGCAATCAATATCTACAACAGAATAATATAGAACCTATCAACTGGTAAGATAATGAAAAAAAGATACTTAGTTATTTTTATCTCTATCTTTGCTTTTAGTGTTTCATTCGCTCAGAGGCAGACGAAATCCGTCACTATCTTTGGCGATAGCTATTCCACGTTCGAAGGTTATCTCATGCCCGAGAACAACCTGACATGGTATTTCCTCGACCGTCAGCAGCAGGACAATGATGTGGTGAGCGTGGAGAATACCTGGTGGCATCAGCTGCTCAAGAAAAATGGTTGGAAGCTCTGCATGAACAACTCCTATAGTGGTTCCACCGTCTCATCTTCGGGCTATGGCAAGGCTGACTATAGTGACCGTTCGTTCGTCACCCGTTCCACCAATTTGGGCAATCCTGATATCATCTTCATCTTTGGTGCCACCAACGACTCGTGGGTGCCATCGCCCATTGGAGAATACAAGTACAGCGGTTGGACGAAGGAGGATTTGAAGGCATTCCGTCCCTCGTTGGCGAAGATGCTGGATTTCATGAAGAAGCGCTATATTGGTGTGGATATGTATTTCATCCTCAACAGCGAACTTTCCGATGCCATCAACACTTCCGTGTTTACGATTTGTGATTATTACAAGGTGCCGGTCATTGTGCTGCACGACATCGATAAGAAGGCAGGACATCCCTCCATTGCTGGTATGAAAGCTATAGCTGACCAGGTGGATGCCTACGTGCATCAGCATCAAGGCAAGGGACATGGGAAGGCATCAGTGAGAAGACATCGTGCAAAAAAGTAAATACACGTGATGAAAAGACATCTGATTCTGTTCCTGCTCTTGACGCATTGTGTCTTTGTGATGAAGGCACAAACATCCGATTCTCTGATGGCAGCCCATCTGAGAGCGAGAGGCGTGAACATTTGTGATGGTAACAGCGTGGAACTGCTGACGACGGGACACGACAAGTTTGAGGACATGTTTGAGGCTGTGCGTAATGCTAAATCGTTCATCCACCTCGAATACTTCAACTTCCGCAATGATTCCATCGCAGGGCTCTTGTTCCATCTCTTGGCGCAGAAGGTGAAGGAAGGGGTTGAGGTTCGTGCGCTCTACGATGCATTTGGCAATTCCTCTAACAACCAGCCTATCAAAAGCCACATGCACGATTCCATCAATGGTTTGGGCATCAAGTTGGTAAAATTCGACCCCATCCGTTTTCCGTGGGTCAATCATATCATCCCTCGTGACCATCGCAAGATTGTGGTGATTGATGGAAAGATTGCCTATACAGGAGGTATGAACGTGGCGGATTACTACATTGAGGGCATTCCTGAGATTGGCGATTGGCATGATATGCACATGCACCTTGAAGGGCCTGTGGTGAACGAGTTGCACAACATTTTCTGTCGTATGTGGTACATGGCCACCAAGGAGTTTATTTCAGGAGCAAAGTATTTCCCCGTGGATAATCCCAGCAAGGACAATCAACGCCTGGCCATCATTGACCGTCATACAAGAAAAACTCCTGATGCCATCCGTGACCTTTTTGCTACGATGCTCAACACAGCACAACACAAAGTGCTGCTCATCAATCCGTATTTCGTGCCGACCCATCGTGTGAGGAAAGCGTTGAAAAATGCGATTGACCGTGGGGTGGATGTGCAGATTCTTCTTTCTGCCAAGAGTGACATTCCCTTGACACCTGAGGCTTCTCATTATGTGGGCAACAATTTGTCCAAAAGAGGCGCGAAGGTTTACCTGTTCCATGGTGGCTTCCACCACACGAAAATCATGATGGTGGATGACCTTTACTGCACAGTCGGATCCAGCAATATGGATGCCCGTTCCCTCCGCTGCGACTACGAAGTCAATACCGTCATCTTCAGTAAAAAAACCACTAAAGAGTTGACCGACTTGTTCAACGAACAGCTGAAATCCTCCACCCTGATGGAGAAAGGCTACTGGGGCACACGCTCCACGGGCAAGAAGTTCCAGGGCTGGTTCGGCAATCTCCTCACACCATTCCTCTAATCAGTCTTATGAAAAAGATACTTTTACTTATCACTTTCAGTTTTTCACTTTTAGTTTCTTTCGCCGCCAACCCCAAACGGGAGTTTCGTGGTGCATGGATTCAGTGTGTCAACGGACAATATCTCGGCAAGTCGCCTGAGCAGATTAGACGGATGCTCTCCGACCAGCTCGACACCTTGCAGCAGTGTGGCATCAATGCCATCCTCTTTCAGGTTCGTGCCGAAGGTGACGCACTTTATAAATCCAGCTATGAGCCTTGGTCGCGCTATCTGACAGGCACGCAAGGTACGCCTCCTGCCAATGGTTGGGATCCGCTTGCTTGGATGGTGCAAGAATGTCATCGTCGAGAGATGGAGTGTCACGCTTGGATCAATCCCTATCGTGCCAAGACGAAGGGAACCACGGCTTTAGCTCAAAACCATGCCGCCGTCAAGCATCCTGAACGTATGTTTGAATATGATGGACTTTGGATTTTCAATCCAGCCATCGCCGAGAACCGCACCTATACTTGCATGATTGTGGAGGACATCTTGGAACATTACGATGTCGATGGCATCCACATGGATGACTATTTCTATCCCTATCCCGTCAATGGACTTGCATTGCCCGACCAGTCTTATTATGATGCCGACCCACGAGGTTTTGCCACTATTGAAGACTGGCGTCGTGACAATGTGAATCTCCTCATCCGCGACCTCCATCAGCTCATCCGTTCCGTGAAGCCTTGGGTCAAGTTCGGCATCAGTCCCTTTGGCATCTACCGAAACAGTCCTACAGGTGAGAACTGCAAAGAGGGTAGTGCCACCTCGGGTACTCAGAATTATGATGACCTCTATGCCGATATCGTGTACTGGGTGAAGCAAGGATGGGTGGACTACAACATTCCCCAAATCTATTGGAACTTGGGAACCAAAGCTGCTGACTACGAAGTGCTCATCCATTGGTGGAATGACTATTGCGGAGGGCGTCCTCTCTTCATTGGACAAGACATCGAACGCACAGTGAAAGGTGTTGACCCCAACAATCCCAACTCCCACCAGATGCTCATCAAGTACGACCTGCAACGTTCGCAGCCCCACATCCAAGGCTCCTGCCAATGGTATGCAGCAGCCTGTGTCAACAACCCAGGCAACTATCGTACAGTGTTGGAACAAATATATCATTCCACTCCAGCGCTTCAGCCACTCATGCCTTATATCGATAGCAAAGCACCAGGGAAACCTCAGAATGTGAGTGCCAGAACCTTTGCGATGACTGGCACTGTGATTTCTTGGGAGGCTCCTCGTGCAAAAAAGGAAATGGATGTTGCACGTCAGTTCGTGATCTACAGCTTCGCTAAAGGGGAAAAAGTGAAACTCGATAACCCTGAGCACATCCTCGCCATCACCAGTGCCAACACCTACACACTGCCATCCGTGAAGAAGGGCGCCACGATTGTGGTCACAGCACTTGATCGCCTTCACAATGAGTCGAAGCCGGTGAAGGTGAAGCTCTGAGTCCGAGATCCCGATTTTTTCTGAACCGTGAATGAACAAAAGGGAAGGCTGCAACCTTCCCTTTTCTCATCGTATCTTTAGCACGCTTGGCTCGTCCAAGACTTACATGAGCCTCATGCAGCTCGTGGTGCCCAGTGCAGTCAATGCTGCCGTCAGAATCGATACCGCAATCTGA
>JAFZVN010000065.1 GCA_017617805.1 Bacteroidaceae bacterium | reverse complement strand
GTTCTGTTCGCAGTCTGTCAAAGATCGAGTTTCAGCACCTCCGGAAAAGCGGGCAAAAAAGTGCCACCGGAGCCACAGCCCCGGCCGCTTCCCGAAAGCGAGTGCAAAGGTACGCCAACTTTTCGAAACGGCAAAATTTTTTGAGGACTTTTTTCAAAGTTTTTTCAATTTTTCTGCTTTTCGGGGTATCAAGGACAGCAAAATTGACTTTTTTTTGGTCGAAAGAAAAAAAAGCCGTACCTTCGCACTCAATTATGAAACAAGAAAAAAATTCCCCCGTATATGGTCGCGACGTGATGGAGTTAGTCACGGTTGCTGTTGAATATTGTGCCTTTTTAGAAGGGGCAGAAGGGAAAAGTCGTATGGAATTTGTTGATACCATCGTGAAGATTCTTCCCCTACTCTACCTAAAGGCGACGTTGCTTCCCAAATATGAGATGTTAGACGAGGACTATTTCCCAGAGGATTTCGTGACGGAAGACAATTATAATATAGTACGCGCGAACATATCTATTATTATGGAGGACAAAGACGATTATTTGGAAGTCTTCATGGAGGACATGAAATACAGCGAGTCGCCTATCCTAACCACGGTGAGTGAGAATCTTGCTGACATCTACCAAGAGTTGAAGAACTTTGCCATGAACTACAAACATGCAGTGGACGAGATGTCGATGATGAATGCCCTGTCAGTTGTGAAGGAAGAGTTCCAATACAGTTGGGGGCAGAAACTCGTCAATGTTCAGCGTGCTTTACATGAAGTGAGATACGCAGAAACGGATGAATATTAAAGCGTTAGTAAATGAGAGTCATCAGAGACAAATATGACAAGAAGGAGATACAGACCTTGCCAAGGGTGCTGTTTGAAGGGAGAATCATCGTGGTTTTCACAGAAAAGGAAGCGGACAAGGCGGTCGAATACTTGATGAAGCAGGATTTGTTGGGGTTTGACACAGAGACTCGTCCTGCCTTCAAGAAGGGTCAAATGTTCCAGGTAGCGTTGCTTCAGGTAGCCACACATGACACTTGTTTCTTGTTCAGGCTCAACAGGATAGGACTCACTGACTCCATCATCCGACTTTTAGAAGATCGCACAATCACCAAGGTAGGACTTTCGTTGCAAGACGATTTGCGAGGGCTGCATGCCAGACGTCCTTTTGAGGCAGGCGATTTCGTGGAGTTGCAGAAGGAAGTGAAGGACATCGGCATCGAGGACAACAGCCTTCAGAAGATATACGCCAACCTCTTTGGCGGAAAGATCGCCAAAAATCAGCAGCTCTCCAACTGGGAGGCCGACATCCTGACAGAAGCCCAGCAGCGCTATGCCGCCACCGATGCTTGGGCATGCATCCAGATTCATTTGGAGGTAGCGAAGATGAAACGAGACCACAATTTCATTCTGGAGAAAACAGCGGCAACAACAAATAATGAAACATACAGCCAATGAAGAGCATTATCTTGAAACGAGGCAAGGATGAATCCCTCAAGCGTTTTCATCCCTGGATATTCTCTGGAGCCATCCACCACGTCAATGGCAAGCCAGAAGAAGGTGACATCGTCACAGTCTTCACCAGCGAAAACGAATATATCGCAACTGGGCACTACCAGATTGGCAGCATCATGGTCAGGGTGCTTTCCTTTGAGAACGAGACAATCGACCAGCATTTCTACGAACGTAAACTTACCATCGCCAAGGATGTTCGCCACAGCATTGGCGTGATTAACAGCAACAACAACACTTATCGTCTGGTGCATGGCGAGGGCGACAACCTCCCAGGCTTGGTCATCGACATCTATGGCAACACAGCCGTGATGCAGGCACATTCCGTGGGCATGCATCGTGAACGTCAGATCATTGCACAAGCCTTGAAAGCTGTCATGAGCGATGACCTCCAGAACATCTACTATAAGTCGGAAACCACCCTACCCTTCAAGGCCGACCTCGGACAGGAGAACGGATTCCTTTTAGGAGGCGACACCAATGATGTGGCTATGGAAAACGGCTTGAAGTTCCACGTCGATTGGCTCAAAGGGCAGAAGACCGGCTTCTTTGTTGACCAGCGAGACAATCGCAGTCTCTTGGAACGATATGCCAAAGGTCGGAAGGTGCTCAACATGTTCTGCTATACAGGCGGTTTCTCTTTCTATGCCATGCGTGGCGATGCCCAGCTCGTCCATTCCGTCGATTCCTCTCAGAAGGCCATCGACCTGACCAACGCCAATGTAGCGCTCAATTTCCCTGATGACCCACGTCATGAAGCCTTTGCCGAGGATGCCTTCAAGTTTATGGAGAAAATGGAGACGCCCTACGACCTCATCATTCTCGACCCACCAGCTTTTGCCAAGCACAAAGATGCACTTCACAATGCGCTGAAGGGCTACACGCGTCTCAACAAAAAAGCTTTCGAGAAAATCAAGCCAGGTGGCATCCTCTTCACCTTCAGCTGTTCACAGGCCGTCAACAAAGACCAATTCCGCATGGCCGTATTCACAGCCGCAGCATCTGCCCGACGTAAAGTGCGCATCCTCCATCAGCTGCATCAGCCAGCCGACCATCCCATCAACATCTATCATCCAGAAGGAGAATACTTGAAGGGACTGGTGCTCTACGTGGAATAATCATCCGATAGCCAACAGCAATTGGGCGATGCCAAAGCCGAAGTAAGTGCCTATGGCATAGCCGAAAAGACCCACCGCAATGCCTGGGCCAATGACTGCTTTGTTCCTGAGCGCACTGCCAATGACAGGGGCAAAAGGAGGAGAACAGATAAGTGAGATGCTCGTCGTGAGCGTTGTGTCTGTATCAATGCGGAAGACAGCACTGAGCAGTACATGAAACAGCAGGGCACCCAGTGTGGCAACCGTCGTAAAGAGGAATATGTCAGGATTGACATCCGTCAGTGTGCGGAGACTCACCTGTGATGCCACCGCCACACTGAAGACGAGAATAAAAAATGTGCCAGCCTCAAATGTCCGCTTCAACCCTCTCACCTTGGGATGAAGCGAAGCGAGGATGGCAAACAGACTGATACTGAGGATGAACACGCTCTGAAACGCACTCTTGGGAAACAGCCAAGCCACACCTGCACCCAAGACGATGATGCCCACTGTGAGCAACAGTCCCATGCCCAGATGCTTCAAGTTATCACGCCTAAACAAACCCAAGAACAGCTCATCATCGTGGTTCTCCATCGTCACCTCCATACTCTCCACCGTCTTATCCTCCTGAAAGTCTGGCATGAAGAGCCTCAGGAGGCGTTTGCCAAAGATGATGACAAAAAACAGATAGATGGCACTCATCACTGTGCTGTAAGCAGATGTCAAGATGTATGTCGCATCGTCCACACCCAAGGCGATTTTCAGCGACGCCAAATTCGCATTGCCACCAGTATAAAGCCCAGTCAACATGCCACCGATATGGGCAAAGAGCGTCACATCACCCTTTCCATAGATGAGGAAACCAGCCACCACAGCCAGTGCACAACCCAACAATCCGAACAATGTCGATTTGATGAACGCAGGAGCCAGTCTTGCCCAAGCCTTCAGGTCAGCCGAAAACAGCAACAAGGGAATGGCAAACGGAATGGCCGCTGATGCCACAGCCGTCTGCACCTCATGCATTTCTTCCGTATCAGGAATCAGTCCCGTCAGTCCCAACGTGCAGCCCACCACATAGGCGACAATGATGCTTCCCACCTTGCGCAAAGCCACATACCGATAGGTGAGCCACAAGATGCCCAATGGCGACAGCACACAGAAAAGGATGACAACCAGTTGCATGAGGTCAGAGGTGTGAGGTGAAATGGTTACTCAGTGAACAGGTTGAGGTCGATGGATTCACCCATCTTCTGATAGCCACTGGCATTGGGATGAAGCCAGTCATTCTCAAAGAGATAAGCAGGATTGAGCTGATCAGGATTCTCAGGGTCACGAGTGGCAGCATCAAAGTCGATGACGCCATCATATTCACCTGAAGTACGAATCCATTCATTCACCATCTGACGTCCCTTTTCACGAGACTCGTTGTAGTAGCCATTGCCCTTGATAGGCATGATGGTACCGCCATAAATCTTGATTCCACGATCATGCGCCTGACGAATCATCTTCTTGAACGACTCAATCAGTTCCTTGGCTGTAGCCTCACCATCACGCGAACCGCCAAGATCGTTAACTCCCTCAAACACAATCGCGTACTTCACACCTTCCTGTCTGAGCACATCACGCTCATAACGGCTATTGGCTGTGGGGCCTAAACCACCACGCAACACACAGTTACCACCCAGACCAAGGTTCAACACACTCAAGTTCTTGGTCTTCTTGTTCTGCAACAGACGCTTTGAGAGCACGTCCGTCCAGCGGTTCTGTCCGTTGGTCGTTGTGCCACGTCCATCAGTAATGGAATTGCCGATAGCAGCTACAGCGCCAAATTGACCTCTTGGCTTCTCCACCAACAGACTGTTGATATAATACCAGTGTGCCGTTTCAACAGCACCCTTGAAGTTCTTCGTGTCACCCTTAGCAATATATGAACTGGTTCGTGAACCTGGATGACCTGTCACATCTTTTGCCGATGCCTTGCCAAAGTGGATGGTGATAGCCACATTCATACGTGGCTTCAATTTGAACTCAGCAGGATCAGAGAGAATCACTTCACCAGGCTTCATGGTCACACCACGTAAGCCCTTAAAAGTCAATGGAGTCGAAGAACCCTTGATGTCTGAAGATGCTCCCTGCGAGGATGCCTCAGCCAGTTCCACACCCAGAATCTCAGTCTCTTCCGTATTGAACTCATTCGACAGCTTCAGTGCCACCACCTTGCCGCCAAAAGAAACCTCCACAATCTGCCGCAACGAATTGCCAGATAGACCTGGTTCTGGTGCCAAGTTATGAGGTTCCACCTTCTGAATGGCTGTAGTCCACGTAGCCACATACTGCGTCAGGCCATCCTTTTTAGCCGACAGCGTCATTGAGGCCATCATCAAGACAGCCAACAGCATCATACTTTTTCTCATACTTCTTTATGTGTTTGGTTAAACAATTACAAAAGACATAGTTTTCAGAGTCGCAAAGGTACGACTTTTAGCACTAACACCCAAAGCTTTTCGCAATTTCTTTCAAGTTCCACCATGTTTCTTCCCTCCAAACCCTCAAAGCGGGAGAAAAAGGTAATGTTTTTTACTTCAATCAACAAGAAAAAGAACAATTTATGCCTGCCCCAGCTCGGTGCGTTCCACCCACGCCTGAGCAGGGTCGTTGTTTGGGATGACGAGCTTCCCCAACAAAGGTTCACGTGAAGGAATTGTCAATGTCACATGATAGATTCCGACACCTCTCCACGACGTGCCTTCCTCTTGCCATTGCCATTTTCCCTGTTCTGTCATATTAACTTACAATACTAATTAATCTCTCTTTCAATGAATGAAACTAACAAAATGCTGTAATTGTTATTTCTTTTTTTCTTTTACCTCTGCAAACGACGAAAGGCTGTTTTCATTCGTTCCCCTGTCTGCGAGACAGCTTTGTATTCACAAGCAGGCAATCTTCTCCGCCAGCGCATTCAGCGCAACGCACTCAGCAATATATCTTCTTCGCAATTCTTGCACGAAGCAAGTCAAATCCCTCATGAATTGGCATACTGGTCTCGATGGATGCATTGGCATCGTAATGCTTGTCAAAGAAATCCACCGTCTGTCGTACATTCATCGAAACAACCGGTTCCTGTACGATTGATGGAGTTTCCTGCTCATTCAGTTTGTCACGATAATCTGCCATAATCATTCATATTAAAATCTCTGTTGCAAAAGTACAATCTATCTTTGAATTAACCAATTCTTTATACAAAAATCCTCTTAATGGAACCTTTTTCTATTATTCTTTTGTATTAATAAAAAGGAAATTGTACCTTTGTATTGCATTTAGAGCGCCGGTCCACCGAAGTACCTCGACCCGGGGTTAAAGAATGACACGACAGGATAGGTACTTATGCCTGCCATTTTCAACAACGTCAAAAGAGATTAGTTGAAGGGCTCATCCGTGGGCTTGATGTCCTCCATGCGGTCGAACGAGAAGATGGCAAAGCCCCCATCGTCGAACCTGCCCAACAGGTACCAGCGCTGGCGGAAGAGCTTGATGCAGTAGGGGGACAAGGTGAAAGTCTTGGCCTCGGACGACTGGTAGCGACGATACCTGACTGTGACCTTCCTGCTGTCCTTCATCGCCTTGATGACCACTTCCAGATATTCACCATCCGAAGGGATGTTCTCCAGCACAATGCGGTGCTGCAGGCTCATGCTCTCGCCGATGATGTTGTTGACGGTCAGCGTGGAGAGCATCCAGTTCTGCACCGTTTCCTCACGCAACACGCGCTCATTGCCGATGTAATAGCGATAGCCATCCTTGCGGTCGCAGTCGATGTAGATGCCGAAGATTTCCTCTATGGCATCCCTGTGGCGGTTGAACGTGGTGCGGGAAAGGGGCAGTCCCCCACTCATCTTTGTGCGCATCCAATGCGTGTTGATGTCGGCCAGCGAGATTCTTCCGGCATGGTAAATCGTGTTGACCAGCCAGATGTATTCCTTGAAGATAGACGGGATATTCATGGTGAGAGGTGTTAGAATGAGTATTGTTAGTAGCGGTATTTTTC
>JAFZVN010000064.1 GCA_017617805.1 Bacteroidaceae bacterium | reverse complement strand
CTGCATCATAACGACAAAAGTGCTGATGCAGAACGTGCCTGTAAACAGCGTGAGGAAGTTCCTCAAGATAAACATGTCCAGTCGCTTGATGAGTCTCATTACGCGTGCACCTACGGGTGCGTACATTCTAATTCGGGTGCAAAGGTACGAATAAGTGAGCACAATACAAAGGGAAAATGTCATTTTTCACTTTTATTGTCGAACGAGAGTACCTTAGACCGTGTCAATGGTAGTGCAAATCGAGTATAAACACCCGCTTCTTGACGCTTGCCAATCAGGTAGCCGACCCATTATTTTCTGGAACGCGTCCTAAAACTTTTTACAACGCGTCAGAAAAAGTTTTGGAACGCGTAGTAGAAAAAGGAGGGGGTAGAAGCGTTCCGATTTCTCTCCTTTGACAATAAAAGATGAAAAAAGTAGGAAAAAGTTTGTTTGTTTCACTTATATTCACTTACTTTGTCGCTCAAAGGGCGCTTATAAGCAAACTGGAAGATAATGTAACACTTAAAAACTCAACATGCTTATGATAATATAGCAAATGAAGTAAAAGACATATAGGATGAACATCCACTTTGGATTCTTGTATTCTGACAATTGGGGAATTGAATGAAACTATCAAGAACAGAAGTAGATAGTTCACGCCGTCAGGCGTGGGCATTTGCTAGTTTAAGATAGTTAGGTTATCCCCAATACCTCAGAGTACATAGACGAAGTAAATGATCCACGTTTTCTTTTAATAATCACAATAAAACGCAACAACGATGAAACAACTTAAACTCAAATCAATGATGGCGGTGCTGGTGACACTTTTCTCACTTTATGCACATGCCTATGATGTCGAAATTGATGGCATCTACTACAATCTGGATGAGAACCAGGGAACAGCAGAGGTAACATACAACAAAGAAGATCTTCAATGGCAGACGGGGTCATATAATGGAAAAGTTCTCATTCCGTCAGATTTCACATACAATGGAAAGAAATACCATGTGACGGATATCGGTGCGAGTGCTTTTACACAATGTTACGATTTGATAGCCGTGACCATCCCCAGTAGTGTTCAAAGAATTGGTAAGTGGGCCTTTCATAAATGTACAGCTTTAACCTCCGTTGTCATTCCTGAGGGTGTGACGTATATCGGTCCACATGCCTTTGATGGCTGTAGCAAGTTGGAAACTGTGACCATCCCTGAAGGTGTGACAACGATTGAGGCGAGTACCTTTTCTATTAGTGGATTGACCTCTGTGACCATTCCCAACAGCGTGACGACAATAGAGGATGGTGCTTTTTCGTTATCAAAGAACTTGGCTTCTGTGGCTATTCCAAGAAGTGTTGAGAAGATTGGCTTTAATGCTTTCGGAGGATGCGACAATTTATCCTCTGTATATATTACAGACCTTTCTGCATGGTGCAACATCTCATTTGCTGGTGGGGAAAGCGCCACACCATTTATTGTTCCAACCTCGAATCCTTTACGGTATGCTTCAATGTTGTTCTTGAATGGTGAAGAGGTGAAGAATTTAATCATCCCAAGCGATGTGAAAGTCATTCGCAAGAACGCGTTTTGTGGTTTCAGCGGTCTGAATTCTGTGACCATTCCCGACAATGTGGAACAGATTGAAGATTACGCTTTCGCCAAATGCAGCAATCTAATCTCTATCCATTTTCCCGATAGAATCAAGTTGACACGCACAACACTCCGTGCAGAAAGTAGCGATAGAATCCCTTCTCTGTATGTGCACAATGGCACCCAAAGCCTGTTGGAGTTGTTGACGTGGGAGTATTTTGAAATCTACGATGAAACCACAAAGAAGATTATCCCTCCGTACAGATTATTGACATCTGCTTCATCATGCACATTTGAGTTGGGATTCTTTGAAACTCCTACAGGAAATGCCTCTCTCTATTCATTAAATGGTTTTTTCTATGGAAGAACAGATGTTGATAAGGCAGATAAACAGATAACAGACAATGCCCTTCCTTCTTTCACTTTTTCCGGACTTGCGCCCAATACTGAATATGGATTAGGGTATAATTACTGCGCAGTGGACGACGAAAGTGACCAATATTATTATTTCGGAAGCCTTTATACAATGGACAAGGCACTCCGATTTAAGACTCAGGCTTTGCAATTTAAAACTTCCAATCCTCAAGTGGCAAAGAGTGGGAAAGTCATCCTTACCGCAGAGGCGAATCTTGCAGACGGGGAGGAGAATGCTGGCTTTGAGTGGAAGAAGGTAAAAGAGACGGGATATGGCCCATCAACGAGAGAATCTGCGGCAATTTATGGAGGGAAAATGGAACTATCGGTGAATGATCTGGATGCCTCATCACATTACATGGTGCGCCCTTATTACCACTTGCCTTACGATACATATTATGGTGATTGGGTCGATTTCATTCCTGATAATGCATCTTATTGCGAACCGACGGTACACACCTATGCCAATGCTGTAGTGGAAGGAAACAAGGCGAATCTGTCAGGCAGTGTGGTGGAAGGAACGGATGACATCCTGGAGCAAGGCTTCGAGGTGAGGAAGGATGCCGATGGTCCAACAGATGTGTGCACAATTGTGAGCACAGGACAAAAGATGACTGCCTCCATTACTGATCTGAGCTATGAGACCATCTATAAGTATCGCGCATATGTGAAAACAAGCAAAAAGACGTATTATGGAGAGGAACTCACCCTCAAAGTGAGAAACTTTTCTTCCGACCCTGAGAGTATTGAGGCAGCATCCTCAGTCATCTACCCCAAAGCCCAGCAAGGTGTTCACACTCTGACAGGCAGCAAGGTTTCTGATGACATCACCATTCTCAAAAGCTTGCCACGAGGCATATATCTTGTCAATGGTAAGAAAATTTGGGTTAAGTGATAAGCTCTCCTGAAGCTATTACGTACGAAGGAACGCTTTTAAGGGAAAAGTGAATAGGGAGAAGTGAGATTTTTCACTTCTCCCTATTCACTTTTCATTTTTTATTTGTACCTTTGCCCATGATTTACATATCAATTACTAAACCAATTAAAACAATGAGCACAAAACAAAAACGCTTTATCCTGACGGAGAACGAGATTCCAACACAGTGGTATAACATTCAGGCTGACATGGTGAACAAGCCCATGCCTCCTATTCATCCTGCCACCAAGCAGCCGCTGGGTGTGGATGACTTGGCACACATCTTCCCTCGCGAGTGCTGTGTGCAGGAGTTGGATACTGAACATGCTTGGATTGACATTCCAGAGGAGGTGTTGGACAAGTATAAGTACTATCGTAGCACGCCATTGGTACGTGCATACGGCCTGGAAGAGGCACTTGGCACACCTGCCCACATCTATTTCAAGAACGAGAGTGTGAACCCACTTGGTTCTCATAAAATCAACTCTGCCCTGCCACAGTGCTACTATGCCAAGATGGAAGGCACTACCAACGTGACCACTGAAACAGGTGCTGGTCAGTGGGGTGCAGCCTTGTCGTATGCTGCCAAGATATATGGTCTCGATGCAGCTGTTTATCAGGTGAAACTCACCATGCAGCAGAAGCCTTATCGTAGCAGCATCATGCGTACCTTCGGCGCAGCTGTGACTGGTTCACCTTCTATGTCTACCCGTGCTGGTAAGGACATCCTCACTAAAGATCCTACCCATCCGGGTTCTCTCGGCACAGCTATCTCTGAGGCTGTGGAACTGGCGACTACCACTCCTAACTGCAAATACACGCTTGGCTCTGTGCTGAACCACGTGGGTCTGCACCAGACCATCATCGGCTTGGAGGCTGAGAAGCAGATGGAGATGGCTGGCGAATATCCTGACATGGTGATTGCCTGCTTCGGAGGTGGTTCGAACTTTGGCGGCATCGCATTCCCATTCATGCGTCATAACATCAAGGACGGCAAGACAACCGAGTTCATCGCTGCTGAACCTGACAGCTGTCCAAAACTCACTCGTGGTCAGTTCCGTTATGACTTCGGTGATGAGGCTGGTTACACACCACTGCTGCCTATGTTCACCTTGGGTCACAACTTCAAGCCCAGCAACATCCACGCAGGTGGTCTTCGCTACCATGGTGCTGGTATGATTGTCAGCCAGCTCATCAAGGATGGTCTGATGAAGGGTGTGGATATTCCACAGTTGGAAACTTTCGAGGCTGGTATGCTCTTCGCTCGTACGGAAGGTATTATCCCAGCTCCTGAAAGCACTCATGCTATCGCTGCTACCATCCGCGAGGCCAAGAAGTGCAAGGAGACGGGTGAACAGAAGGTCATCCTCTTCAACCTCTCAGGTCACGGCCTCATTGACATGCCAAGCTATGAGGCATACATCAATGGTGACCTCCAGAACTACACCGTCACAGACGAGGAGGTGGCTCAGAACCTGAAGGAGCTGGACAAGCAATTGGGATAATACCCAAGAACACCTTTGGCGTTTTGAGAAAATAACACACTTAATCTTCCAAATCCTCCTAATCTGCCGAACTATCGGCGTAGTTCAATTCACTACACCGCTTTGCGGTAGATTAGGAGGATTTATTACAAACTAATTATGAAGAAAAACCTATTTACTTTATTAGCTTTCATTGCTTTCACGACTCTTTTTGCACAAGAAACCTCAAATAGTTCAGGGGATTCTCGCTCCAACACTTTTCGTTTTGGCACAAACGTGAATCCTGAGGGGGTGAAGTTTGAGGTCGATAGCCGAGGCTTCATCATCGGTGGGAAGCACGTGCTGCCTGTGATGGGCGAGATACATTATGCCCGTGTGCCTGAACAGGAATGGCGACGTGAGATCCAGAAGATGCGAGCTGGTGGCATCACCGTCATCGCCACGTATGTGTTTTGGATTCATCATGAGGAAGAAGAGGGGCAATGGAACTGGAACGGCAACAAGAACCTGCGTAAGTTCATCGAGATTTGTGGTGAGGAGAAGATGCCTGTTGTGCTGCGCATCGGTCCTTTCTGTCACGGTGAGGTGTATCAGGGTGGTTTCCCTGTATGGCTCACAGACAAAGCAGAACGTGACCCTCAGCAATTTAAGTTGAGGTCGCAAGCACCTGGATTCATGGCTGCCACACGGAATCTCTACAACAATATCTTCTCGCAGGTGGATGGTTTGCTTTGGAAACAAGGCGGTTCCATAGTGGGTGTGCAGATAGAGAACGAGTGCCGAGGTCCCTGGTCTTATTATATGGCACTGAAAGACTTAGCTGTAGAGGCAGGCTTTGATACTCCCTTCTACACCCGTACGGGTTGGCCAAAACTGAACGGCAACGAGGAGTTCGGCAAATTGCTGCCCCTCTATGGCGATTATGCCGATGGCTTTTGGGACAGAGTCTTGACCGATATGCCAGGCGACTATAAGAATGCCTTTGTCATGAAGGACACACGTCTGTCTGCAGTCATCGCCACCGAAGCTCTTGGAGCCAATCAAGACACGCAGATGGAGGAGAAAGACCTCTCCTACCCCTACCTCACTTGTGAATTGGGGGGTGGCATGATGCCTTCTTATCATCGACGCATCAATATGAGTGGACGAGAGGTGAAGCCATTGGCTATCTGTAAGTTAGGTTCTGGCTCCAACTTGCCAGGCTACTATATGTATCATGGTGGCACGAACCCTTACAACCCCAAGCACACGATGGCAGAGACACAAGCCACGAAAGTGACCAACTACAACGATATGCCCCACATGACTTACGACTTCCAGACGCTCTTGGGTGAAATGGGGCAGCCCAACTCTGTTTCTTGGAACGAAAGCCGACTCCTCCACCAGTTCCTCGCTGATTGGGGTCATCTTCTGAGTCAGATGGATGTAGATACGTTAAGTGAACATTATGCCCGTCGTGGATGCTTCGAGTTCTTCAATGATTATGTGCGCATCCTCAACGAAGAAGGCGCCTCGTATGTCACTCCTCGTGATTGGCCTCTCTCAACTCTAAACACTAAACTCTCAACTTTTATCAATTGGGCCACCGTAGAGCCCTTCTGTCAAGCCGATGGCATCTTCTACTTCATTGCTATCGAGGGAAAGAAACCGCAAATCTGTATCGATGGCAAGGTCATCACAGCCAAACTCAACAAGCCCTTCAAGGAGAAAGGCGTGACTTTCTGCGTACTCTCGCGAGAGAAAGCCTACACAGCCTACAAGATTGGCGACAAACTCTACTACTCTGATGGCATTCTCTATCAAGACGGTGAACGCATCATGGAAGAAATGTGGAAAGAACTCCCCACCAAAGTCAACTATGTGTTGACTCAGGAAAATGGTGGGTTACGTGAGGTGAAGATGGGCAGTCAGAAGGTGGCGTCACAACCTGTTGAGAGCGACTTTGAGAAAGCTGCTGTATGGGTGATCAGCAACCTCAAGGAACTGAACCAAAACCTCGATTTGTATTTGGAGATCAAGTATCGAGGTGATGTGGCGCGCGTCTATGCGGATGGCCAATTGGTGGAAGATAACTTCTGGAACGGTAAGCCCATGCTGGTACGTCTCTCTGACCTCGTGGGCAAGCACGTGGAACTCAAAATCCTTCCGTTGGGCAAGGATTATCCCATCTATTTGCAAAAGGAAGAGAAATCCCTGCTCAACCAAGCTCCCAACGGCATTCTCCTCTCGTTAGATGGCATCCGAGTCATTGAGAGGAGGACAGAAGAAAAGACTTTCTAAGCAACTGTTTATTACGAAGCCATGCTGATGCCACGCTCAAAAGCCATGTGGCGAAGGTTCAGAATGGCATAACGCATACGACCAAGGGCAGTATTGATGCTGCAATTGGTCTTTTCTGCGATTTCCTTGAAGGAAAGTTCATCGTACACACGCATCATCAGCACCTCACGTTGAGAGTCGGGCAACATGGCGATGAGTTCCTTCACCTCTTGCAGGGTCTGCTGATCCATGATTTCCTGTTCACGATTCTCGTTGACGGCGATTTCTGCTTGGCTGAAAAGGTCAACTTCCGAATCATCGTTGGAAAGAATCTTTTCGGTGGGGGTGGTGCGATAGTGGTCGATCAGGTGGTTATGCACAATGCGCATCAACCACGAAGAGAATTTGCCGTTCTCTTCATATTGGCCACTCTTGAGGCGCACAATAATCTTGATGAAGACATCTTGGAAGAGGTCTTCTGCGAGTTCTTGACTTTTTACTGAGTAGAGGAAATAAGAGAATACCTTCTGCTCGTAGCGCTTCAACAAAGTGTCAAATGCACTATTATTACCTAATGCGTACAGACCGACCAACTGCTCGTCGGTGAGTTCAGCTAAGTGTTTCATTATGCCTTGTTAAATTGATTTAGCGTAATGATTTCTCGATAGGCAATAAGTTTTTTAAGCGTTAATATTCCTTTAATTTTGTCAAACGACGTTGCAAAGTAACGGCTTTTATCTGAATAATGCAAATTTTTTACACAAAAAATGCGTTTTCTCCCAATTTTAGCCCTCTCAACAAGTCTTCCACAGGCATTTTCTTCTTTCCTTCGAGCTGTAGCACCTTGATGTTGAGCCATCCGTCGGCTGTGGCTACACGAAGAGAAGTCTTGCCGTCAGTCTCGATGATGCCTGGCTTGTTTGAGGGTTTCGAAAATTCTTTCTCTGTTTCATAAATCTTGACGGATTTCCCCTCCAAGGTTGTCCAAGCTGCAGGGTAGGGCGATAGGCCACGAATGAAGTCATAGACTTTCTTGGTGGGTTGGTTCCAGACGATGCGGCAAGTCTCGCGGAAGATTTTGGGTGCAGGGGTAAGTGGAACATCCTTGAATTGGTCTTGTGGGATGGAAGTGACAGTTCCTGCGATGATATTATCCACAGTCTCAGTGACCAACTGCCCACTCAACACCATCAGCTTGTCATGCACTACTTCCACATTGTCGGTGTCGGCAATAGGGATACGTACCTGTTGGATGATGTCCCCCGTATCAATCTCGTGTTTAAGGAAGAACGTGGTGATACCCGTCTCTGTCTCTCCATTGATGACAGCCCAGTTGATAGGGGCTGCACCACGATATTTAGGCAAGAGGCTGGCATGGGCATTGAAAGTCCCCAAGGGGGGCATGCTCCATACGACCTCGGGCAGCATACGGAAAGCGACAACAATCTGAAGGTCAGCTTTCAGTTGACGCAGTTCCTCCACAAACTCTGGGTCTTTGAGCTTCTCTGGTTGCAAAACCTTCAGTCCGTGTTCTACAGCATATTGCTTCACAGGACTGGGTTGAAGCACACTGCCGTGACGACCCACAGGTTTGTCAGGCATCGTGATCACAGCCACTACGTTGTAACCACCCTCCACTAAGGCACGAAGGCTCTCGACAGCAAAATCGGGCGTGCCCATATATACAATCCTCAAATCTTCTTTACTCATATTTAATCTATAAAACCTCTAATCATTAACCTCTCCCCCTCATCATTCTTGACTAAACTTAATCAAAGTCTCACGATATCTGGTGAAGAGACCTGAACGGGAGACGAACCCCAGATAGTGGTGCTGTTCATCCACCACGGGCAGGTTCCACGCTTTCGTCTCCTTGAATTTCTCCAGCGCCACCTTAGGCGAGTCATTCACCATCAGCACTGCTGGTGGATCTTTCATGAATTGTCCAGCGGTATATTGTCGATAAAGTTCAGGACGGAAGATATAGAGGCGAACAGAATCGAGTGACACCACACCTAACAGTTTTCCGCTGGAAGAAACCACAGGGAAGATGTTGCGATGGGACTCGGAGATCGTGGACACGAATTTGTTGAAAGGCATATCGGCTGTGACGGGTTTGTAATCCCGTTCGATAAGTGATTCGAGGTTCAGGACGGTCAGGATGGCATTGTCCTTGTCGTGCGTGAGCAGCTGACCTCGACGCGCCAAACGCATGGCGTAAATGCTGTGAGGCTCAAAGAGGTGGATGGTCAGATAGGAGACTACGGATACAATCATCAGAGGTACGAAAAGATCGTAACCTCCTGTGAGTTCAGCAATTAGGAAGATGCCTGTGAGGGGCGCATGCATCACGCCCGACATCAATCCTGCCATTCCATAGAGTACGCAATTCCTCGGCGACACATAACCTGCATCACCCATCGTCAGGCTAAAGCCCATGTCCCAAAGGTTGGCAAAGATGAAGCCTGCGATACCACCAAGGAAGAGGCTGGGTGCGAACACACCACCACATCCTCCACCTCCATTGGTGGCAGTGGTGGCAAACACCTTGAAGAGAAGCACCAGACCCAAATAGATGAGCAGATCACCCTCTTTTCCATAGAAGATGGTGTTGTGCATGATTTCCATCTCAGACGTGTCATTCATGAGTTGATTGATGACGTCATAACCTTCACCATACATCACTGGGAAGAAGTAAATCAACACACCCAGCACTACTGCACCCAAGAGGAACTTATAACGCTTCCGATGGATTTTCGCAAAGAGACCCTCGAACCAGTTCATGGTGCGAGTGAAATAGAGGCTGACCAATCCGCAGGCAATGCCTAAGAGAATACAACCAGGAATGATATCGATGGTAAACGCCTTGTTGAGGTTGAAGTCAAAGAGGGGGGCAGTTCCATAGAAGGCATACGAGACGCATACGGAGGTGATGCTGGTTATCAACAGCGGCAACAACGATGAGAAACTCAAGTCCAACATCAGCACTTCGAGCACGAAAACAAGACCTGCAATAGGAGCCTTGAATACGCCCGAAACGGCACCTGCAGCACCACAACCTACAAGGAGCATCAAGGTTTTTGGGGGAAGATGGAAGCGCTTGCCCAAATCTGATCCCCAAGCTGCACCTGTCAACACAATCGGTGCCTCGGCTCCCACGGAACCACCAAATCCGATGGTGATGGCACTGGCGATCACACTTGACCATCTGTTGTGAGACTTGATGCGGCTCCTGCCTCGCGACATCGCATAAAGAATTTTCGTCACTCCATGACTGATGTCGCCACGCACGATATAGTTCACAAACACCATTGACAGCAGAATACCCACAGCGGGAAAGACGAGATAGAGCAGGTTCATGTTATCGACTGCAAACCCAGAGGTCAGCAAGTCCTTCACCTTCTCAATCAGCCATTTCAGTACGAAGGCGGTCAAGCCCGTACACACACCCACCATCAGACTGATCATCAGAGTGATTTGCCGCTCTGAATGGTCACCCTTCAACCACTCCGTCAGGAAGTTGATGAGTGTGATTTCTTTTCTTCTGATGCCGATGAAATTCATGTGCTACTACGATGATGTTCTGGATTATTCTCGAATGATGGTGAACTGTCCGTTGGCATCCATTTTGATGATGCTGCTGGGCTTATGTTTCTCGCGACTCTGACGACTGTACTTCACCACATAATCCACAGCGTTCTTGATTTCGTCACTGATCTCGTCAAAGGTGCGAGGGGTGGGTTCGCCACTGATATTGGCACTGGTGCTCACGATGGGCTTCTGGAAACGGAAGCACAGTTCTTTGCTGAATTCCTCTTTCGTGATGCGTAAGCCAGCACTCCCATCCTCAGCTACCACATTGGGCGCAAGACCGGTCACGTTGTCGAAGATGACGGTGAGAGGTTTTTCGCTCAACTCAATCATATCCCAGGTGACATCTGCCACATTGCGCACATAACGCTGCAGGCGTATGTCGCTATCCACCAAACAGATAAGAGCCTTGCTGTCTTCGCGTTTCTTGATGGCAAATACCTTCTTCACAGCTTCTTCGTTGGTGGCATCACAGCCGATGCCCCACACTGTGTCAGTAGGGTAGAGGATGACTCCTCCCGCCCTCATCACTTCTATCGCCTTCTTAACCTCGTCTTGTAACATACTACTTCAATTCTTCAATTTTTCAACTCTTCTAAAACTCGCTTGTAAAGTGGAACTTGATATGTTTGAAATCTTGTTGCGCCATCTGCAGCACATAATTAGAATCCGCCAAGAACACATCTCTGTCCTCCTTGTCCTTCGCCATATACTGATACTTCCTCTTCTTGAAGGCTTCCAGTTCGGCATCATCATCACTTTCTATCCAGCAGGCCTTGTACAGGCTCACTGGTTCCCACTTACACTTGGCATTGTATTCATTCTCCAAACGATACTGGATGACCTCAAACTGCAATTGTCCCACAGTACCGATAATCTTTCTATTGTTGAATTGATTCACAAACAACTGAGCCACACCTTCGTCCATCAACTGGTTGATGCCCTTCTCCAACTGCTTGGTCTTCATCGGGTCGGCATTCTCAATATACTTGAACATCTCAGGCGAAAAGCTGGGTAAGCCCTTGAAATGCAGCAGCTCACCTTCTGTCAAAGTATCGCCAATCTTGAAGATGCCGTTATCGGGCAGACCCACGATGTCGCCAGGATAAGCTTCGTCGATGGTGCTCTTGCGCTGTGCCATGAACTGCGTAGGACTGGAGAAACGTACTGTCTTTCCGTTCCTCACATGCAGGTAAGGAGCATTTCTGACAAACTTGCCAGAGCAGACCTTACAGAATGCAGTACAAGAACGGTGGTTGGGGTCGATGTTGGCTGTAATCTTGAAGATGAAGCCTGTGAATTTGGGCTCTTCGGGTTGCACCATACGCTCCTCGGCAGTTGTGGGTCGTGGATTGGGAGCTATTTCCACAAAGCAATCCAGCAATTCCTGTACACCAAAGTTATTCAGTGCCGAACCAAAGAAGACGGGAGCCACTTCTGCCTCCAAATAGGTGTTCACGTCGAAGGTGTCATACACTCCATCAATCATCTCCAAATCTTCACGCAGCTTTTCCGCATCCTGTTCGCCCACACGCTCTTCCAACTCTTTCGAATGGATATCCACGTTCACCTTCTCCGTCACCATCTGCTTGTTGGGGGTGAAGAGGTTCAGATTCTCCTCGTAGATATTATAGACACCCTTGAATCGGGCACCTTGGTTGATAGGCCAAGAGAGTGGACGCACCTTGATTTGCAATTCGCTTTCCACCTCGTCCAACAGGTCGAAGGGGTCTTTACCCTCACGGTCCATCTTGTTGATAAACACAATGACAGGCGTCTTTCTCATGCGGCACACTGTCATCAGCTTCCTCGTCTGTGCCTCTACACCTTTGGCTCCGTCTATCACGATGATGGCTGAATCCACTGCCGTCAACGTTCTGAAGGTATCTTCCGCAAAGTCTTGGTGACCAGGCGTGTCGAGGATATTCACCTTGTAAGGTGGCAGATTCTGATCCACGTGTGGGGGCAGGTAGTCAAACTCCATCACGGAGGTACTCACAGAGATACCTCTCTGCTTCTCGATTTCCATCCAGTCGCTCGTTGCCGTTTTCTTGATCTTATTACTCTTCACGGCACCTGCCACCTGAATCTGTCCGCCAAAAAGCAGCAGTTTCTCTGTCAGCGTCGTCTTACCCGCATCCGGGTGCGAGATAATCGCAAATGTCCTTCTTCTTTCTATTTCGTTCATTCTCAATTATTTATTTGTCTAATATGTTGCGATTTCATCGCAACTTCTCCACGCACTCCCTCAAGCTATCCTCCCAATAAGGCACTTCAAGTCCATACGTTCTCTTAATTTTCGTTTTATCCAACACAGAATAATGAGGTCTGGCTGCAGGAGTTGGGTACTCTTCCGTATGAAGGGGACGTACATGGCATGTGGTGATGCCAGCAATGCGATGTATTGCTTTTGTGAAGTCATACCAAGAAATCACACCTTCGTTGGAGAAGTGGTAGATGCCTGGAACGATGCCTTTGTTGATGGCGACGAAGATGACGGTAGCCAAATCCCTCGCATAGGTAGGCGTGCCCACTTGGTCGAAGATGACACCCAGCTCAGGCTTCTCCTTCCCCAGACGAATCATGGTCTTTACGAAGTTGTTGCCAAAGGTGGAATACAACCAAGCCGTACGGATGATGAGGTAATCCTTGCAGTTCGCCTTCACACTTTCCTCACCAGCCAACTTCGTACGTCCATACACCGAATTGGGACATGTGGGCAGTTCCTCTGTCATGGGCTTGTAACTGGTTCCGTCAAATACATAGTCCGTGCTGATTTGAACCATGCTTCCACCTCGCTTTCCCACAGCCTTGGCCAGATAGCCAGGAGCGATGTTGTTGAGCAGATTGCACAGTTCCTCATTGCTTTCCGCCTTATCCACAGCCGTGAATGCAGCGCAGTTCACGATGCAGTCAATCTGGTTATCATTCACGAAAGCCTCCACTTCGATCTCGTTAGTGATGTCTAACTTTTGTGCCACAGACCCTTCTGGGATGACCACATCCGTGAAGAAGTACTCGTGCTGTGGGTTTTCTTTCGCCTGCAACTGCATTTCGTTGCCGAGTTGCCCGTTACATCCAGTTACTAAAATCCTCATATCTAACTATTCCTTTTATTTTTCCTTACGATCAAATAAAATTTCTAAAGTTTGAAAAAATATTTTGCAACTTCCAAAAAATATTTCTAAACTTTCAAAATTTATTTTCCCTACTATCAAAATTCTATTTCTCCCTCTTTCTCCTTCTTATAATACTCGCTCAGCAAACCGATGAACTTAGCGATATGATCAATTGCTGTAGCTGTCTCTACCGATACCTCCTTCTTCTGTGCCCTCAATAGCATCATGCCATACAATGCATCGAAGCAATTCTCAATTTCTCCCTTCTCCTGACTCTCTTGACTCTTCCCCCTCAACTCCACGATAAATGGCAAAGCTTTGTAATACGCTGCTGAATAGAAGGGGTGTTTGCTCGACTTCAAGAGTTGGGCATGTAAGTCGTTCAGCAAGATAAGGATATTTTTGTTCACTTGCAGATGTCCCATCTCTGTCACTCCTTCTTCTCGCATCATCTGCACCAAACTCTCATACCAGCCCTTCAGTTCCTGCCCCTTCTCTGTATCCAATCCAAACTGCGGAATATACTCTGCTGCCATCTTCTCCACATCCAGCCCATAGGCACGCAAGGTATCCTCCACTTGCCACATGTACAGCAGGTATTCTGCCACACTCTTCTTTTTCAGTTGTTCCGCTATATACATCTTATTATTATATTATGTCCTGTCTGTTCTCTTGCGATTTTATCGCAACCCCTTCTTCACTCAAACAACTCTACCCCTGGATCCGATCCAAACGGAATGTAATGGAAGGTGTGTCCAGTCAAGGCATACACAATCATAATTGCACTGACCACCATCACAATGATGCCGATGATGCGGTTGATGCGCCATAATACTTGATGACTAAAACGGGCACGTACCTTATCCACAATCCAAGTCAGTCCAAACCACCAAGCCAATGCGCCCACCACAATGAAGATATATCCTACCGTCTGCACAATCCAGTTACCAGCCAGAATGAAGGTGAACTGACCGAACAATGCCACAAACAGCAAGATAATCAGCGGGTTGGACACCGTGATGATGAAGCCCGAGATGACGAATCCATTCAATTTGTTCTTCACCTCCAAGGGCGCAGCCCTATCTACCACCTTCTGTTTGGGAATGCTTCGGTATGTGTAGATACCGAAAGCAAACAGCAGGGCAGAACCTATCACCTTGATCCACAAGGCGATGATAGGATCCTCGATGATATCTACTACGAGATACATGAAGTAACCCGTGATGACGGCATAGATGATGTCGCTGATGCTGGCACCAATGCCTGTGGCAAATCCTTCCCAACGTCCCTTGTTCAGGGTGCGCTGAACGGTGAGGATGCCCACAGGTCCCATAGGTGCCGAAGCCAGCACACCAATCAGGAAACCTTTCATCATTTCCTCAAACACACCCACATCCTTCATCCAGTCCTGGAAGTTCAGTTCGGGCATCTGTGGCATCTGCGGTATTGCTTGTAAAATCATGATGATAGAATTGAAGGATTGAAGGATTGAAAGATTGAAGTTCTAGGCTAACATGCCGCATGGCAACTTCAATTTTTCAATTTTTTAATTTTTCAATTTTATTTAAAACTTTCCAGCCAAGCGCTTAAGTCATTCATCATCTCCCTATGGTACTTGAAATTCTCCCTAATTCCCCAACCGTGTCCACCTGAAGGATAGATGCACATCGTGGCTTTGATGCCACATTTCTTCAGAGCCAGATAGTAGTTCACGCTGTTGGGTGAAGGAACCACACGATCATCGTCACTGAGAAGCATGATGGTAGGTGGTGTTTGACGAGTCACTTGCAGTTCGTTGCTGTAAAGGTCCACCATCTCTTGAGAAGCCTGTTCCCCAATCAACCCATGTCGGCTGCCTTTGTGGGTGTATTGGTAGTCGAAAGTGACAACAGGATAGAAAAGAATCTGGAAAGCAGGCACTGTGAGCGAGTCGCTATGGGTTGCTACTGTCGAAGCCAAGTGCCCACCTGCTGACGAACCCATGATGCCCACCTTCTTAGGGTCGATATTCCATTTTGCCGCGTTCTCCCTCACCACTCTGAGCGCCTCTTTCGCATCGCTGATGGGCACATCCGCGTTGGCATGAGGCATACGATACTTCAACACAATCAGCGCAATACCCCTTTCGTTAAAGAAGGAAGCCCAATCATAACCCTCATGATCCATAGCCAAATGGCTGTAACCACCGCCAGGACAGCACACCACTGCCCGTCCAGTGGCTTTGGCAGCCTCGGGCAGGAACACACGGATGGAAGGCTTGAAGTTCTGTTTCGAGTCATCGAAAGGCTGTGTCTTATCGATGCCATTGCTATTGGGCAGACCTTCAGGCCACAAGTCGATGTCAAATGCAGACTGTTGTGCTCGAATGGCAAGCAAACTGAGAAAACTGAGCATAAAAAGAACTATCTTTTTCATCTTTTCCGATGTAATCTGATAAAATATTTTGCAAAGGTACACAAAATAAATGAAAAATCCCTATCTTTGCCGAGAATTCTTAATTAAAGAACGCTAAATTGTAAATAGTAAATCGTCAAATAGTAAATATCTTTATGGATACACAGAAACCTTATGTGATAGGTGTTGACCTCGGAGGTACCAACACTGTTTTCGGAATCGTCGATGCACGTGGTGATATCGTGGCACAGGATTCTATCAAGACACAAGCCTACCAGACAGCTGATGCTTTTGTCGAGGCAGGTGTGGAATGTCTCAAACCTCTCATTGCTCAAGTGGGTGGTCTCGACAAGATTGCAGGCATGGGCATCGGTGCTCCCAATGCCAACTACTACTCGGGAGCCATCGAGTTTGCTCCCAACCTCTCATGGGCTCACAACGGCGTAGTCCCCCTTGCCCAAATGTTCTCCGACAAACTGTCAACTGTCAACTGTCAACTGTCAACTCCTCTCAAAGTTCGCATCACCAATGACGCCAATGCTGCTGCGATGGGTGAGATGGCTTATGGAGCTGCCCGTGGCATGAAGAACTTCATTGTCATCACCCTTGGTACAGGTGTAGGCTCAGGTATCGTCGTGAATGGACAACTGCTCTACGGACACGACGGCTTTGCTGGCGAACTGGGTCATGTGACGATGGTGCGTGGTAAGGAAGGCCGTCTTTGCGGATGTGGACGTACTGGTTGTCTTGAGGCTTATTGCTCTGCAACAGGTGTGGCACGTACAGCACGTGAGATTCTTGCCAACACCGACCGTCCATCCCTGCTTCGTGACAAACCAGCGGAAGAAATCGAGTCACTCGATGTATCCATCGCCGCAGGCAAGGGTGATGAGGTGGCCAACGAAATCTTCCAGTTTACAGGTAAGATGTTGGGGGAGGCATGTGCAGACTTTGCAGCTTTCTCGTCTCCAGAAGCTTTCATCTTCTTCGGAGGTCTCTGTAAAGCAGGCGACCTCATTATGAAACCTATTGAGGATTCCTATGACAAGGCCGTTATGCCCATCTTCCGAGGAAAAGCCAAGTTCCTCGTCAGCTCGCTGATGAATGCCAACGCCGCTGTGCTTGGTGCTTCCGCCTTGGGCTGGGAATGATACTTTTAATTGGCTGTTTTTTGTGTTATCAGCAAATAATATAAAGAACCAGCGCCCTAATTGGGGTGCTGGTTCTTTATGTTTAAGTAGGGTGGTGGTTTATTTCATCGAATAGACCACATCCATGATCTGCTTGCCTATCTCATCGGCAGCTTCCATGGTGGAGGCTTCGGAATAGACACGGATGATGGGTTCGGTGTTGGATTTGCGCAGGTGTACCCACTTGTCGGGGAAGTCAATCTTCACGCCATCAATGTCGTTCACCTCAATGCCGTCTTGGCCTGTGTACATGGCCTTGACCTTGGCAAGGATGGCATCCACATCGGTGGAAGCATCGAGGTCAATACGGTTCTTGGCGATGGCATAGTTGGGATAGGTGGCGCGAAGTTGGCTAACAGTGAGTCCTGGCTTGGCCTCACGTTCGTGTGCCAGATAGCTGAGGAAGAGAGCGATACCTACCAACGCATCACGTCCATAGTGGGCTGCAGGGTAGATGACTCCACCATTACCTTCACCACCAATCACAGTATTGGTTTCCTTCATCTTCGTCACCACGTTCACCTCACCCACAGCGGCTGCATTGTACTGTTGGCCGTACTTGCGAGTCACATCACGCAGGGCACGAGTGGAAGAGAGGTTGCTGACAGTATTGCCAGGAGTGTGCTTAAGGATGTAATCTGCCACTGTGACGAGGGTGTATTCTTCACCATACATCTTACCGTCTTCGCAGATGAATGCTAGACGATCGACATCAGGATCCACCACAAAGCCTACGTCGTTGCCTCCCTTAGCCATGAGTCCCATGATATCGGAGAGGTTCTTCTCCAGTGGCTCAGGGTTGTGCTGGAAATCACCTGTAGGTTCTGCATAGAGTGGGGTGACTTGTTCCACGCCGAGCGCTTGGAAGAGTTTGGGGAGGATGATGCCACCTACGGAGTTGATGCTGTCGAAAGCCACTTTGAAGTTTTGCTTCTTGATGGCCTCCACATCCACGAGGTCGAGTCCAAGCACCATATCGATGTGCTTTTGGTCGTAGGTGTTGTTCTCGATGTACTTGCCCAATCCATCCACATCAGCAAAGTCGAAGTCTTCTGCCTCTGCGATTTTCAGCACTTCGTTGCCTTCGGCTGCATTGAGAAACTCGCCCTTCTCGTTGAGGAGCTTGAGGGCATTCCAATGACGAGGATTGTGGCTGGCTGTGATGATGATGCCACCACAAGCACCCTCCATCGTAACAGCAATCTCTGTGGTGGGAGTGGAAGCAAGGCCGATATTGACCACATCGAAGCCCATGCCCATCAAGGTACCACAAACTACGTTCTTGACCATCTCGCCTGAGATGCGTGCATCGCGACCCACCACAATCTTGTTGCTCTCAATCTTGGTGGTGCGACGGATAAGGGTAGCATAGGCACTGGTGAACTTGACGATGTCGAGGGGATTCAGTCCCTCTCCGGCACGGCCACCAATGGTGCCTCGGATGCCAGAAATAGATTTGATTAAACTCATAGATTTATTTACAATTTTACAATTTACGGCATTAATAATTGGGTGGAATCTGATATGTGATTTCGTAGTAGAAGGGCATGACCTTGCCAGAGGCGTTAGTGGTGCCAGAAGAGTGGGGCACAATCAGACGCACTTTGGCTTCCTCGCCTGCCACCTTCGTCAGACGGATGTAGTCGAGGGGCTTGAGCCATCCCTTGGGCACCACAGAACTATATTTGCTCAGCATGACGCCTTCGGTGAATGAAGCTGAGTAGCTGCGGCCATAATGGCTGTAAGTACACAGCATCTCATCGTTGATGCTCGGCATGTAGATGTTGGAGTAGGTGGTGTCGGCGTTCTCAATGTCGTATTCGAGGAACTTGCAGAGCAAGGGGCGGGTGACAGTGGAGTCTTTCCGTTCCTTAGCCAGCTCGACCATCGTGGGGCCATTGCCCTTGCGAACAATTTGCATGTACACACCATCGTCGTCGAAGCGGACAAACTCATTCTTAGATACATCAGTGGTGCTGTCCTGCTTGTAGAACTGCTCTTCTTCAATCACATTGATTTTGCCTACAAAATCGTTGTCTTGCAGGAATCTCGCTATGTTCTTCTTCTCCTTATCCTTCTTCTCCGCATAGGTCTCGCCATCGCTGCAGCTGGTGGCTGTGAACAAGGAAATGCTCACGGCACATGCCGCGAGCACTACATAAAGTATTTTTTTGTGATTCTTCATCTTATTCGATATCTTCATCCTCAGTAGCAGGTTCTTCCTTCTTCTTGGCCAAATACTCAGGGAGTGCGAGTCCTGCCTGGTCGAAGAGTTCCTGAAGTGGAGGAACGCTCTTCATCAAGCCGCTGAGGAAGTTGGCAGTGCTGCCCTTTCCATCTGCTGAATTGCCTGAATCCCAAACGGTAACATGATCGATGTTGATGCCCTTGACGGCTTCCACTTGGGTCTTTACCAGCTCTGGCAACTTCTCCAAGAGCAAGAGCATGTAAGCCTTGTTGGCATCGCCACCTGCGGCCTGCACCATCTTGTCATAACCCTGTGCTTGACGGCTCAGAATCTCGAAGAGACCTCGTGCCTCAGCTTCCATCTTGGCGTATGCTGCATCAGCTTCACCCTTCGCATTCACACGAATCTTTTCTGCTTCGGCTTCAGCTTCGATGATCTTACGTTTCTTCTCAATCTCCTGACTTACGAGCACGTTGGCACTCTGAGTGGCACGTTCACGGTTGGCACGTGCTTCCTCGGCCTTCTGCTCAGCGGAATAAGCCTCTTCAAGTGCCTTTGCTGCTGCCACCTTCTCGGCTGCGATAGCCTTACGCTGAGCCTCAGCCTCACGCTCACGGCGGTCTGCATCAGAATTGGCAATCTGCACCTTGGCTTCGTTCTCACCTTGCACAGCCTGCGCATTGGCCTCAGCAGTACGGATACGGGTCTCTCGGTTGGCATCAGCCTTACCGATTTCACCAAACTTCTCCTGTTCTGCCACACGTACCTTGGCTTCGTTGATAGCCTTGGCTGCAGCTTCCTGACCCAATGCCTCGATATAGCCACTCTCATCGTTGATGTCCGTCACATTCACGTTGATGAGACGCAGACCAATCTTCTTCAATTCCACCTCCACATTGCTGGAGATAGCCTCGAGGAACTTGTCACGGTCGGAGTTCAACTCCTCAATACTCATGGTGGCGATCACCAGACGGAGCTGACCGAAGAGGATGTCTCGAGCCAGTTCCTGAATCTGACCAGCGGTGAGACCCAACAGACGTTCTGCTGCTGCAGTCATGCTTTCTGTGTCAGTGGAGATACCGACTGTGAAGCGGCAAGGCACATCGACACGGATGTTCTGGCGAGACAGTGCATTGGTGAGGTTGGCATCAATGCTGATAGGCGTCAAGCTCAGATAAGCATAATCTTGAATGATAGGCCATACGAAGGTACCGCCGCCATGCACACACTTGGCAGAGCCTTTGTTGCCTGTGGTTCCATACACTACCAGAATCTTGTCCGAAGGACATCTTCTGTAACGATTGATGATTGAAATCAAGAGAACGATGGCTACGACCACCGCTACGACGATAAGATAAACCATATTTATTGACGATTTTACAATTTATTTTACTAATACTGTGGAGCCATCAATGACACTCACCACTTTTACTTTCTGTCCGCTTAAGATGCTATCGCCTTCTGTCAAGGCCTCGAACTCATGCACAGAACCATTGAGGCTCACTTGCACCTTGCCCTTTCCACCCTTGTTGCCAGGGATGCGCAGATAGACATCCACGGTCTTGCCTACGCAGTCAGAAATGTCGAAGGCACCATTGTGTTCCAGTTTTTTTGTCTGCTTCTTGATGAAGAAGAACATAAAGACAAAGGCCACACCCACCAATACAGCCACGAGGGTGAGCAACCATTTGTTTTCAATCGCTCCACCAAAGCAGACGCCTGCCCAGCCAAAGCCCACGATGAAATTGACGAAGTTCTTGATGCTGAACAGCGAAATGCCTCCACCCAAATCCATCGTGTCGGCACCGTCAAAGTCCACATCCATGTCGCTGCTGTCCATACCAATCAACGTCAGTACCATCTGCACGATGAAGATGATGGAGCCAATGACAGCACATCCCCAGATCACTTGCACCCAAGTGTCCATGCTATGAAACAGTTCCCAATACGTTTGCATAATCTTTGTCTTTTTAGTAAAAAATCGCCACAAAGATAG